>QCPG01000006.1 GCA_003212615.1 Prochlorococcus sp. AG-436-E22
GTTTTTTAAAAAAATTGATTCGTTTAATGATGAATTAATTAATTTAAGAAGACATATCCATGCACATCCAGAATTAAGTGGACTGGAAAATCAAACAGCTATTTTGATAAGTGGTTATTTAAAAAATATTGGTTGGAATGTTACTGAGTCTATTGGTAGGACTGGAGTTATAGCTGATTTCGGCCCGTTGGATAAAGGCATTATAGGCTTAAGAGTGGATATGGATGCGTTACCAATATTTGAAGAGACTAAATTAAGTTTTGCTTCAAAAGTAGATGGTGTTATGCATGCGTGCGGCCATGATTTGCATATATCGATTGGGTTGGGTGTAGCAAAAATTGTTAAGGATTTAAACCTTAATTTTGGCACTAGGATAATTTTTCAGCCCGCTGAAGAAATTGCTAGTGGAGCTAGATGGATGATTAAAGATGGTGCAACTAATGGTTTAACTCATATTTTAGGTCTTCATGTCTACCCCGATTTATTGGTAGGGACTATTGGGATTAAAGAAGGAAGTTTAACTGCTGCCGCTGGAGAACTCAAGGTAGAGATTAAAGGGAAATCAGGCCATGGTGCTCGCCCTCATGAAGGGGTTGATGCTATTTGGGTGGCCTCTAAAGTTATCTCGGGAGTTCAAGAATTAATTACACGGAAGTTAGACCCTTTGGATCCTGTAGTCATAACTTTTGGTAAAATTAATGGTGGCAATGCATTCAATGTACTTGCGGAAAAGGTCAATTTAATTGGTACTGTTAGATGCACTAATCTTAAATTATTTAAGAATATTGGTAATTGGCTTGATGATAATATCTCTTCATTAGTTAATAGTTTCGGAGCTGATGCAAAAGTAATATTTAGAGAAATTACACCTCCAGTTAATAATAATTATGAAATTAATAAAGTTCTCAGAGATTCGGGAATTAAGGTTTTGGGTCAAGAAAATGTTATCGAATTACAAAAACCATCATTAGGTGCTGAGGATTTTGCGGAGTTCTTGCATGAGATCCCTGGAGCTATGTTTAGATTAGGTGTTTCTGGTTCAAATGGATGCCCTCCATTACACAGTTCCAAATTTAATCCAGATGAAAGAGCTATTGCTGTTGGAATTAAAGTAATAACAGAATCCATAGTAAAATTAAACAATAAAATACTTAATAAAGTAGATAAATGAAAATTAAGAAAGGATTGATTTTATCTTTTGTGGCTCCTTTCATGATCCTTATATCTGCTATTGGTTTAATATTAAGGGATAATACAAAGAAGATTTTTTATTTGCCTATTGGCTTAATGGGGATCTCAATTATTTTGGAGAAAGATGTAAGGAGAAAATTGGATAGGAAGAGTATTTTAAAGAAAATTAAGTCTTATCAAAAAGTGAAATAAAAATACTTTATTTATTTTTAAGCAATATGTGATGACTATTTTTTAGAAAAGAGCTATTAATAAATAAATACTAGGGGTGCTAAGAATTTTAACTTAGCTGAGATCATACCCTTTGAACCTGAATCATGAATCCTGATACAGGGAAGTGGAAATTTGATCAAACTTTAGTAATAACACTTTTAAAAATTACTAGTTATGAGAAGTTCTTGGATTAAGCCTCGCCTTGGAAAAGATAATGTAACTCAGATGAATTTTGCGAGGAACGGATATGTCACTGAAGAAATGGACTTTGTTGCTAAAAAAGAAAATCTGCCTGCTTCATTAATAATGGAAGAAGTGGCAAGAGGACGATTAATCATTCCAGCTAATATTAATCATTTGAATCTTGAGCCAATGTCAATAGGTATTGCTTCTAGATGTAAAGTTAATGCAAATATTGGTGCTTCCCCTAATGCAAGTGATATCAATGAAGAAGTAGAGAAGCTTAAGCTAGCCGTTAAATATGGCGCTGATACGGTTATGGATCTTTCTACCGGAGGAGTAAATTTAGATGAAGTAAGGCAAGCCATTATTCATGAATCTCCCGTTCCAATAGGAACAGTTCCCGTTTATCAAGCTTTAGAAAGTGTCCATGGCTCAATAGATAGACTCACTGAAGACGATTTTCTTCATATAATTGAAAAACATTGCCAACAGGGCGTTGATTATCAAACTATTCATGCAGGATTACTAATAGAGCATTTGCCAAAAGTAAAAGGTAGAATTACTGGAATTGTAAGTAGAGGAGGGGGGATTTTAGCACAATGGATGTTACACCATTTTAAGCAAAATCCTCTCTATTCAAGGTTTGATGATATTTGTGAGATTTTTAAGAAATATGATTGTACGTTTTCTCTAGGTGATTCACTTAGACCTGGATGTTTGCATGATGCTTCTGATGATGCTCAGTTAGCAGAATTGAAGACCTTAGGAGAGCTTACTCGAAGAGCATGGGAACATAATGTTCAAGTGATGGTTGAGGGTCCTGGGCATGTACCTATGGATCAAATTGAGTTTAATGTGAGAAAGCAAATGGAGGAATGTTCAGAAGCCCCCTTTTATGTACTTGGACCATTGGTAACAGATATATCTCCTGGTTATGACCATATATCAAGTGCTATTGGAGCAGCAATGGCTGGTTGGTATGGGACTTCTATGTTATGTTATGTAACTCCAAAAGAACATCTAGGTCTACCTAATGCAGAAGATGTACGAGAAGGATTAATTGCTTATAAGATAGCTGCTCATGCTGCTGATATAGCTAGACATCGATCTGGAGCTCGAGATAGAGATGATGAACTTAGTCATGCAAGGTATAACTTTGATTGGAATAAACAATTTGAACTTTCATTAGATCCAGAAAGAGCAAAGCAATACCATGATGAAACATTACCTGAAGAAATTTTCAAAAAGGCTGAATTTTGTTCAATGTGTGGACCTAAGCATTGTCCTATGAATTCAAAAATTTCTGATGAATCTCTTGATCAACTAAAAGATAAACTTAAAGAATGTAATTCTTCAGTTTAGTTATAAATTTTATGAATACTTTATAGAATTTCCTTTGTCTTACTAACTACATTTTCGACTGTAAATCCAAAATTTTTCATACATTCTCCACCTGGAGCTGATGCTCCAAACCTATCCATAGTAATACAAATCCCATCAAAACCTGTATATTTATGCCAACCAAATGAATGGGCAGCTTCTACTACAACTCTCTTAGTTACAGTACTCGGTAACACACTTTCTTTGTAAGATTCTTCCTGTTCTTCAAATAGTTCTACGCAAGGCATTGAGACAACTCTAATTTTTTTACCTAAGTTTGAAATTTCCTTACTTGCTTCAATGCAAAGATTTAGTTCGCTTCCAGTGCCAATAAATATTAAATCGGGCGTTCCTTCGCAATCAGAAACTACATACCCTCCAAAGGCAACTTTCTCGATAGAAGTATTTTCTTGATTTGGCATGCCTTGTCTACTTAGACAAAGGGCAGAAGGTCTTTTTCTATTTTGAATAGCAAGCTTATAAGCTCCACTCGTCTCATTTCCATCTCCTGGTCTGAAAACCAGCATGTTGGGCATGGCACGAAGAGAAGGGATAGTTTCAATCGGTTGATGTGTTGGGCCGTCTTCGCCTACACCAATTGAATCATGGGTTAAGACGTATATCACTCCTAATTCGCTGAGTGCTGAAAGCCTCATTGAACCTCTCATATAATCGGCGAAAACAAGGAATGTTCCACCATAAGGAATAAGACCACTATTGTGATATGCAATTCCATTAAGTATGGCTGCCATTGCATGCTCTCGAACACCGAAATGTAAATATCTTTTTTCAGGGCTATGAGGCTGGAATGATCCAGTTTCTCCCTTAATATCTGTGTAGTTAGAGTGAGTTAAATCTGCAGATCCACCAATTAATTCAGGCAGGTTAGGACCAAGAGCACCTAAACATATTTGTGAATGCTTTCTAGTGGCTAAACCTTTATCATCCGGTGTATAAGAGGGGAGATCTGAGTCCCAATCATCAGGTAATTGCCCTTTTAGCATTCTGCTTAACTCGGATCCTTCAGAGGGATATTTTTTCTGATATTCTTCAAATCTAGAATTCCATTCTTTTTCTAGGTTTTCGCCTTTGTTTATTGATTTTCTAAAATGGTCATATACTTCATTTGGTATTTCAAATGGAGGATAGTCCCAACTTAGAAACTCTCTGGTTAATTTAGCTTCTTCTTCTCCAACAGCTGCTCCATGAATTCCAGCAGTGTCTGATTTATTAGGAGAACCGTAGCCTATGGTCGTAGAAATTTTAATAATTGAAGGTTTGTCTGTAATTAATTTTGCTTTTTCGATAGCGTCAGTTATTCCTTTAACATCATGATTACCATCTTCAACATGTTGTACATGCCATCCATAAGCTTCGTATCTTTTTAAAACATCTTCAGTGAAAGAAACATCGGTTCTACCATCAATTGTAATTTGATTATCATCATAGAGTGCAATTAATTTTCCAAGCTTAAGATGACCCGCCAATGAGCAAGCTTCTGAAGCTATACCTTCTTGATTACAGCCGTCACCCATTATGACGTAAGTATAGTGATCAACGATCTTGCAATCAGGTTTATTAAATTTTGCTGCTAAGTGAGTTTCAGCTATTGCTAAACCAACTGCATTAGAAATTCCGGCTCCGAGGGGACCAGCTGTAACTTCAACCCCTTCAGTTTCAAATGTTTCTGGATGTCCAGGAGTTTTGGATCCCCATTGTCTAAATTCTTTAATATCTTCTATAGAAACTGATTTGTATCCAGTCAAATGAAGCAAAGAATATAACAGCATACAGCCATGACCAGCTGATAATACAAAACGGTCCCTATTAAACCATTTTGGATTATTTGGGTTGTGATTTAGTATGTTTTGCCATAATGCATAACCCATAGGAGCACAACCCATTGGCAATCCAGGATGTCCACTATTAGATTTATTTACTGCATCTACAGCAAGCATTCTTATACTATTTACACAAAGTGATTCTAATGAAACAGATGCAGCGACCATTGTTTTAAAATAAGTTAAGTTGGAAATACAGAATTGGTTGTCTTCAATTCATTTTGCTGAAAGCAAGGCAAACATTGTGACCACCAAAGCCGAAAGAATTAGAAAGAGCAACTCCTACTTGAGCTTCTCTTGCATTATTTGGTACATAATCAAGATCACATTCAGGATCTGGATTGACGTAGTTAATTGTAGGAGGGATAAAATTATGTGTCAAAGAAAGTATACAAGCTACGGCTTCTATACCCCCTGAGCCTCCTAGGAGATGACCAGTCATCGACTTAGTAGAGCTTACAGGAATGAGGTAAGATCTGTCTCTAAATATAGATTTAATTGCAGAAGTTTCATTTTTGTCATTAGCGGCTGTGCTAGTTCCATGAGCATTTATGTAATTAACTTTATCAAGGCTAAGAGAAGCGTCTTCAATTGCTAGTTTGATAGCTTCAGCGCCTCCAACACCGCCTGGAGATGGAGCAGTAATGTGATGAGCATCACATGTTGTTCCATATCCAATTATTTCTGCATAAATTCTTGCATTTCTTTTTTGTGCATTTTCTAAAGTTTCTAAAACAAGAATTCCAGATCCCTCTCCAATAACAAATCCATCTCTTTCTGCATCAAAAGGTCTGCTAGCAGTTTGAGGACTTTCATTTCTGAAAGAAAGAGCTTTTGCACTGGCAAAACCAGCTACTCCAAGAGGCGTAATACTTGCTTCTGCTCCTCCACAGATCATTGCATCTGCCTTTCCAAGTTGGAGTAATCTAAAAGAATCACCAATTGCATTTGAACCAGCAGCGCAGGCGGTTGAAACCGAGGAACTTGGTCCTTTTGCACCCAAAGCAATCGCAGCTAATCCGGTTGCCATGTTTGGAATCATCATTGGGACTGTAAATGGACTTACTCTTTTAGGTCCTTTATGACTGAGAATTTGGGCTTGACTTTCCATAGTTAGTAACCCTCCAACACCAGAGCCAATAATCACCCCAATTCTTGATGAATTAGATTCAGTAATTTCAAGTCCAGAATCATTAAAGGCTTGCTTTGCGGCAATAACTCCAAACTGGGAAAAACGATCCCACCTTTTGGATTCTTTAGCTTCAATAAAATTTTCAGATTGAAGATTTTTAACTTCTGCTGCAAATTTGCAAGGATGATGTTCAGGATCAAAGAGAGTAATACCTGAGACCCCATTTATCCCATTTTGAAGACTGAGTAAATATTCATCAATGTTGTTACCAATAGGAGTCACTGCTCCGATACCAGTAATAACTACTCGATGGAAATTTGACATCCTTGATTAACCTTTTTTGTCTTCGATGAATTTAACTGCATCGCCAACTGTTGCTATCCCTTCAGCTGCTTCATCAGGAATTTCAATATCAAATTCTTCCTCTAGAGCCATAACTAATTCAACGGTATCTAAAGAATCTGCACCCAAATCATTTTGGAAATTTGAATCTGATTTTACTTCTCCAGCTTCAACGCTTAATTGCTCTGAAACAATAGAACAGACTTTGTCGAGGATTTCTTGTGACATAAGTTTATGGAAATTACTAATTATCTATAAGATTTTATGCCCTAGAGTTAACAAGAGTGAAGCATATCTTAATTTTTTTAATTTCTTTGTAAGACAATAGTATTATATAACGAGGTTCAATAGACAATTTTTACATGTCACACGCAGTTAAAATTTATGACACTTGCATTGGATGCACCCAATGTGTAAGGGCTTGCCCACTTGATGTTTTGGAAATGGTTCCATGGGATGGTTGCAAAGCTGGCCAAATTGCCTCATCACCTAGAACGGAAGATTGTGTAGGTTGTAAAAGATGCGAAACGGCTTGCCCAACTGACTTTTTAAGTATTCGTGTTTATTTAGGAGATGAAACTTCTAGGAGCATGGGCTTAGCATATTAACTTTATAGTGCAGTTTTAAGAGAGTCCATGTTTTAAAAAATACTTATTTTTTTTCAATATAATTGAAAAAAAATTAATGTATGTGTGGAATAGTTGCTGTAACTGGTTATAAAAAAGCTTTACCATTATTGATGAATGGTTTAGAAAAGCTTGAATATAGAGGTTATGATTCAGCAGGTATTGCAATAATTAATCCTGAAACAAACTCTATTACTTGTAACAAAGCAAAGGGAAAACTCAAGAATTTAATTAGTAACCTTAATAATAAGACTATTCCTGGAACCGTGGGGATAGGTCATACCCGATGGGCAACTCACGGTAAACCTGAATTTAAAAACGCCCATCCTCATATCGATAGTTCAGGAAACATAGCAGTTGTTCAAAATGGCATTATTGAAAATTACCAAGAATTAAAAAATAAATTAGAGAAAGATGGTATTATTTTTAATTCTGATACAGATACCGAGGTAATTCCCCATCTAATTCAAAGAGAATTAAACACATTAAGCAAACTTAATCTTGAGAATAATGGTTCAACATTATTAGTAGCTGTGAGAAATGTAATATCTGATTTAGAAGGAACTTATGCTTTGGCAGTTTTATGGGCTGGTGCACCAACCTCTCTTGTTGTTGCCAGAAGACAAGCACCTTTGATTATTGGAGTGGGTGAAGGAGAATTTATTTGTGCTAGTGATACCCCAGCTATTGCAAATTTTACAAATATTATTCTGCCAATGGAGGATGAGGAAATAGCTTTGTTAACTCCTCTCGGAATAGAAATATATGACTCAAACAACGAGAGACAATATCGAAATCCAGTTTCTTTAAAGGTTTCAGAGCAAAGAATGGATAAGATGAATTTCAAACATTACATGTTAAAAGAGATATATGATCAACCAAGTACTGCAAAAAACTGGTTGGATAATTATTTAGTTAAAAACTTAGAAAATGGCCAATTTAAAATCAATTATCCTTTTGATACAAAGTTTCTTGAATCAATTGATAGAATTGAAATTATTGCTTGTGGTACGAGTAAACATGCTGCAATGGTGGGTAGCTTTTTATTAGAACAATTTTCAGGTATTCCAACCAATGTCTTTTACGCAAGCGAATTTCGATATTCACCACCTCCACTGCTGCCAAATACTTTAACTATTGGAGTTACTCAATCTGGAGAAACTGCTGACACAATTGCAGCAATAGATATGGAGATTAAAAGAAGGTCTGCAATTGAAGATAAAAAATTTAAACCAAATCTTCTTGCAATTACAAATAGAAAAGAGAGCTCTATAGGAAGGCAGATTCCAAATATAATTGATATCTGCGCAGGAATAGAGGTGGGAGTCGCAGCAACGAAAACTTTTTTTGCTCAATTACTTTCGTTTTATGGATTAGCTATAAAATTTGCGCAAATTAAAGGTAGTCAAAGTCCAGATGAAATAGGTAAATTAATCACAGAGCTTATAAAATTGCCTCCATTAATAGAAGATCTCTTAGAGAAACATAATAAATCTTCAGAAAAGCTAGCACATGACTTTTTTAATATTAAAGATGTTATTTTTTTGGGAAGAGGTATAAATTATCCTATTGCTCTTGAAGGAGCGTTAAAACTGAAAGAAATTAGTTATATTCATGCCGCTGGATATCCAGCTGGAGAAATGAAACATGGCCCAATAGCTTTGTTAGATAAAAAAGTACCTGTAATTTCTATTGCCTCCCCTGGTGAAGTTTTTGATAAAGTTATCAGCAATGCTCAAGAAGCAAAGGCGAGAGATTCCTATTTGATTGGGATTGCTCCTGAATGTAATGGTACTGAAATCTTTGATTATTTAATGAAAATTCCTTCTTCCAATGAATGGATTTCACCTCTACTCAACATAGTGCCTTTACAATTATTGAGTTACCATATCGCGGCTCATAGAGGACTTGATGTTGATCAACCAAGAAATTTAGCTAAAAGTGTAACTGTAGAATAACAAGTTTCATATAATTTTTTTTCAATTTAGAGCTCTAATAGTCCCTTTGGAGGATTTATGATAAGGAAATTATTTTTTATATCTACTAATGGTACTATTTCTTTAACAAATGGTATTAGAACTTTTTTTTGATTTTTAAATAGTTTAATAACAAGTAAATTATTTTTCTCATTTTCTAAATTAATAACTTTCCCAATTATTTTTAATTCATTATTTTCGAAGGTTTTGACTTGCAAATTTATAAGTTCCAACAAGTGGAATTCTTCTTTTTTTAATTCAGGAAGTTTATTAGTTTTTACGAGAATTTTATATTTTTTAAGTTGCTCTGCACGATTTCTAGTATTTATTCCTTCGAATTTAACTATAAAGATTTCTTTCCCAGGCTGCCTGAAACCAGAGGTAAGTTCTATTTTTGTAGGAGGTTTTTTTTCTTTTTGCACCCATCTCATTCCCGGTTTTAAAAATCTCTCTTCAAAATCACTTAGAGATTTAACCTTTACTTGTCCATTGATTCCATGACATGATGTTATCAATCCAACAACCAACCATTCATTTTCATCTAACATATATTCTAATAAATAGAGTGTTCTATGGAATTATCGATGAAACCCATACTCCCTGGTTCTTTTGTTGTTGTAAAAGATAATACCTCTATTTATAGAGGATATAAAGGGTTTGTACAGAGAGTTACAAACAAAAGAGCAGCTGTTCTTTTTGAAGGAGGTAATTGGGATAAACTTATAACTTTTCAGCTCACTAATTTAGAAATAGTATAAAAATTAGATTTTCCCTATAGTTCTAAGTTTTTCTATCAAAACTCTTGCTGCATTTGTTTCTGCTTGTTTATGGGATTTGCCAAATGCAGTGGATTTTTTTAATCCTTCGATCAATATATCGCAAGAAAATCTTTTCGGGTCCCCATTCTTTTTAGAGATTTCAATTATTTTATAGATTGGTAAATCAAAACCTTTACTTTGACACCACTCTTGTAATACTGTCTTAGATTTAAATTTATACGGAGCTTTTAAAAACGTTTCTGAATCTTCCTCCCAAATATCATCTAGCCATAGATTTACTTCCTGTATTGAATTAAAGCACTTATAAAGGGCACCTATTAAAGCTTCTGTAGCTTCACCAACAATAGTATTTTTTGAATTTTCATCACCAAGAGCTTTAGGCCCCGTAATTATTAATTTTTCTATCCCAATTTCTTTTCCTAATTTAATCAACCATTCATCACTTACAATGTGCGCTCTTAGCTCTGATCTTTCTCCTACACTCAATTGAGGATATTTTTTTTCAATAAATATTGAAGCAGCTAATCTGAGTACTGCATCCCCAAAGAATTCTAATTTTTCGTAATTTATTATTTTGTCATCTGAGGAATGTATTAATGCTTGATTAAAATCTTCAATCACTGAAATATTGTGTGTTCTAATTTTTTCAGAAAATCTTTTTGATCTAATTTTTAATGTCTGTAAAAAAGTAATTATTTGATTAATTCTTTTTGTGTTAATTGTATTTGTCATATGATTTAAATAATCACAACAATTAGAAAGCAGGTCATAAGCCGGGTTCTGTTCATCTTAGATAAGATGGGCAATCATCTATCTAGGGCTGGAATTACTTCACAGTCTCAAGCGGCGCTTAAAAGTAGATTGTGTAATGGTCATAAATCTACTAAGCCTTGCTCCCAGCTGGGGTTTACCTAGCCAACACTTCTCAATGTTGCTGGTGCGCTCTTACCGCACCCTTGCACCCTTGCCATACATAAAGTATTAGGCGGTATGTTTCTGTGGCACTATCCTCACGGTTACCCGCACTGGGAATTACCCAGCAAGCCTGACCATGTGGGAGCCCGGACTTTCCTCAAAAAAGTTTTATTTTGTTTCCAAAATAAAACTTTTTTGCGATTGCCTCTCCTGCTTTCATTTAGCATAGTGCTTATTAAGCCAAAAATCATCTATTGGGGCTGTAGCTCAGCAGGATAGAGCAACGGTTTCCTAAACCGTAGGTCGTGGGTTCGAATCCCGCCAGTCCCGTTAAAGTAATAAACTATATGTAGTATGTGTGCAAAATTGCTACTCTCTAGCTAGCGTATAGTTAGTAATAAATCTTTTATGGCTAAGTTGCATGATATGCGCTTAAAGCTCTTAATTCAGCAAGAGCATGAACGCATTTCTAAATCTAAACCTAATGATTTAGATCTTTCAATAGTTCAAGCAAGATGCTTATGCTGGCTAGCTTTATTGGCAGAAGCTCATGAAGATCAGGCAAATGATGCTGAAAAAAGAGGAGATGCTGAACAAGCAATGGGATGGTTTGCTGATTCTATGAGATTAAGAGATGTCATTAACTTGGTTACTAGTATCGAGATACCTTTGCCTGACAGTCCAGATTCACTTGATGAAAATGACGAATTATTGGATGGTCCTACAATTATGCCCAAATAGTGAGATGATATAAAAAGAGTTACATTTTCTTTTGCCTGAAGAACCATGTCAATGCTCTGATTGTCAGAGATTTTACAAAGAGCATGATCGTCTGATTAGAGAATTTCCTACCTTTAACCAGCAACAAGAATTAAATTGGACATCAATTCAATCTTTTAGAACTCTTTGTAGTAAGGTTACTAGTGAATTACAGAGACAATTATCTGAAAGAGAATCTAATGAAGATATTAATATTAGCCCAGAAGAAAAACATATTTCTGATATAGAAATTACTGAAGCTTTAGATGAACTTGAAAGCGTGAATGCTTATTTATATTCAATTGAAGCATTAATGGAGAGAATTTTTGATACAAAAATTTCAAAGAATATTGAATCAAAATTTAAAGAAATTGCAAACGAATTAGCACCAGATCCATTAAATGTGGATAGATTAATTTTGAATAGACTCTTTCATCAAACTCCTGATTTCCCAGATAAGAACAATATTACGTAGGTAATTCTTCGAAATCACACGTAATCTCTACAGGCATTGGAGAGACTTTCCAAATAGATTTGCAGTACTCTCTAATAGATCGATCTGATGAAAAATAGCCTGACCTTGCTGTATTTAATAATGCCATTTTATTCCAAGATTTTTTATTATTCCAGCATTTACTTACTTCATCCTGTTTGTTTAAGAAGTCTTCGAAGTCAGCCATCACAAAAAATGGGTCATGACCAGTCAAGCTATTTAATAAAGGTTTGAATAATTCTTTATCCCCGTTACTAAAGTGACCAATTTCAATTAGATGTATTACTTCTTTGAGTTCTGGACATTTATCAATAAAAGTTTTGGGAGAGTAATTATTATTTTTTAAATCCATAATTTCACTTTCAGTTTTTCCAAAAAGAAAGAAATTCTCTTTCTTTACAAGATCTCTTAATTCCACATTAGCTCCATCTAAGGTTCCGATAGTCAAAGCCCCATTCATGGCAAACTTCATATTTCCAGTTCCAGATGCTTCTTTCCCCGCAGTTGAGATCTGCTCTGAAAGATCAGTTGCCGGATAAACTATTTCACCAAGTTTGACATTATAATCAGGTAAAAAAACAACCCTTAGTAGACCATCCATATCTGGATCAGAATTAACTACATCAGCAATACCATTAATGAACCGAATCATTAGTTTTGCCATAAAGTAACCTGGGGCAGCCTTACCTCCAAAAATTATTGTTCTTGGCACTTCATAAGTGTTTGTACCATTTTTGATTCTTAGATATTGAGCAATAATTTGTAACGCATTTAAATGTTGCCTTTTGTATTGATGAATTCTTTTTACTTGAACATCAAATAAACTAGATGGATCGACAAGTATACCTGTTTTTGAATGGATAAAGCTAGCTAATTTTCGCTTGCCATTTAATTTAGTTTCCTCAAATTTTTGTAAAAAATTGGTGTCATCTTTTTTTTGCTCTAACTTTTGGAGAAGTTCCATGTTAGTTATCCAATCAGGACCTACTTCTTTTGCTAGCAGGTTAGATAAGGATGGATTTGATAGGGCAACCCATCTTCTTGGAGTAACTCCGTTAGTAATATTTGTGAATTTTTCAGGCCATAGTTGTGCGAATTCAGGAAGTAGTTGCCTCTTGATTAGGTCTGAGTGAAGTTCTGCTACGCCATTTACATGATGTGCACCAATTGTGGCTAAGTGAGCCATTCTTACTGATTTAGAGCCTTCTTCATCAATTATTGAGAGTTTTTGAAGGATTTTGTCATCACCAGGATAACGTAGTCTTAATTGTTGTAGAAATCTCCAATTAATTTCATAAATAATTTCTAGATGGCGAGGAAGGAGATCATTAAATAAACCTAAATCCCATTTCTCTAAAGCTTCTGGAAGTAAAGTGTGGTTGGTATAAGCAACTGATGAGGTTGTTATGTTCCAAGCTTTATCCCAACCTACTTGATATTGGTCAATAAGAAGTCGCATTAATTCTGCTACTGCAATAGCAGGATGAGTATCATTTAATTGGACTGTCCAATGGCGAGGAAATTCTGTTATTGGTATTGATCTTTTTTCAAGACTTCTCAACATATCCTGAAGAGAACAACTTACGAAAAAGTGTTGTTGTTTGAGTCTTAATCTTCTACCTTCATCAGTTCCATCATTTGGGTATAGAACTTTTGAAAGAGTTTCAGATGCAACTTTTTCTTCTACAGCTCCATAGTAATCACCAATATTGAAGGCATAAAAATCAAAACTTTCTGTTGCATCAGCTCTCCATAACCTTAATCTATCGCATGTATTTACTCTGTATCCTAAGACTGGCACATCATGAGGCACTCCAATAGCATGTTCTGAAGGTATCCATCTTGATCTGTAATTTCCTTTATCATCTCTATAACTTTCAGTTTTACCTCCAAAACCAACAAAACATGATTCATCAGGTTGTGGAAGCTCCCATGGCCATCCACCTTTTAGCCATTTATCAGTAACTTCAACTTGCCAACCATCTCTAATTAATTGATTGAATATGCCAAATTCATAACGAATACCATACCCAACTGCGGGAACCTGTAAAGATGCTAATGATTCCATGTAACATGCGGCAAGTCTGCCAAGTCCACCATTACCTAGTCCAGGTTCTTCTTCTACTTCAAGTATTGTTGACAAAGATTCAATGCCAAATCTTTTTAAAGCATCCTCTGCTTCTTGAGTTATTCCTAGATTGAGGAGGTTATTACTTAATTGAGGACCGATTAAAAATTCTGCTGATAAGTACGCAACTGTTTTTTGTGGTTTTTTTCTTATTACTTCTTGACTGGCTAAATATCTTGTCATTAGCCTATCTTTAACCGCGTAACTTAGAGCCATATACAAGTCGTGAGGACTTGCAGAAGTAGCTAACTTTCCAAGAGTATAGAAAAGATGAGCTGTCATTCCTTGGAAAACAGCATCAGAATCCATGCCAGCTTTCTCTGGATCTAGGTAGCAGCCTGGAGTAGGCAAGCGTAGATCGAAGGGTTCGTTGGAATTCATTAGATTAGCCATATATCAGACAATAGCCATTTTTTAGAAAAATTCTTTTTTGTAACTTCAGATCCACACTTGTTGAGTATTTTTGCTTTTTTTTTACATATTTCTTAAAGTGGGCCCTCAATAAACTATCTTCCAATTAGGAAGTTTTTTTTTTCGAATTTAATATGTATTCATTACTTGCTGAATTAAGTGCACATGATTTAGAAGTTGCTGAAACGTTAATAGGAGTTATAAGATTTCTATTGATTTTTTTAGCTGCAAGAGCATTAGCAGAAGTATTAGTCAGACTAAGTTTACCAACGATTGTAGGGGAGCTTCTTGCAGGAGTTGTAATAGGAGCATCAGGATTTCATTTATTAATCCCTCCCTCAGCTGGTACTGAATTAAATGAAGGACTTGTAAATGTTATTAGTTCTTTAGCTTCAATCCCCCCGGAAGCAGTACCAGATGTTTATTTCGAAAGCTTTCCATCCCTCCAAGCAGTAGCAACACTCGGGTTATATGCACTTTTATTTTTAACAGGATTGGAAAGTGAGTTAGAAGAATTGGTAGCTGTGGGTGCTCAAGCTTTTACTGTTGCTATGGCTGGGGTAATTCTGCCATTTGCTTTTGGAACTCTTGGATTAATGTTTATTTTCCAAGTAGATTTAATTCCAGCAGTTTTTGCTGGAGCATCTATGACAGCTACAAGTATAGGAATTACTGCTAGTGTTTTCGGTGAATTAGGATATTTGAAAACTAGAGAAGGTCAGATTGTTATTGGTGCTGCAGTTTTAGACGATATTTTGGGTATTGTTATTCTCGCAGTTGTTGTAGCTCTTGCTGCTGGAGGTTCTTTAGAAATTGCTCCTATAGTTAAATTAGTTGCAGCTGCTGTAGTATTTGTCATTGCTGCTATCGCATTAAGTCGAACAGCAGCTCCAGGATTTGATTGGTTATTGGATAGATTAAAAGCTCCTGGGGCTGTTGTAGTAGCGTCTTTTGTGATTCTTGTATTGTGTTGTTTTGTTGCAACAGCTATTGGATTAGAAGCGGCTTTAGGTGCTTTTGCTGCTGGATTAATTCTTAGTAGTTCAAAAAATAATCATGCAATTCAACAATCCGTTTTACCTTTAGTATCATTATTTGCAACTATTTTCTTCGTATTAGTAGGTGCTGGAATGGATTTATCAGTTATCAATCCACTTGATCCAACCAGTAGATCAGCTCTTGTAGTTGCTGGATTTTTATTAGTTGTTGCAATTATCGGAAAAATTGCAGCGGGATGGGTATTTTCAAGTGATAAACCTACTAATAGATTAGTTGTAGGTTTGGGTATGATGCCTAGAGGAGAGGTTGGTTTGATATTCCTTGGCCTTGGGACAAGTGCTGGTCTGCTCACACCCTCCCTTGAAGCAGCAATTTTATTAATGGTTATTGGTACGACATTTCTTGCACCTGTTCTTTTAAGAATTGTTTTAAAAGATAAGACACCTGGTGGTGGTAATAAAATTTCAGATGATGTTGCAGCTGATCCTGTGGGTCTTCTTTAGAAAATAATTTTATTAGAATTGTCCGATACAAGGTTTTTGATTCATGAAAAAATCAGCTCTAATAGATAGTGATGTAAATTATGATTGGAATTTTTTAAATTACCCAATACATACTGTCTCAGCTAAGCCAGAACATTCTGCAAAGGAATGCGCAATTTTATTAATTCATGGTTTTGGAGCTTCTACGGATCATTGGAGATTCAACATCCCTATTTTGAGTAAAAAATATGAAGTTCATGCAATGGATCTACTTGGTTTTGGAAAAAGTCCTAAGCCTCAAGATGTTGAATACTCAGGATCTCTATGGAAAGATCAAGTTGTGGCTTACGTCAAAGAGAAAATAAGAAAACCTACAATTGTTGTTGGAAATTCATTAGGTGGATATGCAGCATTAGCGGCTGGTGCAGAATTAAATGAACTTAACGCAGGAGTTATATTACTCAATGCTGCCGGATACTTTAGTGAAGAAAAAACTATTAAAAAGAATATGTTGCAAACTTCAATCGAAACTGTTGCAGGAATATTGTTGAAAAATGTTGTTCTTCAACGTTTGATTTTTGATAATATGAGAAATCCAAAAAATATTAAAAAAACTTTGAATCAAGTTTATGTTGATAAAAAAAATGTTGATGATTTTTTAGTTGAGTCAATAAGGAAGCCTTCGCTGGATGTCGGTGCTTTTAATGTTTTTAGAAGTGTATTTAACCCATCAGGTCCTCAGGGATTGCCTTTGGATAAGTTATTCGCAAAGCTAAATGCACCATTATTACTTCTTTGGGGAGGGAAAGATCCATGGATGAACACTCCAAAAAAAAGAAATCTATATAAAAAATTTATACCAAATAATACAAAAGAAATTATTCTTGATGCAGGACATTGTCCTCATGATGAGATCCCTGAATTAGTTAATCAGCATATTTTGGATTGGGTTGATTCTCTGTAAGTAATAATTGTGAAACTTGAATTATCTAATAAAGATCAAGGAATTTTTGTCTTTCAATTAGATAAAAATAACTACATTAAATTTTGTCCTGAAAGAGGAGGTGTTATTACAAATTGGGTTTCGGATGGTAATGAAATACTTTATTTCGATGAAAAAAGATTTATGGATAAGACAAAAAGTATTAGGGGAGGTATTCCAATCTTGTTTCCAATATGTGGAAATCTCAGTACCTCTAGTTCAGTATTTGGAAATGGTTATTTGCAGTTACCACAACATGGTTTCGCTAGGCATTTGCAATGGCAATACTCCTTCAATGAAAATGAAAGATTTTTATGCTTATTTTTAAATGCATCTAAAAAAACCAAAAAATTTTATCCTTTCGATTTCGAACTAAGAATAGAAGTTACCTTAAAGATTAACTGTTTAGAATTTGCAATTACAATCCATAACAAAACAGACTTTGCTATGCCTATAAATTTTGGTTTGCATCCTTATTTTAATGTTTCAGATTTCAAGAATCTAAATTTTATTGATCATCCACTTAATTGTCAGGATCAAGAAAGAAATATTATAAGTAATACTTTGGATGAATTAAACAAAATTAATTTAGGAGTTGATCTGCTTATGTATACTTCCGGTAGAAGCTCTTTTCGAGATAAAATTTTTAAAAGACAGGTTACTTTAAATCATCCATACCCTTTTGATTTAGGCGTTATTTGGAGTGATCCTCCAAGAAGAATGATATGTCTCGAGCCTTGGACTAGTCCCCGAAATTCTTTTGTTGATAGATTTAGAAACATTATGATTCCTTCAAATGATAGTAAAAGGTTAAATGCCTCAATACAAATAAAATCTCTTAAGTAATTTTGCAATACTTATGAAATTTGTCGTTATAGATGATGATCCCACAGGTTCTCAAACTGTTCACGATTGCTTATTACTGCTTAAGTGGGACTGCTCAACTTTAGTTAAAGGTTTTGAATCTAAATCTAATTTATTTTTTATTTTGGCTAATACAAGGTCACTATCGGAAAATGATGCGAAATTAATAATAGAGGAAATTTGTAAAAATCTTAAGACTGTAATTGCTTCTCACGCCTATGAAGAGGAAATTATTTTTATAAGTAGAGGAGACTCTACTCTTCGAGGACATAACTTTTTAGAGCCAAGTACTCTAAATAGTTGCTTAGGTCCTTTTGATGCTACTTTTCATATTCCAGCTTTCATAGAGGGTAAAAGATTAACAATTAATGGCTCTCATTTTGTAGATAAAACCCCTATTAGAAAAACAATTTTTGCAAAAGATAAAATTTTTGGATATGAGACAAGTAATGTCAAGAATCTTTTATTTCAGCGGAGTAAATCTCAAATAAATTTTGAAGATATTCAAAATCTTTTATTGTCAGATATCGAAATGCTAAATGATGAAGAAAATAATATTGTTTTTAAAACACTAAAGAACTTGAAGAATAATAAACATGTAATTGTAGATGTAGAAAACTATTCTCAACTAAAAAAATTTTCTTTAGTAATTAAAAAATTAATTAAACACAAAAAATTCCTTTTTCGAACCGCAGCAAGTTTTATAAGTTCAATTTCTGAGAAAAAAAGTGTCTCTCAGAGTGAAAGATTTTTCTCTAGTTTAAGAATAAGAAATAAAGAAAAGAGTTTTCTTCCAGGACTGATAATTGTTGGATCTTATGTAGAACTTTCAACAATACAATTGAATAATTTATTAGAGATAAGTAATTGCAATCCAGTTGAATTAGATGTTTTTGAATTCTTTAAAATTACTTCATCAGATAATAATCAGAAGCGAAGGAATTTGTTTAAAAATAAATTTTTGAAAGAAATTAGATGTTCTTTTGAGAAAGGACAAACTCCTGTTTTGTTTACTTCAAGAAAATTTATGTCCTTAGATTCTTATGAACTAGTTAATTTTTATAATTTACTTGCTTGTTTTATTGCTGAATTAGTTGCAGATTTGAAGTATGAAATAGGATATTTGATTTCAAAAGGTGGAATAACAACAAATTTGATTCTTAGTAATGGACTTAATGCAGATTATGTTTATCTTGAAGGACAGATTTTAACAGGCATTTCAGTGGTGACTTACAACCTAAAAAATGGCGAAAAACTTCCTATTGTTACTCATCCTGGAAATATTGGCACTAAAGATTCACTGGTTAATATTTGGAAAGTTTTTGAAAATAAAAATAATTTTTAAAATTAGAAATTTGAGATAATTTCCTCAGCAAAACTGCTGCAGGATAAGGGTTCTACTTTTGGTTCCATTAAGCGTGCTAGATCATAGGTGACTTTTTTTTGCTCTATTGCCTTACTTAAACCATTAGTAATTAAGTTAGCTGCTTCATCCCAACCAAAATATTCAAGCATCATTACACCACTAAGAATTACTGAGCCTGGATTAATCTTGTTTAAGCCTGCATGTTTTGGAGCGGTACCGTGCGTAGCTTCGAAAATTGCTGCATTATCTCCAATATTTGCACCGGGAGCCATACCTAGGCCTCCAACGATTGCTGCAGCTGCATCAGAAACATAGTCTCCATTAAGGTTTAATGTTGCAAGAATTGAATATTCTTGAGGTCTAGTTTGAATTTGTTGAAATATACTATCAGCTATACGATCATCAACAAGAATAAGTTCTCTCCATTGCCCATCTCCGTGAGAATTTGATATTGATGCAATAACTTCTTTAATTTCTTCGCAAATGAATGCTTTTTTGTTATTTGTAAGCTTGTCAAAACCTGGTTCAATTTTTCGAGCATTATTTTCAATTGTAATTTCTGGATTTTTCTGAATATTATCTAAAATCCAGCTTTCTCTTTCTGTAATGCAATCTTCTCTAAATTCATTTACTGCTAATTCATATCCCCAATCTCTAAATGCACCTTCTGTATATTTCATAATATTCCCTTTATGTACAAGAGTCACATGCCTTTTATCTCCTGATAATCTTTTAGCATGTTCAATAGCTTTTCTAATATGCCTTTGGCTACCAGATTTACTCACCGGTTTTATTCCAATCCCTGATCCGTTTGGTATGGATCTATTTTTTAAATTTTTACTTTTTGGTATGACAACGTTATTTATGTGATTAATTAATTCAAGACAATTATTATCCTCCGCTTCCCATTCAATTCCCATGTAGATATCCTCAGTATTTTCTCTATAAACAATAACGTCTAAATTTTGGGGATTTTTGTGAGGGCTTGGAGTTCCTGAATAATATTTGCATGGTCTAACACAGCTATATAAATCAAAAATTTGCCTTAATGCAACATTAAGAGATCTAATGCCTCCACCGATGGGAGTCGTTAAAGGACCTTTGATGGCTACACCAAAGTGTTTAATTGCTTCAATAGTATCTTGAGGGAGATAATTATATGTTCCATAAAGTTCACAAGCTTCATCGCCTGCATAGACTTTAAACCAATTAATTTTTCTTTCATCTCCATAGCTTTTTTGAATCGCTGAATCAAGAACGATTTGAGTGGCAGGCCAAATATCAACTCCAGTACCATCACCCCTTATAAATGGGACAATTGGATTATTAGGAACATTTGGTTTGCCTTGATTAAAAGTTATTATCTCGCCTTCATTAGGTAAAGTTAATTTTTCAAATTTTGGCATAGCATTGAATTAATAAAAGATAACTCATTAAATTTCCTCGTATTGTAATTTGCGATGAGTTATTTTCTTTAAAACCTAGAAATTTATTATTCAAATGTGAATAGGGAATACTTTATTGATCAGCATTTCAACATCTTTATTAAAAGAAAAAGTAGTTAATAAGCAAGTTAAAGCAAATTATGTCATTTTTCAAAAAAATACTTAACTACTTATGAATGCAAGTTCAAATGTAAGTAATGTTGAAATAGCTAATAAAATTGCTTCTACTGCAGCTTTGTTTCGGAAATATTTTCCAGATGCAAGCGTAAACTTTAGTCCCTGGGAAAATTCAAATAATGAATCCATGCAAGATACTATTGATTTTGCGTTTCATTTCCCTGGTTGGAGTCCTCTTATTGAATGCAGAGCAATACTCTTACAATTAAGAATTGAAAATGATAATAATGGCAGAGTCCCGAAATTGTTGGGAATAATAATGCGAGGTATGATTGTTCCAACAGAGAGATGGAGAGTGGCTACCATCGGTGATTGGGAAATGACTGGCACTCATTTGCCGCAAAAGGAACAAAAAGACAACCTTTTTTTGGTTTGTAAAGAACTTTATAAGCTATTCTCTACAACATCCGCTGGTAACAAAAATTAGCTGTTTTATGTATTTTCCTTGTAGATTAAATACACTTACAAAAATAATTCAAAATATATGGCAGTCGCTCTTGCAGGACAATTAAGAGAAGGGACAAAAAAATCCCACACTATGGCAGAAAATACTGGCTTTGTGGTTTGTTTTTTAAAAGGGGTTGTTGAAAAAAAATCTTATAGAAAATTAATTAGTGATTTATATTTTGTTTATGAAGCTATGGAAGAAGAAATTGAAAGACTGGTCAATGAGGAACATCCCGTCATAAAACCTATAGGTTTTAAATCATTATTCAGGAAAGAAACTCTTGTAAATGATCTTAAATATTATTTTGGTGAAAACTGGAAGAATGAAATTAATATTTCTCACTCAGCAAAAGAATATGTTGCAAGAATCCGAGAGGTTGCAAAAAATTCACCAGAGCTATTGGTTGGTCACCACTACACTCGCTATATAGGAGATTTATCTGGGGGGCAAATTTTGAAAAGGATCGCTAAAAAAGCATTAAATTTGCAGGGAAATGATGGTTTAAATTTTTATGAGTTTGAATTAATTGCTGATGAAAAGAAATTCAAGGAAGAATATTCCCTTACTTTGAATCAACTTCCAATAAATCAAAAGACTGCTGATCAAATTATTGATGAAGCTAATCAAGCTTTTACTTACAATATGAAAATGTTTAAGGAGCTTGAAGGTAACTTGATTGCTGTTTTAGGCAAGATTGTATTTAATTACATTACAAAAAAAGTAAGGAAAGGAAGCACCGAGACCTAGTAATTTATGTTTGATTCATTAGTTGATTTCCTTAAAACCAATATTGATGAATTAAATGGTCATGAAGTAGAAATATCTAGCGAATTCAAAGAACATCATAATGAAGACTCAAAATATATTATTAAAAATTGGCTTTTTTCATCTCCCGAATATAGAAAGTGGCGAATAACAAGATTAGATGGTGGCAAAAAACTGCAAGTGTTTAATACGGTCGCATATCCAAATTTTGATAGTGAAATGCCTATTTTAGGAGCTGATATTTTATGGTTTGGAACTTCTCAAAAGTTATTAGCAATACTTGATTATCAACCTTTAATTCAAGAAGGCAAGTATCTTGAAAAATATTGTTCAAGTTTAGGCATTATAAAGAAAAAATATTCTGCATTTGATAATAATAAAATGAAGAATATATATGATTCAAAAAAGTATTTTTCCCCATGGGTGATTATATGTAGAGGAAATAAATTAAATCTTGATAGAGATTTAAATAATATATTCCATTCATTTGTTAATAACTATTTGAATATTTATAAATCGAATCCTGTTAATCAATTTTTAAATACAGAAGAAATAAAGATTAATCAAATTAAATATGATAAGTACAGTTTTGAAAAAGACCCTGCAGATAAATTGTTTAAATCTTTTTTTGGAGAAAAATGGACAAAAAAATTTATCAATAAATTTCTTTTTACATTAAATAATGAGATTATTCGTTGAATGTTAATACACGATACTATTTTTTATAGGCCAGATTGGAGATGGCATAATTTTTTAAAATATTTAACTAATAATTTAAGTAAACATAACTGTTTAGAAAAAATAATACCCTCGGAATATTCTTATAAAGATTCAACTTATGGTTCAAAAAAATCAAAAAAAAATGTGAATCTCTCTACTTGGGGTGTAACGCATAAAAAAAGAATTCAATTCGCAAGAGCAGTATGTATAAATAGTCCTAATTACTCTGTTTTGAATTTTTTAATTATTCCTAATACTATTTATAATGTCCCATTTTTTGGAGTAGATTTTGTTTCTCTACCTAATAGTCATTTATTAGTATTAGATTTTCAGCCTTCATTAAAAATACAAAATCAATACAATAATGAGTTATTAGCAAAACTTATAAAACTCAAAAATCATTGTCATTCATCACTCCCATTAGCTGAAAAAATGTCTGCAGATGTAGCTAGATTTTTTTCTCCAGGAGTAATCTGGTCAAAATTACCAAAAGAAGAAAGAAGTGATTTTTTAATTGCTAATCAGCTTTATAACTCATTTAAGGAATATCTTGATTTGTATTTGGAAATTCTTTTCGAAAGCAAAGAAGCTAATATTGAACTGCAAAAAGAATTAATAAATGGTCAAAATAATTATTTGAAATATAGAAGAGATAACGATCCAGCAAGGCCAATGTTGTCGAGTTTGTTTGGTAAAGAATTTACTGAATCTTTAATTAAAGAAGTTTTATTTACTACTTAAAAGTCTTATAATTTATTGAAATTTGAAATCATATGAAAAAAATTTCTGTTCTTTTTGTATGTTTGGGAAATATTTGTAGGTCTCCTGCAGCAGAAGCTATCTTTATAAGTCTACTTGAAAGGAAAGGATTAACTGATGGCTTTATTGTAGATTCTGCTGGAACTGGGAGTTGGCATATTGGGAAAAAAGCTGATTCTCGAATGAGAATTGCGGCAGAAAGAAGAGATATAAATATCTTAAGCAGGGCTCGTCAAATTACTAGCAAAGATTTTGACGAATTTAACTATATTCTTGCGATGGACGACTCAAATTTTAGAAATATTCAAGATCTTAAAAATAGAACAGCTTCAACTGATTTTGCATCAATTAAAAAAATCCAAGATTTTAGATCAGTTTTTAATGAGCAAGAAGTTCCTGATCCATATTTTGGAGGTGATGAGGGCTTCGATTATGTCCTTGATATTTTAGAAGACTCCGTAAACGGTTTTTTGGAAAGTATTTCTTGAATTTATTTGATCTCAGTCTCTTTAGGAATCTTGTCATTATAAAGATCAATAATTTTATCTACTACCTCATTAATAGAATGTCCATCTGTAATAATTTCTATTGCGTCATTCGCTTTTATTAGTGGTGAAATTTCCCTATTGGAATCTTCAAAATCTCTTTTCTTGATAAGTTCTTTTAATTTATGAAGGTCTATTTCTTTTGAGTCTTTACTATTTTTATCAGATTTTCTTCTTTTTGCTCTTTCATCGATGCTAGCAGTTAAAAATATTTTAAGTTCTGCATGAGGAAAAACAGTAGTTCCTATATCTCTTCCCTCAGCTACAAGTCCGCCTGATTCTCCTATTTTTCTTTGTTCTTCTACTAAGAATTTTCTTACTTCTTTTATTGAGGAAATCTTAGAAACGATGGAACTTATCTTTTGCGACCTAATTTCTTCAGTAACACAGTGGTTATTAATATAAACATCCTGATGTGAATTGGTATTCGACTTAAAAACAATAGATATATCTTCAAGAATATTCTGTAAATTTTTTTCTTTTTTATAATCAATACTTTCTTTTATCATAAGCCAACTTAATGCCCTATACATTGCTCCAGTATCTAAATATAAAAGTTTAAGTTTCTTCGCTATTAACTTTGTTACAGTACTTTTACCTGACCCTGCAGGACCATCAATGGCAATAATCGGCTTTCTTTTCATTAGAAAAACGTGATCTATTAATCTTGTCTCCCCACATCTTATCGCACCAGCCAGTAACGAAATGTTATCCTCAAGTCCTGCTTTTTGGAGTGTATAAGGGTGTAAATGTTCTAAATATTCAATTGAAATTTTTTTTGCTGATAGCTTTTTAATTATTTCGTT
The DNA here is from genome assembly GCA_003212615.1 of Prochlorococcus sp. AG-436-E22. Classification (GTDB taxonomy): domain Bacteria; phylum Cyanobacteriota; class Cyanobacteriia; order PCC-6307; family Cyanobiaceae; genus Prochlorococcus_A. The sequence goes on from QCPG01000006.1 coordinate 24,728, forward strand.
TAAATTGATCTTTTTTTCTTGTTGAAAATTTTTTTTTGCTTCTAATAACTCACTTGAAAAAAACCTAATCAATTTTCTTTCGTTTTTTGATAAATGTATATTACGTGAACTTAAAGGAATTCCATCAAAATCTCTTTGTGTAGGAATAGATTTAATAGAAACATTTAATTTCTTTCTTTGGACAAGATTTTTTAAAATTAAAAGTTGTTGCCAATCTTTTTCTCCTAAGTAAAGATTTTTTGGTTTGATGAGATTAAGTAATCTATAAACTACTGTACAAACGCCATCAAAATGTCCAATTCGATTTAATCCACATAATGCAGAAGATAATGCTATTGGAGCTTTTAGGAATTTAATATTTTTATTATTCGGTGGATATATATCTTCATTAGTTGGGATGAAGATGGCATCTGCGCCATTTGCAAAAGAAATTTTAATATCATTGTCAATTGTTGTAGGGTAATTCTCTAAATCTAATTTGTTATCAAATTGGAGTGGATTAATAAAAATACTTACTAAATTAACATTAGAATTGTCATTTTTTGCTGTTGATATTAGTTTTATATGTCCATTATGAAGATTACCCATTGTTGGAATGAAGTTAATTTCACGACTTATATTTCTCCTCCAATTTTTTATTTCTTCAGTTTTCCTTATGATTACTTTCTTCACTTTGTTTTTAAAAAATAAATCTATTTGATAAATAATTACTGGACAAAAGCAATCTTAGGAGGAATATCTATATAGGGAAAGTCTATCATTTTTATTTCATGGATTACAAAACATCAGGTGTTGATATAGAAGCTGGGCGAGAATTTGTTTCCGAAATTAAACAGGCAGTTGAAGTAACTCATACATCTAATGTGATTGAGGGTATTGGTGGGTTTGGAGGTTTGTTTAGAATTCCTATCGATGGTTTTAAAAAACCAGTTCTTGTTTCAGGAACAGATGGTGTTGGAACAAAATTAGAATTAGCCCAAAGTAAAAACTTTCACTTTGAGGTTGGTATTGATTTAGTTGCTATGTGCATGAACGATATCATTACTAGTGGGGCAAAACCTTTATTTTTTCTGGATTATATTGCTACTGGCAAACTTGATAAGAAACAATTATTGAGGGTTGTTCAGGGTATTTCACATGGCTGTAGAGAAAATAACTGTTCATTACTCGGTGGAGAAACTGCTGAAATGCCAGGATTTTATTCAAAAAATAAGTATGATCTTGCAGGATTTTGTGTAGGAATAGTTGATGAGGATAAGCTTATTAATGGTAATAAAGTATCTGAACATGACTTGATAATTGCTCTAAAAAGTAATGGAGTCCATAGTAATGGCTATAGTTTGGTAAGAAAAATAATTCAAAACAATAATCAAATAGATAAAGAATTTGAAAAAGTTTCAAACTTAAATTTTTATGATGAGTTATTGAAACCTACAAAAATCTACAATAATGTAATTAATCAAATTTTATCTGAAAAAATAGAAATTAAAGCTATGTCGCATATAACTGGTGGTGGGATTCCAGAGAATCTCCCAAGATGTATTCCTTCTGATTTTATTCCTTATGTCAATACTAACTCGTGGGATATACCTTTTTTATTTAAATTTCTAAAAGAAAAAGGGACTATTCCTGAAAAAGATTTTTGGAATACTTTCAATCTTGGAGTAGGATTTTGTCTAATCATTGATAAACAATTTAAAGATTCCATATTAAATATCTGCAAAGATAATGAAATCGATAGTTGGGAGATTGGCAAGATAGTTCGAAAAGATGATTCAAAAATTAGTAAATTTTTGCCTGAAATTTTAACTTAAATTTTTCTCGATTTATTTTAATTGAATTTTAAAAAATTTTTTTTTATACACAAATGAAAAAGTTAAGTGTAATATAATAAAATTACCGCCGAATTATATCGGAAGTTTAAGTATTAAGATTTAACCTTTAATTCAATGTCTTTTGCAAATAATCAAAGAATTACACGTAGACGTAGTTCAGCTGGTCCTACCCCGCCAAAACGACCAATAGGAAATAATTCTGAATTTATTGGTAGACAGGCTCAAGGCCCAAGACCAACTTTTTTGACACTTAGGGATCATGGGAAAGTTTTTGTAGCTGATTTACCTAATTTGTCCGATGGTCAATTAGCTCATATCAGTAAAGAAGCAAATCAAGTTTTAGATAGTTTAGAAAAAAGACTTACTGATCTTGAAAATGAGCCTAATATAAGCAATCCTGAAAATGATACTCTGATAAAAGCCTCTACAAAAAGAGATGTCACCCTTAGGTTTATTAAATCCATAGAAGAAGAACAAGAACATAGAAAGAATAATCCTGCGTTAAGAGATGCTGCTTCTGAATCGTTACCCAGAACTTTTCTTGAGGTTGCTAGACATAGATTGCCAGGAGCAACTTTTGATTCACTACTTCGAGAGGCTCTTGAAGCATGCGCAGTTGATGAGATTGTTGAAGAAAATCCAATTATTGATGAGCCCAAGGAAACTGTAAAAATTATGGATATACCTTCTTCCAACAAAAATCCTTCACTTGTTGTTAGTATCGATTCTAATGATGCCTCTAAAAATGACTCTATTTGATTCAAAACATGAGTGCATAAGTTCAAAGGTTCAAAATAGTTCAGAAATTAATATTTCTTCAAAGAAAGATGTTATTTTATGTAATCATTGCAAAAGGACTCGATCAAATGGTGTTAGATGTTTAGGAATGTGTGTAGCAGATAATGATTACTAAAATAGTTCAAACGTATATCGAAAATAATCTGATGACAATAATTGCCTAATTCAGGTATATAGATTCCCAAAAAAGATCTCACACAGTTGAAGTGCAAATTGCTATGCGTTATAAAAGAATTGAGAACTTAAGTGATCATCTACAAAGCAATTTTCACAAATAAGAATGTCATTGTTAAATAAATTCTCGATTAACGAGATCTTACTCTCAAGCAAAGAGTCATATCAAAAGGAACTCAATAACAAAGATGTGGTTTCACAGATAGGAAAGTCATTATTTACTAAATTCTCGATTAACGAGATCTTACTCTCAAGCAAAGAGGCATATCAAAAGGAACTCAATAACAAAGGTTTGGGTTCACAAATAGGAAAGTCATTATTTAATAAATTCTCGATTGAAGATATCATACTCTCAAGCAAAGAGTCATATCAAAAGGAACTCAAGAAAGGTGTTGGTTCACAAATAGGAAAGTAATTATTTAATAAATTTTCGATTAAAGATATCATACTATCAAGCCAATAGGCATATCAAAGGATCAAAAAACCTGATAAATTAACCGCCCACTAACCGCCCATTTCTAAACGTCTTGAGTATTAAGAATCGCTACAATAAACTCTTGTGTTTGGAACGGTTTACAGCGAATATTGTTATTAATTTTAAAAAGGCGGCACCCAGATTCGAACTGGGGATAAAGGATTTGCAATCCTCTGCCTTACCACTTGGCCATGCCGCCGAAAAAGATTCAATCGAGTCTTTTTATGATCTTAACAGTAAGGTGACTCATTCTCTATTAATTATATGCAATGGCCATGGAGAAGATGTAATCGCATCAGAAATAATAAAAAGATTACTAAAAAAAATAAAAAATAAAAATATTGAAGTTTTGCCTTTAGTAGGAAATGGAGATGTATTTAATTCCATAAAATCAAAGAATTTTCGTAAAATAGGATATTTAAAAGAGCTGCCTAGTGGAGGTTTTAGTAATCAAAGTCTGAAGGGATTTTTGCTTGATTTGTTTGCAGGATTTTTAATTGATAATTTAAGAAATTTTTTACTTGTAAAACAAAAGTCAACACATAACTGCAAAATTATCGCAGTAGGAGATTTCTTGCCTTTACTTTACGCTTGGAGTTCAGGATGCGAATTTAGTTTTATTGGAACTCCCAAAAGTGATCATACTTGGAGTAGTGGCCCCGGTTGGGATTTCAGTGATTTTTATCATAAGTTGAAAGGTTCTGAATGGGACCCATGGGAAATGTTTTTAATGACATCTCCAAGATGTAAAAATTTAATTATGAGAGATAAAATCACCGCTAATAATTTGAATAGAAAAAATATTGAGGCACAATACTTGGGTAATCCAATGATGGATTTTGTGAATGCAACAAATGAGAATATATCAAATATTATTTCTTTTAAAAGGATTATTTTATTAGTTGGAAGTAGATACCCTGAAGCTCTTAAAAATCTTGATAATTTTCTTAATTGTTTGCAAGATTTTGATTTATCAAAGGAATTGGTAATACTTTTGCCTTTGAGCATTAATGCGAATGTGATTCAAATTGAAAGTTATTTAAATAAATATGGTTTTATAAAACAGAGTCAAGTTAAATTTTTAATTTATGAAGATTCAGTATGGAAAAAGAAAGATCACTATATAGTTATTGGACAAGGTAAATTCAATTTATGGGCCAGTATGGCAGAAGTTGGCTTGTCTAATGCAGGAACTGCTACAGAGCAAATTGCTGGCCTTGGAATTCCATCTCTTTCTCTACCGGGATCGGGCCCACAATTTACAAAATCATTCGCAAAAAGGCAATCAAGATTATTGGGAGGTAGTGTTTTAGTTTGCAAGAATAAAAAAATTCTTTTAAAACGTTTAAGTTTACTTTTAAAAGAAAAAGTTGATAGTTTAGAACAAGCAAAAATTGGAAAAGAAAGAATGGGGGAATCCGGAGCAAGTAAGAAAATCGTAGATTCCATAAACCTTCATTTGTTATCTTAGTAAATGGCACTAACGTATTAATTATTAATTCTTTTATGTATCCAATAAATGATCGGCAATATCTAAAAATTTGTGCAGAGATTGCAAAACTTATGAGTATAAGCTTATCTTCAGCTAAGAAGAAAGTAGAAATTCAAATTGCGAAAGAAGGCTCCAAAACTATTCAAGAAAAAATACAAGTTGCGCAAAATGTCTTAGAAATATGTAAAAAAAATGATGGAGATAAATTAAGTTCTTCAAGAATACTTGATAAGCTTATGGAAACTCTTGATGGTGAAGATAATTTTTTAACTGAAGATTGATTCTTAATGTTCAAATATATTTGAGAATTTTAGTATGTCTAAATCGGCATGTACAGCAATTGTTTCGAAACATTTTTGAGCTAATTCATATCTCTTCTCTCTTTTTAAGATAACTTTTAATTTATGCATAGCTTCAATTAAATATCTAACATCATTTGCTGCATAATCTAATTGATCTTTTGTTAAATCTTCGTGGCTACCCCAATCACTGCTTTGTGAGCTTTTGTCTAATTCTATACCTAACAATTCATTAATTAAATCCTTTAAACCGTGTTTATTGGTATAAGTTCTTGCCAACTTACTAGCAATTTTTGTACAAAAAATATTTTTTGTATTAATTTTAAGATTGCATTTGAGAGCTGCTACATCAAATCTCGCATAATGAAAGATTTTAGTAATTTTTTCATCTTCAAGAAGTGCTTTTAAATGAGGTGAAGAAGATGTATTAAGTTTGATTTTTATACAGGATGTTCTTTTAAATTCATTGCATATTTGTACTAAACAGAGCCTATCTCTTCCATGAATTAAACCCATGGCTTCAGTGTCAATAGCTAGGTAGGATGATTTTTTATAAAGATTGTATAAATCTGCTGTTAAATCGCTATAAACAAGATCAATATTTTTATTTTCAATAGTCATTTTTATTAAGTATTTAAAGTAATTTAAGATTTAGAATATTATTTAAGATTTTATTTAATTAAGAATTTTTGTCTATTAGGAATATTTTACAGAATAAATCTAAAAAATTATAATATGATGTAACTTTAATTTTTATTCTCGAGTTACTAGAAAAAATTTATTTAATGTCCTATTCCTTAAATTCAACATTATTGCTGACAATTCTATTGGCCATAGGATTATTTTTTTTTCTTAGGGCTTCTAGTAAAGATAGAACAACTATCGTTGAGATTTCATCTTCTCAGCAGCCAGTTAAGGTTTTAAATGGTTTATGTGAATGGCTTAATTTGAGGGGATGGAAGCAAACAGGAGGAGATTTTGATCAAAGAATTTTAATATTCAAGGGACAAGTTGTTTCTAGTAAATTTTTAGCAATTTTTTTAGGTTTTCTTGGCGGTTTTGGTTCTTGTGCTTTGGGATTAGTAATTATTCAAATATATCCTAACTTAGGTTGGTGGCCTATTCTTTTAGGATTAATTGGTGGCCCGTTGTCTGGAATTGTTTATTTTAACAATTCAGCAAGAGAGGAGAAATTTGAATTAAGGTTGATCAACGAAAATGAAAATGATTCAACTTTCATGAGACTAAGAGCGCATAGGGATGAATTAATCTCTTTAGAAAATGAACTTGGAGAAAAACTTCAATTGAAAAGTGACGGTTCTTTATTTAAAACACCTATTTAAGATACTTTAAAATTTTTTTCGATAATTTTTAATCAAAAATATTATTATCTATACAGAATTTCTCTAACTCTTTATCATTTAACCAATCTTGGGGTTTTGTAAAAATTGATGTGAGAAATTCCTCTCTAGAACCATTTTTAGCTTTATATCCATATTCCCATCTAGCTAAAGGCGGTAAGGACATTAATATAGATTCAGTTCTGCCATTTGTTTGTAGTCCAAAAATCGTCCCTCTATCCCAAACTAAATTGAATTCAACATATCTACCTCTTCGATATAGCTGGAATTCTCTTTCCTGCGATGAATATGTTTTAGAAGCTCTCTTTTCAATAATGGGCAAATATGAAGGGAGGAATGCCTGCCCACAGTTTTCCGCTAAAGAAAATAAATTATCCCAATTTAAATTAGATCTGCCAATATTTTGTGAAGCTTTTGATGCCTCTCCATTTTGATTATTTCCTCTATAAATATTGCCTGAACCATCTTGATAATCATAAAAAATACCCCCTATGCCTCTAGATTCATTTCTATGCTTCAAGAAGAAATATTCATCACACCATGGTTTGAAAACTTTATGTAAATCTTTATCAACTTTCTCACAAGCTTTTTTATGCTCGTTATGAAAATTCTTTACATCAGAAAGATAAGGATAAAAAGGGGTTAAGTCTGCACCTCCCCCAAACCACCAAACAGGACCAGCTTCGAAATATCGATAATTCAGATGAACTGTAGGAATATAGGGATTCTTTGGATGCAACACCATAGAAGTTCCCGTAGCAAACCATTCATGACCTTTGGCTTCTGGCCTTTGAGAGATTATAGATTGAGGTAATTCTTTTCCCTGTACTTCCGAGAAATTTACGCCTGCTTGCTCAAAAATAGAACCATTTTTCAATACTCTTGATCTTCCACCGCCACCTTCGTCTCTTAGCCACGATTCTTCTGTAAATTTCCCTTTGCCATCTATATTTTCAAGCCCTGAACAGATTTTGTCTTGTAGAGTTAATAAGAGATTTTTAGTTTTTTCTCTCGAGTTTTTAGGAGGTACTTTCAACATGTATTTAGTAAATCTTGAAGAAAAAAATTTTTTTGGTTAATTATAAGTTTCCCTTTATAATTTCTCTTAGGGGGTCCTTATTGCCTATTATTTGATAGTTCGACATAGTTCTTAATCTTTTAAACAGTCGACTACCTTGTCAAAATATTTAAAAATTTAATGACCACAATAGAAGATGCGAATTTTGCTTTACAAAAAGTTCTAGATGCTGGATCACAGAAAAATGTAATTGAATTAGCTTGGATTAAAAACGTAAGAGTAACTATACCCAGAGTAATCGTAACATTATCATTACCATCATTTGCAAATTCTCAGAGAGATAGAATTGTACAAGAGGTTAGAAAAGTACTACTGGATTTTGAAGATATTGATAATGTTCAAATAGAGATAGATAATAATCCTTCCAAAACAGAATCTCAAAATCAAAGTAATGCTCCTGAGTTGCAGAAGATTGATGGGATTCAGCACATCATAGCTGTTAGCAGTGGTAAAGGTGGAGTTGGGAAAAGTACTATTGCAGTTAATCTCGCTTGTTCTCTAGCTAAATTGGGCTTAAAAACTGGTTTGCTGGATGCGGATATATATGGACCTAATACTCCCTCAATGATGGGAGTTGCCGAACAGAATCCAAAGGTTACAGAAGGTAGTGGCAGTGATCAAAGGTTAATACCAATAAATAAATTTGGAATTTCATTGGTATCAATGGGTTTCCTTATAGAAGAAGGTCAGCCAGTTATATGGAGAGGACCAATGCTTAATAGTATTATCCGACAATTTTTGTACCAAGTTGAATGGAATAATCTTGATTTTTTGGTTATTGACTTGCCTCCAGGAACAGGAGACGCTCAAATATCCCTTTCTCAATCTGTGCCTATTTCTGGAGCTATAGTTGTCACTACTCCTCAACAAGTATCTTTGCAAGATGCAAGGAGGGGATTAGCAATGTTTAAACAACTAGGCGTACCTTTACTGGGAATTGTAGAAAATATGTCAGTATTTATTCCGCCAGATATGCCAGGTAAAAAATATGAAATTTTTGGTAAAGGTGGGGGACAAACATTAGCTAAAGAAAATGATTTACCATTATTAGCCCAAATTCCTATTGAAATCCCTCTCGTTGATGAGAGTAATAAAGGTGTACCAATCTCAATAAGCCAGCCTAATAAAGAAAGTTCTGTTTTATTTGGTAATTTAGCTCAATTAATTAAGAAACAATTTGTTAATAGTTAATTGATGTTTAGGAGAATTTCTTTATTAAATAAAAGAGGATTTTTACAAAAAAAAGATAACTTTAATAGAGGTTTTTTATTTTCTCCACTACTAATTATTCCGCTAATTCTAGTTATTATTTCGGGTTTATTAATAAAAAGTATTCAGGGTGATTTTTTAGAATCGAACTATTTAGGTCATATCCTAACTGGTTTTTTAGGTTATTTTGTAGCATTTTTTATTTCTTACATACCGTTAGAGAGAATTAGAAAGTATTTGGTTCTATTTTATTTGTGTACTTTAATATCCTTATTACTAATTTATTTTTTTGGGATTTCAGTTTCTGGAGCTCAAAGATGGCTAAACTTTGGCATCTTTTCTTTTCAGCCTTCAGAAGTAGCTAAACTTAGTACTGTATTAACTCTTGCTTTAGTACTCGACAAAAAAATAATTTTAACAATAAGAGATTTAGTATTGCCCTTATTAGTAGTAGTTATTCCTTGGTTATTAATTTTCTTTCAACCAGACTTAGGGACCTCTTTAGTTTTACTCGTTTTGACAGGTGTGATGCTCTATTGGTCGCAAATGCCCATCGAGTGGATTTTGATATTAGTGTTTTGTATTATCACTTCTACATTATATCTAACCTTACCAACTCTTCTTATTTTCTGGATTCCAGTTATAGGATATCTTGCTTATAGATCTTCGAAAAAGAAAATTATTTTTTCTGCTGTCGCTATTTCGTTCCATTTATTAGTGGCTAAATTGACACCAATTTTGTGGCAATATGGCTTAAAAGGATATCAAAAAGATAGATTAGTTTTATTTTTAGATCCAAATAGAGATCCATTAGGTGGCGGATATCATTTGATACAGAGTCAAATTGCAATTGGTTCTGGAGGATTATTTGGGACTGGTTTGCTACAAGGTAAGCTGACTAATTTGCAATTTATACCGGAACAACATACTGATTTTATATTCAGTGCTTTAGGCGAAGAATTGGGTTTCGTGGGGTGCATGATAGTTTTATTTTTGTTCTTTTTTTTGATTAAAAAACTTATTAATACTGCAACAATTGCTAGGACTAACTTTGAATCTCTAATTGTTATTGGAATAGCCTCAACTTTTTTATTTCAAATAATTATTAACTTATTTATGACTATTGGATTAGGACCAGTTACTGGTATTCCCCTACCTTTTATGAGCTATGGTCGAACGTCATTGGTGACTAATTTTATATCTATTGGATTGGTTTTATCTATATTGAAACGTTCTAGATCACTAAAAAGTTGATGAAATCACAAATAACTATAAAAAAAATTCAAGACCTTTTGATTAAAGGAGTTCAAAATATCTATGTGGACGATGATACCTCACGAAGAATGTGGTGGGCCTCTTTAGAAGTTATTCAAAAAGAGTTCCTTTCTCAGAATTACCAACAGGGTGGTATTTGGGTTGCTTCACCTTTACCTGCTCTTAACGATAAGAAATTTTTTAATAAACTTTATGGTTGGTTGTGGTCACCGGAGGGGTTTCCATACTTTCAAAATGAGAATGCAGGTTTTTTACCAGTGAATAATTCAGAAAAGATGAAAAAAGATTTTGATTTAGTTAGTAATTATAAAGTCTTAAACCTTAGCCAAAAAGATGGATATGAACCTTTTTTGATGATATTAACCTCAAATTTTCAATGCATATTATCAGTTGCAGGAGCAAAAGATAAGAAAATCCTATTAATGAAATGTGATAAAGAAAGCTTAAAGATTTCAATTGAATTAATGCATGCGAAATTAAATCAAGAAAATTACGAGGAAGGAGTTAAATTTCGTAATGCAATTAATAATTTAGGTAATCTTAATATTAATAATCAATTTGAAAAATCTTTTTGGCCAATATTATCGGCAAAATTAGCAAAGTTTGGACCAAACCACAATATTCAGAATTCTGTAACAAACAATGAAAAAAATGTACAAATAACTGAAGCAAAATTGTTACGTGCAATTTCTCATGAAGTACGAACTCCTTTAGCAACAATAAGAACCCTAATAAGTTCTACCTTAAAAAAATATGATATGGATGAATCAATGAGAAATCGTTTAATTCAAATAGATAATGAATGTAATGAACAAATTGATAGATTTGGTTTAATTTTTAATGCAGCAGAATTAGTAAGTAATGAATTCCCTTCATTAAATAACTTGGCAAAAATAAATTTAGCCGAAATTTTTAAAAAGCTTACTCCTTTATGGAATAAACAATTAAATCGACGTGGTATTTCTTTGAAGATAGATATCCCCAAACAACTGCCACAAATTTTGAGTGATTCTGAAAAATTAGAATTAATGTTAAGAGGATTAATTGATAAAAATACTAGAGGATTAAAAGAAGGTAGTACATTGATTTTAGAATTAAGACCAGCTGGTCAAAAACTCAAACTTCAACTCAAAGTACAAAAATTAGATAACAATCAAAAAGAAATTCTACAAAAAGATAACGGTTCTGATATTGGTCCTGTTTTAAATTGGAACCCTCAAACGGGTAGTTTACAACTCAGTCAAAATGCAACTCAAAAGTTGTTAGCTAGTTTAGGAGGGCATGTCACACAAAGGCGTGATACCGGTTTGACAGTGTTTTTTCCTATTTCAGATTCAAAATGAAATGAGAAACAAAGCTTACATTTATTAAATAATGTAGAAAATTTCCTATCAATTGTGAATTTTGTAAAATATGAATGCTAATTTCTTATTATAAATAACTCAAAATTTAGGATGACTGAAACTTTAGTTGGTCAATTTCCAAAGCATATAGGAAGTACTGGGGGTTTATTAAACTCAGCAGAAACCGAAGAAAAATATGCAATTGTATGGAACAGTTCAAAAGAACAGGCATTTGAATTACCTACTGGTGGTGCTGCTATTATGCATGAAGGTGATAATTTAATGTACTTTGCGAGAAAAGAACAATGTCTTGCATTAGGGACACAATTAAGAGCTTTTAAACCAAGAATTGAGGACTTTAAAATCTATAGAGTTTTCCCAGGTGGTGATATTGAATACTTACATCCAAAAGATGGAGTTTTCCCTGAGAAAGTTAATGAAGGAAGAGAAAAAGTCGGACATAACCCAAGGAGGATAGGTGAGAATCCTAATCCAGCTGGATTAAAGTTCACAACTAAGAATACTTTTGATTAAATTTCTCAAAGTTGATATAAAAGAAGAATATAATTATAATTTGGGTTGACATTATTAGTATGATCAGCTCAAAGAAAGATAGTTTTTTTCAGGCTCACAAAGAAGGTCAGAATTTTATACCTATTTCTCAAACTTGGCCAGCAGATTTAGAGACTCCATTATCTACTTGGTTAAAATTATCTGAAAAAAATGTACATGGTGTTTTTCTTGAGTCTGTAGAGGGCGGAGAGAATTTAGGTAGATGGAGTATTATTGCTACCAAACCGCTTTGGGAAGCAGTTTCTTATGGAGAAGAAATTGTTAAAACTTGGAATAATGGAAAAACTGAAATATTTAAAGGGGATCCCTTTAGTATTTTAAGAACTTGGACAAGGCAATATAAGTCGTCTATGCTTGATGACTTACCATCAATTGGACAGTTATATGGTTCTTGGGGTTATGAATTAATTAATCGAATAGAACCAAGCGTTCCAATAAATGAAATAGAAGAAAGTAATATACCCTATGGTTCCTGGATGTTTTTTGATCAATTAGTTGTTTTTGATCAAATAAAAAGATGTATAACCGCAATAGTATATGCAGATACAACTTCTTCAAAAGACTCTTCTATGGAAAAAGTTTATCTAGAGTCAATTTCTAAAATTAAGAAAATTAGAAATTTAATGAAAGTTCCTCTGAAAGAAAACGCGTTTTTAGATTGGAATGAGAATGAGAATTTGAATTTAGATATTAAAAGTAATTGGGAGAAAAAGGATTTTGAGGATGCAGTTCTTGCTGCAAAAGAATATATAAGAAAAGGAGATATATTCCAAATAGTTATAAGTCAGAGATTTCATACTCAAGTCAATAATGAACCTTTTAATTTATATAGAAGTTTACGGATGGTTAATCCATCTCCATATATGTCATTTTTTGATTTTGGCTCATGGTATCTGATAGGTTCCAGTCCTGAAGTTATGGTTAAAGCTGAAAAAAATAAAAAAAATCAGATTGTGGCAAGCTTAAGACCAATAGCGGGTACAAGACCTAGAGGTAATGATCCTCAACAAGATCTGGAGTTGGAAAAGGATTTATTAAAAGATCCAAAAGAGATAGCCGAGCATGTAATGCTAATAGATCTTGGGAGAAATGATCTGGGAAGAGTTTGTGAAATTGGTACTGTGGAGGTCAAAGACTTAATGGTTATTGAAAAATATTCACATGTTATGCATATAGTCAGTGAAGTTGAGGGAATATTAAAACAAAATACTGATGTATGGGATTTGTTAAAGGCATGTTTTCCCGCTGGAACAGTAACTGGTGCACCAAAAATAAGAGCTATGCAATTAATTAAAAACTTTGAAAAAGATGCTAGAGGACCTTATGCTGGTGTTTACGGATCGATTGATATTAATGGTTCCTTAAATACGGCAATTACAATAAGAACTATGATAGTTAAACCTTCAAAAGATGGAAAATATAAGGTATCAGTACAAGCAGGCGCAGGTATAGTTGCTGATTCTTCTCCTGCAAATGAATATCAAGAGACAATTAATAAAGCTAAGGGGATACTGAAAGCATTAGCCTGTTTCGATAAATAAATGAGTCAAGTTAATCTTTATAAGGGTTTTGAAGTAGAACTTTTCACAGGTTCTTTTGATTCTCATATTGGCTTATCAGCTGATATTGAAAAGAAATTTTCTAATTTTGTTCAAGAGCCAGATAACAGAAATGTTGAATACATAACAACACCTGAAAAAGATTATGAGTTTTTATACGAGAAATTATTAACTCCAAGAAAACATTTAAGACAATGGCTAGAAACTAAAGGGTTAACTATCATTCCTTCATCTACTCTTTGCTTTAAACACGATATTCAATTTCAACGATCTGATATTGACAATGTTTATCATCAATTTATACAAGATAATTATGGAATTTCTATTGCAACTTCAAGTGTCCATATAAATATAGGAATAGATGATTTAGATAAGCTTTTTGCTGCTATTAGATTGATAAGATCTGAGGCTGCTTTGTATTTATCCATAAGTGCTAGCTCACCTTTTTTAAATAATAAAATTACAAAAAATCACTCTCAAAGATGGATTCAGTTTCCTAAAACACCAAGTAAAGTACCTTTTTTCGTAAATCATAATTCCTATATTGATTGGATCGAGGAAAATATAGCTAATAAAAATATGCAAAATATCAGGCATTTTTGGTCTTCAATAAGACCAAATGGTCCCCAAAGGCCTTTAATTCTTGATCGTTTGGAATTAAGAATTTGTGATTTCGTTCATGATATTAATTTGCTATTGGGAATAACGGCCATCCTAGAGCTAAGGATTTTACATCTTTTTGAAAATATAAACACTTTAGATCCTTTGACTGCTAGTATTTTTTCTATTGATGAATTATCAGAAATATGCGATCAAAATGAAATTAGTGCTGCTAAAGATAGTCTTAATTCAGAGTTAATTCACTGGCAAGATGGCAAAAAAGTTATTTGTAGAGAATGGATTAAAAACTTATTATCAGATTTATCACCCACCGCAGAAAAATTGAATATGAAGCATCTTTTGAAACCTATTTATGCAGTGCTCGAAGAAGGTAATCAATCCATGAAATGGATAAATCAATATAAAAAAGGTCTTTCTATTGAGCAAATAATGAAACTGTCTATCGATGATATGATCAAGAATGAAGACGAGAGTGTTTGATTATTGAAACAAACATTTGATCTGAATTTTTTTCAACTGTGACATAATGATTATATGGAATCTTTTCAACAGATTAAAAATAATAACGTGGATCTGATAAGTAACAATGATCCACTTGATAAAAATCGTCTTTTAATAGAGAATCTATGGGAAGCTGTGCTTAGAGAAGAATGCCCAGAAGATCAAGCAGAGAGATTGATACAGCTTAAAGAATTAAGTTATTCAAAACAAATTGATTGTGATAGTTCAAAAACTTTTAAAACTGAAATAGTAGATATTGTAAATTCTATGGATTTGGCAGAATCCATTGCTGCAGCAAGGGCGTTTTCATTATATTTTCAACTAGTAAATATTTTGGAACAAAGAGTTGAGGAAGATAGATATATTCAAAGCTTTACCAATAAGAATGCTAAAAATTCTCCCGATAATCTTGATCCTTTTGCCCCAGCATTAGCTAGGCAAAATGCTCCAGTAACTTTTAGAGAATTATTCTATAGGCTTAGAAAATTAAATGTACCTCCAGGAAAATTAGAGGCATTATTGCAAGAAATGGATATTCGTTTAGTTTTTACGGCACATCCTACCGAGATAGTTAGACATACTATTAGACATAAGCAAACTAGAGTTGCAAATTTGTTAAAAAAAATACAGATTGAGCAATTCTTAACAAAAGAAGAAAAACATTCTCTACAAAATCAATTAAAAGAGGAAGTAAGACTTTGGTGGAGAACAGATGAATTGCATCAATTTAAACCATCAGTTTTAGACGAAGTAGATTATGCCTTGCATTACTTTCAGCAAGTTTTATTTAATGCAATGCCTCAATTGAGAGGTAGAATAGCTGAAGCACTTGCCGAAAACTATCCAGATGTTCAGATGCCCTCTGAATCTTTTTGTAATTTCGGTTCTTGGGTAGGTTCTGATAGGGATGGTAATCCATCAGTCACTCCTGAGATAACATGGAGAACTGCTTGTTATCAAAGGCAGTTGATGTTGGAAAGATATATTACTGCAACATCTAATCTTAGAGATCAATTAAGTGTTTCAATGCAATGGAGTCAAGTTAGTTCTTCTCTATTAGAGTCATTAGAAACAGATAGGGTTAAGTTCCCAGACATCTATGAAGCTAGGGCAACAAGATATAGATCAGAACCTTACAGATTGAAATTAAGTTATATTTTAGAGAAGTTAAGGTTAACACAAGAAAGGAATAACTCATTAGCCGATAGTGGGTGGAAATATGAATTAGAGGGAGAAATGAATACTAAAAATATAGATAAAGTTGAAAACTTATATTACAAATCAGTAAACGAATTTACGTATGATCTCGAACTGATTAAAAATAGCCTGATTAGTACAGATTTAACTTGTGAGGCAGTAAATAAATTACTTACTCAGGTTCATATCTTTGGATTTTCTTTGGCAAGTTTAGATATTCGTCAAGAAAGTACAAGGCATAGTGATGCTATACAAGAGCTCACAAATTATCTTGATTTATCTGTTGTATACGAACAAATGTCTGAAGAAGAGAAAATTAAATGGCTCATAGACGAATTAAATACAAAAAGGCCTTTAATTCCCTCCGAAGTTAAATGGACTAAACCTACAGAAGAGACCTTCTCAGTTTTTAAAATGGTTAAGAGATTACAGCAAGAATTTGGAAGTCGTATTTGTCATTCTTATGTAATTTCAATGAGCCATAGTGCATCTGATTTGCTTGAAGTTCTCTTACTTGCAAAAGAGATGGGAATTCTTGATCAAAGTTCACAAAAGTCAAACTTATTAGTTGTTCCTCTTTTCGAAACTGTTGAAGACCTTAAAAGAGCCCCAGAAGTAATGGAAAAGTTGTTTAAATTAAATTTCTACAGATCATTATTGCCAAAAGTTGGAGAATCTTTTAAACCTCTTCAAGAATTAATGCTTGGATATTCTGATAGCAATAAAGATTCAGGTTTTGTTTCTAGTAATTGGGAAATTCATAGAGCCCAAATAGCTCTTCAAAATCTTGCAAGTAGAAATAATATATTGCTAAGACTTTTTCATGGAAGAGGCGGTTCGGTAGGTAGAGGAGGGGGACCAGCTTATCAGGCAATATTAGCTCAACCAAGCGGTACTTTAAAAGGGCGAATAAAAATAACAGAACAAGGTGAAGTTCTAGCTTCAAAATATAGTCTTCCAGAATTGGCTTTGTATAATCTTGAAACTGTTACTACAGCTGTGATTCAAAATAGTTTGGTAAATAATAGACTTGATGCTACGCCAGAATGGAATCAATTAATGTCTAGACTCGCAGATACATCAAGGTCTCACTATAGAAAATTAGTGCATGAGAATCCTGATTTGTTGAATTTCTTTCAAGAGGTCACTCCAATCGAAGAAATAAGTAAATTGCAGATATCTAGTAGGCCTGCGAGACGAAAAAAAGGTGCAAAAGATTTATCAAGTTTAAGGGCTATTCCATGGGTATTTGGTTGGACACAAAGTAGATTTCTTTTGCCAAGCTGGTTTGGAGTAGGTACTGCATTATCCTCTGAATTAAATGCAGACCCAAAACAAATTGAATTATTAAGAGTTCTGCATCAGCGATGGCCATTTTTTAGGATGCTTATATCTAAGGTAGAGATGACGTTATCTAAGGTGGATTTGGAAGTTGCTAGATATTATGTTGATACTCTTGGAAGTAAAGAAAATAAAGATTCTTTTGATGTTATTTTTGAAGTAATTTCTAAAGAATATAATCTTACAAAATCTTTAATACTTGAAATTACTGGGAAAAATAAGCTCCTAGAATCTGATAGAGACTTAAAAGCATCAGTAAGTCTAAGAAATAAGACGATCATCCCATTGGGCTTTTTGCAGGTTTCACTTTTAAGAAGACTTAGAGACCAAACAAGACAACCCCCAATTAGCGAATTTCTTATTGATAAAGATGAATCTACAAGAGCTTATAGTAGGAGTGAATTATTGAGGGGGGCCCTTTTAACTATTAATGGAATAGCAGCTGGCATGAGAAATACAGGTTGATAATTGCAATATTTTTCTAAAAAAAAACTTGTTCTTCCAGAAGGTTATTTTGTTAACTCTGCTCAGATCCCATTAGCGAAAGAAGTAAACAAACTTTTAGCGAATTGTGGTTGTGAGACATTTCCAATAAAACCTCTTTCTGAGGCCATTAAGAAAAGTAATTTCTTTTTTACCATACAAAATGAATTAAAGAATAAATTATATGGCTTTGTAAGGGTTACATCCGACAGGGGATTGAATGCTAACTTATGGAATTTAAGTGCAGTACCAGGTAAAAATCAGCAACTTTATTATTCAATATTGCTTAAAGTAACTCTGGAGAAAATAAATAGAGAAATGCCTGGATGCAGTATTTCTGTACAGGCACCAGTTTCTTCATTTAAAAGTTTAGAACAAAGTGGATTTATATTAGATCCAAACGGGATAAAAGTAATGGGATATAAACTTTAAAAAAATCATGTTACGAGCATGGAGGGATTCGAACCCCCGACTCTCAGAACCGGAATCTGATGCTCTATCCAACTGAGCTACATGCCCTTTAATTTTTCAATTTCTTTAAAGAAAATCTAAATATTTAAAACTTAGCTAATTTTATTAATGAATGCACAAAAAAATTTTTTTAAATCAATTAAAAATTCAAAATTTTCGGAACCATAAAAGTTTTGAAATTGACTTAAAAGAGCAAAGAGCAATTGTTCTTGGTTGTAATGGTATTGGCAAGTCAAATTTACTTGAATCTGTTGAATTTTTAAGTCAATTAAAATCCAATAGAGCATTAAGTGATAAAGATTTAATAGAAAATGATAGTGATATGGCTGTAGTAATAGGACAAATAGATTTTAAAGATGATTTAAAGTTAAATTTATTCCGAAAAGGCCCTAAAAGAATTTATGTCAATGAATCAATCTTGAAAAAGCAGAGTGAAATAAAGCATTATATTCGCAGCGTATGTTTCTGTTCTAATGATATAGATATTGTTAGAAGTGAACCCAGTTATCGAAGAACATGGATTGATAAAGTCGTATCTCAGCTTGAACCAGTATATTTAGACTTGATAATTAGATTTAACAGGCTTTTAAAACAAAGAAGTCATTTTTGGCGTTCAGAAAGCTTCCTAAATAACCAATCCTCAGAAATTTTTGAAAGCTTTGATATTCAAATGTCAATAATTAGTACAAGAATTTTTAGGCGCAGAAGAAGGGCTTTATTAAAAATAAAACCATACGTTGAATATTGGCATAATCACTTAAGTAAATCTAAAGAGCAAATAGGCATAAATTATCTTTCTGGGATAGAAAATATCAGTCCAGAAGAAGAAGACGAAGAATTGATTAGTAAGAAAATAGCAGAACAACTATTCAATCAGCGTTCAATCGAAGCATTGACTGGTAAATGTAATTTTGGACCTCATCGTGACGATATTGAGTTTCTAATTAATAATTTTTCAGTTAGAAAATATGGTTCATCAGGTCAGCAAAGAACTTTTATCTTAGCTTTAAAGATGGCTGAACTAGATTTATTAACTAAAACATTAAATATCTCTCCCATACTTATATTGGATGATGTCTTGGCTGAGCTAGATCTAACTAGGCAGAATTTGTTATTAAATTCTGTTGGCAAAGATAGTCAATGTTTTATAAGTGCGACACATCTAAATAAATTTAATCAGTCTTTCTTAGGTTCTTCACAAATGATTCACTTATAATTCTAAAATTAACAATTTTTAGCTAATCTTATATTCATATAAATTTCTTTAATGGCAGGCCAAAAACAAAATCAAATTTTTAGTTCTTTTAGTAATGACCAAAAATTAACGCATCACAGTAAACACCTTTTGCTGGAACTTTATAGATGTGATAACGCAAAATTAAATGACGAATCCTTTTTACGCTGTACGTTAAACAGAGCTGCCAAATTGGCAAAGGCAACAGTTTTGAATTTGATAAGTAATAAATTTGAGCCTCAGGGGGTTACAGCGATTGCATTACTTGCTGAATCACATATTTCAATACATACTTGGCCTGAATCTAATTATTCTGCCGTAGATATATTTACATGTGGTCAAAATATGTTGCCTGAAATTGCGAGTCAATATTTAATTGATGCTTTGAAGGCTGAAGAACATTCCTTGCGCGTCATTAACCGTAACCCACCCTCAGCGGTGCTAAAGGAGATAAGAACAGTTGTTTAACTTGCATATTTATCTATTTAATTTGCCGCTTATTAGTCCCTCAAGATCTAAGCTTGTACAATTAAATCCTAAATTAGAAAAGTATTGAACTACATCACTAAAATTATATTTTTTAAAAAAATCCTTTAATTCATCTTTGGGAATTTCTATTCTTGCAGTTAAGCCTTGGCATCTAACTCTAACCTCCGATAAACCACCTTCTTTTAGATACTCTTCTGCTTTCTCAACCATTTTAAGCCTCTCACTGGTTATTTCATGGCCATAAGGAAATCTTGATGACAAGCAGGGCTGAGCGGGTTTGTCCCACCAAGGAAAACCTAAGGCTCTTGATATATCCCTAATATCTTTTTTTGAGAATTTAAATTTGGCAAGGGGAGAAACAACTCCTGCTTCTTTAGCGGCTTTTATACCTGGCCTATAATCATTAAGATCATCCAGATTGACTCCATCTAAAACATTCTTGTAATTAAGTTTTTTAGACAAGTAGGTTGTATGTTTGTGGAGCTCTTTTTTACATGCAAAGCATCTATCCCGTGGATTCTTATTGTAATTTGATTGGTCTAATTCTGATGTTTGAATTTCTAAATGCTTCACTCCAATCCATTTTGCTTGACTTCTTGCTTCTTCACGAAGTGTGTTGGCTAATGCAGGAGAAATACCAGTAATTGCTATAGCTTTGCTACCCAATTGTTCGAATGCCAATGATGCTACTAATGTACTGTCTACTCCTCCTGAATAAGCAACACAAACACTATCAAGACTTTTAATGTATCTTCTAATTGTATAAAGCTTTTCACTTTGTTCATCAGAGAGAATTTCTAGTTGATTGAACATGCTAATTACTTTAAAATTCAAATTACCTATGAATAGGTTGAATTTATTATTAAATTTTTAATAATATTCTTAAACTATATCTTAGATTAAATTTATTCACCTTGTTCAATTGACGAATACAAGTAGCAATAGAGGAATTGGAATAGTCACAGCAAGTGACAGTCAAGAGAGATCAAAAGGTCAATTGCATATTTATGATGGGGAGGGTAAGGGAAAAAGTCAGGCTGCTTTGGGTGTTGTGCTCAGGACAATAGGATTAGGAATATGCGAAAAAAGACAGTCAAGAGTTCTACTTTTAAGATTTTTAAAAGGTCCTGAGCGGTCATATGATGAGGATTCGGCTATAGAGGCTCTGCAAAGAGGCTTCCCACACTTAATTGACCATGTGAGGACAGGAAGGTCGGAATTTTTTACTGCTGAAGAGGTTACAAAGTTTGATATTGGGGAGGCTGAAAGAGGTTGGAATATTGCTAAAGGAGCAATTGCTAGTTCTCTTTATTCTGTAGTGGTACTAGATGAGTTGAATCCAGTTCTTGATTTAGGCATGCTTGATATTAAGGAAGTAGTTGATTCTCTTCATAATCGTCCTGATGGACTGGAAATTATTATTACCGGAAGGGCAGCCCCTTCTTCTTTGGTAAGAATATCGCAACTCCATTCAGAAATGAGACCACGTTTAACACGAGACTTAGCAAAACTAACAGGAAAAAGTAGATGCAATGGTGGAATTGAGATTTATACAGGTGAAGGCAAAGGTAAATCCACAAGTGCCCTTGGCAAGGCTCTTCAAGCTATTGGCAAAGGTATATCTCAAGATAAAAGTCATAGAGTTTTAATATTACAATGGTTAAAAGGTGGTAATGGTTATACCGAAGATGCTGCCATAGAAGCTTTGAGAGAAAGTTACCCACATTTGGTAGATCATTTGCGTTCAGGCAGAGATGCGATCGTGTGGAGAGGTCAGCAACAACCAATTGATTATGTTGAGGCTGAAAGAGCATGGGAAATTGCTAAAGCTGCTATTTTGAGTGGTTTGTATAAAACAATTATTTTGGATGAATTGAATCCAACTGTTGATTTAGAGCTGCTCCCTGTGGAATTAATACATCAAACGCTCTTAAAAAAACCAGCAGAAACAGAAGTTGTCATTACTGGAAGATGTAAAAATGAACCTTCATACTTTGAACTCGCCGATGTTTACTCTGAAATGGTCTGTCATAAGCATTATGCAAATGTTGGAGTTGATTTAAAAAGAGGTGTAGATTACTAAAATATTCCTAAAACTATTAATTGGATAATATTTCTTTTACTTTTTCAATCCCACCTTCAATAGATCTCGATTGAATTTTGAATTTAGACAAGATTTGTGAAGCTTTTTCAGAACGTTTCCCGGATTTACATATGGTGAAAACCTCTTTAATTAAACTTTCTTTTTTAATAAATTCTAAGTCAGACTTTTGGCGCAAAGTACTTAGGGGGATTGATATAGAACCCTCTATTGCGGAAGTAGGAAATTCTTCATTTTCCCTAACATCAATTAAAATAATTTTGTTTGGTTTTGCTTTGTATAAGTTATAGAAATCATTAGCATTGATTTTGTTGACTTCATTATTTTTCTCAGAACATTCATCGTAACTATAAAAGTCCACAAACTGAGAAAGATTTTTTATTTGCTTATTTACCTGATCACTTTTTAAATATAATTTTTTCATATTCATATTCAACAGATCAAAAAACAAAATTTTGCCATCCAAAATTTCACCTTTTTTTAAAATGATTTTAATAATCTCATTCACCTGAAGAACTCCGATTAAACCTGTTGAAACACCCACCACTCCATATTCTTCACAACTAGGGATAGTATTTTTTGAAGGTGATTCTGGAAGCAAGTCTCTTAAATTAGGACTATTTTTATGTAAATTAAAAACACTCACTTGCCCTTCAAAGCCTTGTACACTTCCAAAGACTAGAGGTTTGTTTAAGATTAGGCACGCATCATTTATCAAATATCTAGTGCCAAAGTTATCTGAGCAATCACAAATAATGTCAAATTTTTGAATTATTTCTAATGCATTATTAGGATTAATTCTCTGCGCAAATGTTAATAATTCAGAATTAGGATTAAATTTTTTAATTCTTTCCCGGGCAGAATCAATTTTAAGATTGCCAATAGTATTTGTTTCATGAATTATTTGTCTTTGGAGATTAGACTTCTCAACGTGATCATTATCTACTATTCCAATTTTTCCAATTCCTGTTGCCGCTAGATAAAGCAAAACAGAAGATCCAAGCCCACCTGCTCCAATACATAAAACTGAGCTGTTTTTTAGATCTAGTTGACCCTCATAACCTATCTCTTTGAGGGTTAAATGTTTTTGATATCTTTCTTGTTCATCTGGGTTTAAGAAATTAGATTTGATATCCTTAGACATATCGATTCTTTAACTTTACAAAATAAAATAAACTATAAAAATATAATAATTTAAATAAAAATTTTAGCCTTTTAAATTTTTCCTATTGCCGAGATTTATTAATATTTTTGTTAGAACTAGACGATAATTGTGAAGTTTTTATAAATCAATTTTAAGTTTAAATATCTTCAAAAACTTTATATATCAATACATCTAAAAAATACAAAATGTTTCGGTTCGGAATTTTGCACAACAAAAAGGTAGTCAACAGGCGTTTTTTCCGATACTGTCTGGTTCATATATATAATTTGCAGCCTGAATGTTCATGAGTGACAACAGTTCCGAGTCAAATCAAGGCTCTGGCTCCGATACAAGCGCCGACACCAAAAGTTTTTCAGAGAAGTACTCTGATGTTATGGGAAAAGTCAACGAAACCCTTGGAAATGTTGATTGGACCCAAATGGGTAAATACGGTAAAGCCGCAGGCATTATTGCCGTTGTGATCATCGCTCAAATAATCATTAAAGTTGTTATTGACACGATTAACTTTTTCCCAATTCTTCCAGGATTACTGGAACTACTAGGAGTAATAGTTGTTGGTCAATGGAGCTGGCAGAATCTTCGCACCAGTGAAAATCGTGAAGCGGTTTTAGATAAGGTACAAAATCTTAAAAAGACATATTTAGGATAGTTGAAGATTACATATTGAGTATTGCTTTTACGTAATTTTTGACTTGATTTAAATATGATCCTCCGAACATATTGGCATGATTCAATATGTGGTAAAAATTATAAATAATAATTCTTTTTTCAAAACCTTGTTTAATTGGAAAAATTTTATGATACTCTTCATAAAATTCTTTTCTAAAACCTCCAAATAATTTTGTCATAGCTATATCTACTTCATTATCTGCCCACCAAGATGCCGGGTCAAATATAACTCCCTTTCCACTTTTTTCTATTCCTACATTTCCTGACCATAAATCACCATGAACAAGAGTATTTATAGGAGTATGATTCAGTAATTCGGATTTAATTGTTTCTTTAACTTTATTTATAGTTTCTTTGTCTAAAATATTTGACTTAAGAATTGATAATTGAGGTAATATTCGCAAGTTTAAAAAACAATCTATCCAATTATTGTCCCAGCCTTTTTTCTGCTCTGTTATTCCAATAAAACCCTCAACTGGGTATCCAAAACTTTTTGGATTAGACTCACTTGCATTTAAGTGCATTTCTCCCAAACCTTCTCCAAGCTTTTTTTGATCAAAGTTTTGCATATCTATCCATTCAATTAAAAGAATTTCTATATTTTTAATATGTTTATATGCAATCACTTCTGGAACAACTAAGTTTTTTTGATTAATATGCTCTCTCAAATTTTGAAGACAATATTGCTCAAATTTGAGAAACTTTTTTTTTCTATTGTTTTTTTTAAGAAATAATTTCTTGTTTGCAAATTCTATTTGCCATGCGTTATGAATATTCCCCCCATGGACTTGTTCTATACTTTTTGGATAGGCTTCACCTAATTCATCACAAATTTCGCTAATTTCAATAGGAGATAATTTTTGCATTTCTAATGAGCAAGTCTGAAGTTGTTGTTGTTGGTGCTGGTATAGCAGGACTCACTTCTGCAGCAATTTTATCAAAACAAGGATTATCAGTTACTTTAATCGAATCTCATAATCAATCAGGAGGCTGTGCTGGCACTTTTAAAAGAAATAATTATATTTTTGATGTTGGCGCAACTCAAGTTGCCGGATTAGAGAAAGGAGGAATCCATTCAAGAATTTTTGATTTTTTAGATATACCACTCCCAGAAGCTACCATTTTAGACCCAGCTTGCATTGTTGATTTAAATGATGGTAGTAAGCCAATCCATATTTGGCATGAAAAAACTAAATGGATTGCTGAACTAGAAATGCAGTTTCCTGGAAGTCATAGATTTTGGAAACTTTGCACCCTTATTCATCAAAGTAATTGGATATTTGCAAATAATAATCCAGTAATGCCAATCAGTAATTTTTGGGACTTGTCTCAACTTCTAAAAGCATTAGTTCTGCCAAACCTTGTTTCAGGTGTTTTACTCAAATCTACTATTTTTGATTTATTACGTATATGTGGATTATCTAAGAATGATCGCTTGATTTCATTCTTAAATCTTCAACTAAAACTCTATTCTCAAGAGGATGTTTATAATACTGCTGCATTATATGGCTCTACTGTTCTTCAGATGTGCCAGCAGCCACATGGTCTTTGGCATCTTAAAAAATCTATGCAGTCTTTAAGTGACGCATTAGAAAGTTCATTGATTAAAACTGGAGTTAATCTCATTTTTGGCCAAAAAGTGAATTCTATAAATTTTGATGACCTAAATATGTGTTGGAAAGTATTTGCTAATTCGAAAACAAATTCTTTTGTTTACCAAGCCAAAGATGTGATTTATACCGCGCCTCCTCAATCTTTGCTAAAGCATTTGAAGGAACCTTTAAATAGAAAACAAATTTATAAAAATCGACTTATTAATTTGCCTGATCCAAGTGGAGCTATAGTTTTTTATTCGGCATTAAAAAAAGAACATATTAAAAAAATTTCTTCCAATCATTATCAATTTTTGTCGGATGAATTTGGTTCGTTATTTGTATCAATTAGCGATGATGGTGATGGAAGAGCACCAAAAGGTGAGGTTACTTTAATAGCGAGTGTTTTTACTAAGACAAAATATTGGTTTAACTTAGATAAACAAAGTTATTTAAAGAGGAAAAAGTATTGCCTAAACAAAATCTCCCTAGAATTGGAAAGTCATTTTGATATTGTTTCTGAAAATTGGCTTCATAGGGAATTAGCCACTCCATTGGGATTTGAAAAATGGACAAATAGACCTAATGGAATAGTAGGTGGCCTTGGTCAAAGTCCAGATATGTTTGGTTTATTTGGATTATCAAGTAGGACTCCTTTTAAAGGTTTATGGCTATGTGGAGATTCGATTTATCCAGGAGAGGGAACAGCAGGTGTTAGTCAGTCTGCATTAATGGTTTCAAGGCAAATTTTAGCTTCTAAAGGCATTGATAATTTTAATCTATAAAATCTCCTCTGATTTCTTTTGCTTCAGTAAGTTTTTTAGAAAGTAAGTCCCAATTTTTTTCCTTTATCAGAGATTCCAATATATTCAGCTTATTTTTAAAATTATTTATGGCATTTAAAACATTAATCTGATTGTTGATAGCTAAGTCTATGCCTAATTGAGCATTGCCGCCGCCAACTCTCGAAGTGTCAGCAAATCCTGTAGCTGCGAGTTTTTGTGTGAGGTCTAATAAAGATTGGTTATTTTTTTTATTTACAGTTTCTATTAGTGCAGAAGCTAAAAATATAGGTAAATGAGAAATTAAAGATACTGCTTGATCATGCTCTTTTGGAGAAGCTTGGCAAATTTCACAATTCATTGATTTTATTAGCTCGGAAAGAGTGCTTATTGCATTTAAATCACTATTTTGTGTAGGGGTAATAATCCATTTTGCGTTTTCAAAAAGATCTTCAAAACCTGAATCAACTCCTTTGTGCTCTGTACCTGCCATTGGATGTGATCCAATAAATAAAGGATGTAAATTTTCCCATTTATTTATTATTGGTTCTTTAACAGAGCCAACATCGGTTACTATCGTTTCTTTTGGAATTGATGCTACTAATTGCTGAGATGGATTTATCAAATCTTTGATAGGCAATGCCAAAATTATGAGCTCACATTTTTTTAATAAGCTCAGTTCACAGCTAACAAAATTTGCAAGCTTTTTTTCTTTAGCTTTTTTTTCATTAACTTCATTATTTGCTACTCCATAAATTGTATGGTTTAAACTTTGGAGTTTTAATCCTAATGATCCGCCAATTAAACCTAATCCTACTATTCCAATTTTCATAGATTGATTAATTCGAGACTTTGTTATATTGATACCAATTTTTTGTATATTAGAGTCATAAATTTTGTGTGTATTTGAAATTAATTAAATTATAAATGCTTGAAATTTTAAGTCATCAATATTTGAAAAATTTTTTGAGAGAACAAAGTATTAATTGGGATCACATATATTCTTTTGCGAGAATCATTTCCAAGTGTATTGCAAATGATTCGACATATCTAGTTAATTCAGAAATTTTTT
>QCPG01000007.1 GCA_003212615.1 Prochlorococcus sp. AG-436-E22
GATTTGAGAATCTGATTTAAAAATACTAGTGATTTTGCCTACAGAAATATCTTTAGCAGAATTTATGTATAAATTTTTATCTTCTACGTCTAAATTCAAATTAGATTCAAATGATTTCCAAATTCTTATTTCCTGTTTTAAAGACGAAACATTTTTTATTTTTGACATTGTTTCTTGTCCTAAATAACAACCTTTATTAAAATCTATAAGATCTTTTAAGCCGAGCTCAAGAGGATTATTTTTTCCGTTTATTTCCATTTCTAAAGAGGGTATTGCCTGATTAATCTTCCAAAGTTTTAAATCATTGGGATTCAGTAAATTTAGTTTATTTTTATATATTTCAAATTCTTTATCGTCTTTTTTGAAGAAAATAGGCAGGTAAGTTCTCCATGAAATTGATTCATCAATTTCCTGAATTCTATTTATCAAGAAAGGTTCACTTAAAAGTAAATCATCCGCTGGAAAAATAATTTGATTAAAGTAATCAATTATTTCATGAGTCTTACCCGTCAATATAATTACTTCTAAGTTTCTTTCTAAAACAATAATTTCAATTAATGCCCTTAGAACTCCATTTGGAGTTAGCCAACAAGTTTTAATAACTTTATTTTCTGAATTTAGAATATTACTAGTTGTTATTCCATTCAAAAAATTCCTGGCATCTTTTCCAGTAACAGAAAAACAATCAAATTTTTCAAGCCAAAACTTTTTTTTAATATCTTGCATTTTAAAATAATTATAAAAAGTCTTTTATTGTAAAAAGACTTTTTAATTTAACATTTTCATCGCTAAGGGTTTCACATCCTCCTTCTTGCCTATCAACTATAGACAAAACTTCCTCAACAACATAATTATTTTCTCGCAGCTTATTTATAGCTTTTATTACTGAACCAGCAGTTGTAACCACATCTTCCAAGACAGTTACCAAGGTGCCTTCTTCTAATATAGGGCCCTCTATTCCTGCTTTGGTGCCATATTTTTTAATTTCTTTGCGAATTATTAAACCATTTAGGTCTAAGCCTTGCGAAGCTGCTTTGACAATTAATCCACTTACTATAGGATCTGCGCCTAATGTCAATCCTGCTACAGCTTTTGACCTTGAGTCTTTTAACTCTAAAAATAAATCACTTATTAAGTTGAGGCCTTGGCCATTTAATGATACAGGTTTACAGTTCAAGTAATGACTGCTTTTTTTCCCTGAAGATAAAGTGAAGTTTCCTCTCTTGTAGGATTTTTCAATTAACTGTTTTAACAATTTTGCTTTATTTAATTCATACTTTTCAGAAAAATTACCCATTAGTAAAAGTTA
The DNA here is from genome assembly GCA_003212615.1 of Prochlorococcus sp. AG-436-E22. Lineage (GTDB taxonomy): Bacteria > Cyanobacteriota > Cyanobacteriia > PCC-6307 > Cyanobiaceae > Prochlorococcus_A. The sequence goes on from QCPG01000007.1 coordinate 1,310, forward strand.
AATTTATATTTAAAGATTAGAAGAAAAAAAAGAAATCTCACAAAAACTTCCTAATGAGGTGTTTTTTGAAATATTATTTTTATATTGTATATTGAAATTCAATGTAATTAAAATTACATAAAGTTCCTTGGGGGTGTAGCAATCTGGTGAATGCACCAAACTCATAATTTGGCTAAGGCGAGTTCGATCCTCGCCACCCCCATTATTCATTTGTCATTGAATGAAAATAACCCTACTTTTATTTCTTTTATTTTTCCCAGCTTTTTTCGCAGCGAGTGAACTATCTTTTTTATTAATAAGACCAAGTAAAGTTTTAAGATTAATAGAAGAAAAAAAGAACGGAGCATTGTCAATTTTAAAAATTCAAAAACGCTTTAGATCTTCATTAATTGCCTCTCAATTTGGAGTAACAATTTCATTAATTGCAATTGGATGGCTCAGCAATAACCTGGCTAATGATTATTGGAAAAGAAATATTTTATCAAATAGATTTTATGATCTTCTATTTTTTTTATTTGTTGTTTTAGTTGTTACTCTCGTTTCTGGACTAATTCCTAAAGCACTAGTAATTAACAATCCAGAATCTGCTGCATTAAGGCTTACCGCAATATTCGATGCAGTTAGAAAAGGTATGAAACCTATAGTTACGATAATAGAATTCTTTGCTAGCGCCTGTTTAAGCTTGTTCAATTTAAATATCAAATGGGATTATTTAAACTCAGGTTTATCCGCAGGAGAATTAGAAACTCTTATAGAAACAGATAATGTAACAGGTTTAAAACCAGATGAGAAAAATATTCTTGAAGGGGTTTTTGCTTTAAAAGATACACAAGTTAAAGAAGTAATGATTCCAAGATCTGAAATGGTAACTTTGCCAAAAAATATAACCTTTTCAGAACTTATGAAACAAGTTGATAAAACTCGCCATGCTCGCTTCTTTGTGATTGGTGAGTCTTTAGATGATGTATTAGGTGTATTAGATTTGCGTTATCTAGCTAAGCCAATTTCAAAAGGTGAAATGGAAGCCAATACATTATTAGAGCCGTTCCTTTTACCAGTGACAAAAATCATAGAAACATGTTCATTAGCAGAAATATTTCCAATAGTAAGAGACTACAATCCTTTCTTACTAGTAGTTGATGAACACGGTGGAACAGAAGGGCTCATAACTGCAGCTGATCTAAATGGCGAAATAGTTGGAGAGGAAATGCTCAACAATAGAATTTATTCAGACATGAGAATGTTAGATAATTTCTCTAAAAAATGGTCTATAGCTGGAAAATCAGAAATTATTGATATAAATAAGAAGTTAGGATTTTCCATCCCAGAAGGCGCAGATTATCATACTCTTGCTGGATTTCTGCTAGAAAAATTTCAAATGGTTCCAAAAATTGGGGACGTTTTAGATTTTAATAACATTAAATTTGAAGTTATTTCTATGTCAGGTCCAAAAATTGATCGTGTTAAAATAATTCTTCCCAAAAGCTAAATGTGGCTCCCCATGGAGGATAATGATAATTAATACATGGATTTGAAATTATGCAACCAACCTCATCACCGGTAAAGGTTGGAGTCATAGGTATAGGGAATATGGGCTGGCATCATGCTCGAGTATTAAGTTTACTCAAAGATGCAAATCTCATTGGAGTAGCAGATCCAAATGAAGAGAGAGGTAAATTAGCTATTGAACAATTTCAATGTGAATGGTTCAAAAATTATAAGGACTTAATTCCAAAAGTTGATGCTATTTGTATCGCTGTCCCGACACTACTTCATCATAAGGTAGGACTAGATTGTCTAAATGGAGGTACTAACGTTCTCATTGAAAAACCAATTGCAGCTAATGAGTTTGAGGCAAAATCCTTAATAGAGGCAGCTAATGAAAGTAAATGTCTATTACAAGTTGGGCATATTGAAAGATTTAATCCTGCTTTTAGAGAATTAAATAAAATAGTAAATAATGAAGAAATTGTTGTTTTAGAAGCAAGAAGGCACAGTCCTCATGCAGACAGAGCAAATGATGTCTCTGTAGTAATGGATTTAATGATTCATGATATTGATCTTATTTTAGAGCTTGTAAACTCAAAAATACAAAAATTAGCAGCTGTTGGAGGAAGAAATAGCGAAGGATTAATAGATTATGTAAATGCTACGTTGGTTTTTAAAAATAATGTTATTGCAAGCTTAACTGCCAGCAAAATGAGTCATAAAAAAATTAGAAATTTAAGTGCTCACTGCCAAAATGGCCTAGTAGAAACTGATTTCTTAAATCACTCTTTACAAATCCATCGAAAGTCTCATGAATCATACACAGCAGAGCATGGAGAATTAGTTTATAGAAATGATGGATATGTCGAAGAAGTTAGCACAACTTCCATTGAGCCTCTTTATGCAGAACTGGAGCATTTTCTTAAATGCGTTCAGGGCAAAGAGATACCTGAGGTAGATGGTGAGCAAGCCTCAAGAGCATTAAAAATTGCTGATTTTATAGAGAGTGCTGTAGATAACTCTGGAGATGCGATTTTACTTGAAAATCCCTTCTAATACTAAAAATCTAAACTAAAAAAATTTTATTTAAATCCAACTGCAGCTTGCCAAACAAATACCAACAAAAAGAAAAATAAAGGAATAAGTGGAAGAACATCAACAGTTGGAGAAAAGGCCTTGTAAGCCTCGGGCAATTGAGCGAATGTATTAAATAGAATGAGCACCTTTTTTAATAATTTAATTAATTATGATAAGACGTTACCACGTATAGTGAGCAATAGAGGATGTTTTCCAAGGAGCGAAATCATTTGTAAAACAATTGTCTCTAATAGCAGTAGAAATTGCATTGGTAAATCTTATTAAGTGAGCAAGATTATGCAAACTTATGAGGGTTAGGCCTAATATCTCGTCATTTCTAATTAGATGATGCAAATATGCTCGAGAATAGGATTTACAGGTCTCGCATTTACAAGTTTTGTCAATCGGAGAAAAGTCATTTTTAAATCGAGCATTTCGCAAATTCAATCTTTCATCATTAAAAAATGCTGTCCCATGTCTTCCTAGTCTTGTAGGCAAAACACAGTCAAATATATCGAAACCATTAGCAACAGCTAAAGAAATTTCTCTTAAAGAGCCAATGCCCATTAAATATCTTGGTTTATTTATTGGTAAGAATTTTGGGACGTAATTAATCACACTATGTATTTCTTCGACTGCCTCGCCAACACTTACACCTCCCACTGCTATTCCAGGCAGATCAAAAGAACTTGTATATTTTGCGCTATATTCTCTCAATCTCGGATACTTACCCCCTTGAACTATGCCGAATAATGCTTGATTTGCTTTCTGATGAGTCTCAACACATTTTTGCAACCATGAATGAGTTCTTTTTAAAGAGTCCTCAATATCATTTTCGTTAGCTGTATGCGGAGGACAATGATCAAAAGCCATCGCAACATCCGATCCAAGATCCATTTGAATCTGTATTACTTTTTCAGGTGATAAAAATACATGACTACCATCTCTTGGATTTTTAAATTCCACACCTTTATCAGAAATATTATTTAATTTGGCCAAACTAAAAACTTGATATCCTCCTGAATCAGTAAGAATAGGCTTAGGCCAATTCATGAACTTATGTATTCCGCCAGATTCTTTAACCAGTTTTTCTCCAGGTTGTAAATGAAGATGAAAGGTATTTGAGAGAATCATTTCTGAACCTGTAGAGGTTAACTGCTTAGATGACATTCCTTTAACTGTTGCTAAAGTACCCACAGGCATAAATTTTGGTGTGTTTACCTGACCATTTGGTGTATGAAAAATACCAGTTCTTGCCCCTGTATTACTGCAATTCGATGTAATTTCAAATTCAAACACGATAATTTATAAAATTTTTTGATCCTTTTTCATTAATCTACCCTATATATTTAATATTGAATCTATTTTTATCTCATCAAAAAATATTTAATAAAAAATTTGGCAGGATCTTGGATTTTCTATACGACATTTCCAAAGATACCTTTAATTAATCCCGAATTTAAAAATATTGCACAATTTGCGCCGCCTTTAGGATTTTTTATTGGAACAATACAGAGTTATATTTTTCTTTTTTTCAGAACAAACTCTTGGTCAATTTATGCATCTACATTAATTTGTTTGGCTGCAGGATATTTAATTACTGGTGGTCTACACATTGATGGTTTAATGGATAGTTTCGATGGTATTTTTGCGGGTAAAAAGAAACGTTTAAAAGCCATGAAAGACAGTAAAGTTGGGTCCTTTGGCGTTCAAGCTTTAGTTTTTATAACTTTAATTCAAATTGCTTGCATACTCAAAATTCAAAACCTAATAATTTTTGTTTTACCTATATGCTTATTTTGGGGAAGATTTTCAAATTTATTTTTTATAGAAAAGTTTAAATATATAAGTTATAAGAAAAAGTCTATTAGTCACAAAAAGTTTTGGAATGGATTTAAAAAAGAATCTTTAATCTCCATTATTTTTCTTTTAATTTTCATAGCATACCAATTAGTCTCAATTACATCCCAAGCAATATTAATTAAATTTTTAATTCTTATCTTGATTGGTATTGTTCTAAGCTATTCCATCCCAAACATACTAGGTAATAAAATTGGAGGCTTCAATGGAGATGCCTGCGGTGCTAGTGTTGTACTAGTTGAAACTGCAATGTTGTTTATGCATGCAATTCTTTTATAGGTAGTTCTAAATAGAAAATATTTTTCTTCTTAAGATTTTTTAATTTCTCATTATTATCAATCGAGTTATTTTCCAGCAATCTCAAATCTCCTCCAATATGTTCTGCTAATTTTCTCGCCAAAAAAAGGCCCACACCAGTGCCCTCCTTCTTCTTAGCAGCAGATCCTCTAAAACCTTTTTCAAAAATTTTCTCGTTTTCATTTTTGGTTATTTTTTTACCATCATCAAATATACAAAGTCCATGACTCGTAATTGCAAGTCCAATTTCAGCATCTTTTTGGGCATATTTAAACGCATTTTCTAATAAATTGGCCACAATTTCGGCAATTACAGCGTATTTTGCCTTTAATGGCGATATAGTCCAATCTGGCCAAAGAGAAGGTTCAGTCCAATCTCTATTCTCTAAGTCCGCATTAGCTTTACCCCTTTCTAATATTGGCCTCAATAAACTCTGAACAGTTATTACCTTTTTATTATCTAAATTTGGTGGTAATAATAATCTTTCCTCTCCAATTTCTAGAGGCAGTTGAATAGGTGAATTTAATTGCGCAAAAGAATCCATATATTGATTAATTTGTTTTTGCTCTATTATCATGCGTTCGACTATTTCAATAGAGTCATCATCTGCACCAAGTCTTTTTATTAGTAATTTTGCATATGTCCTTAGAGCAGCCAATGGGTTCCTCAATTGATGGATTATTACATTGACCTGACTTTTTAAATAATTGATTTCTTCATTTTTATTTTGACGTTCTAATTCGATAGAAACGCATTTAGCTAAAGATATTGAAAGTGCTTTTAATCTAGAATCAAGAGATAATGGCCAATTTCCCGCTTGCAAATCAGTTTCCACCCTAAGGACACCAAGTAGAATATCGTTTTCTTGAAGCGGGTACCATCTTCTATTAGGAGAAGAAACTTTTAGTGAAGGATCATCTTCTATTGATATTAGAAGCCTATCACTTTGTGGCCATTGACCAATCATTTCAAAAGATGCTTTAGTTCCTTGCTTAGCTGAAGCAAGATACATAACCAAATGAGTAACTCCCATTGAGCAACCAAAACTCTCTAGCTGTCTCACAATAAGTTCTTCAAATTTTTTAGAGATCTTCATAACTAATGAAATTTTAAGGAATTTTTAGAAAAAACTTGAAAAAGGGCTTGTAAAATATGAAAAAAGTATTAAGATATATAAAGAGGTCTGACTTTAGCCAGCCTTAAATATGAACATATAATCATATTTTAAGCTACATCAGGGGTTGATGGGTCCTCTATGTAATTTGAAGTGAATTCAAAATCACAGATATAAGATTAGTATAAATAACTAAGACTAATCTCATTAATAATTTCAGGAGTACCAATCAATGTCAAAAAAAAAGAAAAAGAATCAGCAGAAGAAGGCTTGCTGGTCAAAGAGTAATGGCACATGTTCCTATTTATCATATCGAAACCGGCAATCATAAACCAGTTACAGCCGCAAGAAGATTTATAGCTGAAAATGCTTTGTCTGCTCCTTCAGTTTTCAACGTGCGAAGAAATGAACATACCACTGATAGGTTTTTTTGGGGTGAAAAAGGTTTATTTAGCGCCCAATATGCTGAAGAAAATCATTTTCTATTCCCATCATTAAAAGTCGTAGTTGAGGGTATTGGTGAAGAAAGAATATTTGAAGGTCTAGAACTTACTGCAGATGATTGGGAAGAGATTGAAGAATACGAATATGCTTTCGTTTAAAAAATATTACTCATATTTGAACTAAGAAAATTAATTAAATTTGAGTCAATTTGATGGAATCCATCGAATTCTAATAATTTGCAAAGTTTCGAAGACTTACTGTTTACCTTTTCATAAATAATCCTAGAAGCATCTATAGGCACGACGTCATCAAATAAGCCATGACTAAGAATTAATGGTGGGCATTTTTCTCCTGGAAACCAGGTTGGGTGAGGATAACCACTACAAGAAACAATTAATCCTAGATTTAATTTAAATCCTGCATCAATTGCCATAGCTGCCCCCTGAGAAAAACCCAACAAAACTGTTTTTCTAAGTGAAATCTGCTCAGTATCAAATTTTTTTAATGTAACTAAAAGTTTATTTACTTCAACCTCAGCCCCCTTCCAATCATGTGGGTATAATCCATACCACTGTCTTCCATGACCACTTGGATGTAATCCAGGCGCCCTCAAAGAAATTACCTCAAAATCAAGATGTGTTTTTTCTTTAATTTCCTGTCCAAGTGTTAAAAGGTCATCGGCATCGGCTCCCCAACCATGTATCAAAATAATTCTATGAGTTGCGGTTTGAGAGCTAATCGAGACAAATTCATGATCAATATCGTATTTCATGTTTATATTCTTAAGTAATTAAACTTTCCCATAATGTCACCATTAGCCTTAATAAGTGTCTCTGATAAAAAAAATATAATCCCATTTTGTACAGAATTGGTAGAAAAATTTAATTATAAAATTCTATCAAGTGGAGGAACTGCCAAACATCTAATAAAAGCAAAACTTCCAGTTATTAAAGTCTCAGATTTTACTAATTCGCCAGAAATCCTTGAAGGAAGAGTTAAAACTTTACATCCAAAAATCCATGGAGGAATATTAGCGAAAAGAACTGATAAGGAACATAAAAAAGATATAGAAGCTAACGATCTTGAACTAATTGACTTAGTAGTTGTAAATTTATATCCTTTTAAGAAAACTGTTGAGCAGGGATCTAACTGGGAAGATGCTATTGAAAATATCGATATTGGAGGGCCCTCAATGATTCGTTCTGCAGCTAAAAATCATAAAGATGTCTCCGTTTTAGTAGATCCTAGTCAATATCAAGAATTTCTTGAAGAAAGTAAAAAAGGGGTTTTAAATGAAGCATATAAAGCAAAATTAGCCTTTGAAGCTTTTCAACATACAGCCGACTATGATGCTGCAATATCTAATTGGATAAGTAAAGAGAGAGGTTTACAATCTTCCAAATATATTGAATCTTATCCACTAATCAAAACCTTAAGATATGGAGAAAATCCTCATCAAAAAGCTTTTTGGTATGGTTTACGTAATATTGGATGGAACTCAGCAGAACAATTGCAAGGTAAAGAGTTAAGTTATAACAATCTATTGGATCTTGAGTCAGCCCTTTCCACAGTTTTAGAATTTGGCTATGAAGAAAAAAATGATCCTGCAACAAACACTTTTGCTTCCGTTATTCTAAAACACAATAATCCTTGTGGTGCCTCTACAAGCAATTCAGCCTCTCAAGCATTTCTGAATGCTTTGGAATGCGACTCAGTTAGTGCTTTTGGAGGAATAGTTGCTTTTAATTCAAATGTTGATAGTGAAACCGCAAGTAACCTCAAAGATATTTTCTTAGAGTGCGTTGTCGCTCCTTCTTTTGATGAAGAAGCTTTAAAAATTTTAAAAAGCAAAAAGAATTTAAGAATTTTAAAGTTATCAAAAACTATGCTTCTAAAAAAGAACCAAACTTCTACTAAATCAATAATGGGAGGATTACTCGTTCAAGACACTGATGATAATGAAGATAGAACTGAGAGTTGGATTTCAGTAACTAAAAAAAATCCAAGTAATCAAATGAAATTAGATCTGAATTTTGCATGGAAAATTTGTAAACATGTAAAATCAAATGCAATTGTTATTGCAAAAGACCAAAAAACTATTGGTATTGGAGCTGGACAAATGAATAGAGTTGGAGCCGCAAAAATTGCATTAAAAGCAGCTAAGGGATTATCTTCTGAGGCTGTCTTGGCAAGCGATGGTTTTTTACCATTTGCCGATACTGTGGAACTTGCAAATGAATATGGAATAAAAGCTATTATCCAACCCGGAGGAAGTTTAAGAGACCAAGAAAGTATTGATATGTGTAATTCAAAGGGAATCTCAATGATATTTACTCAAAAAAGGCATTTTTTGCATTGATTTAGGTTGATTTGGGATAATATGTAATTTTGTTAGACTTTCTAAATAAAGAAAGTCTCCCTGGACCTGCGCATAGAAAGTAGAGAGAAATAGCACCATATATAAAAGACAATTCGAAGGCGTAGTTGTGATCTTCAACTACTGCAAGAGGGAAACCTTCTAATCCCGTATCTAGAAGATGAAAATAAACGGCAAATACCATTGTAGATAATATTCCAAGAGAAGAAAGCCTTGCAAAAAGCCCTACAGCCAGCCCTAGAGGGCAAACTAATTGAGTGATAGCTGCTCCAAAAGTCCAAACAACAGGATCACCTGGCAAAAATGGAAAGTACTTACTAACTACAAATTCTGCAAAACCCTGCGGATCTTGAAGTTTCTCTAGGCCATGATGAATCATCAAAGCACAAAACCCAATGCGCAAAACAAAAATTGATAGTTCTCCAAGAATATTGACTTCTGACCCTGAAGATGAATTAGCAACTACAACTTCAACTTTTTGAGGGGCCTTAGTTCTATTCATACTGGCTGTTTGAACCTGATTAGTTTGTGTTTTGTCTTCCATACTTCATTAATTTTTCACTATTCTAGTTAATAAAGTAGATCTTTAGGAAATATCTGAGTAATAAATTAAAAAAACTAAGCAAAATTTTAAATGAAATTCCAAATTTAGGAAGCTATATCAATTAACTTTGCAATAACATCTGCAACAACTTTATCAGGAGTAGATGCACCAGAGGTAATTCCAACATTAATATTCCCATTAGGTAAAAAATCTTTTTTAAGTTCTAAATCTAATCCTAGTGGTTTATGTAATATTGAGTTTTCTTCAACTGATATTCTATCTGGAGTATCTATGTGAAAAGAAGAAATATTCTTGGTAATTGCTATTTCTTGTAAATGAGTCGTATTTGACGAATTAAAGCCCCCTATAACAACCAAGATATCAAGATCTTCATCAACCAAAGAAAACATTGCATCTTGTCTTTCTTCCGTTGCATCACAAATTGTATTAAATGCTAAAAAGTGACTATTCACTTTTGCTGGTCCAAATTTTTTTAACATAGTTCTTTCAAAAACCTTTCCAATTTCCTCTGTCTCGCTCTTAAGCATAGTTGTCTGGTTAGCGACTCCTACTTTATCTAAATCTTTATCAGGATCAAATCCATTAGAACAAGCTTTAGCAAATTTGTTCATAAACTCATTTTTATTTCCTCCACCCAGAATATATTCAGATACATAATTTGCTTCTTCTAAATCAAGTACAACTAAATACTTACCTGCAAATGAGCTAGTAGCAAGAGTCTCTTCATGCTTAAATTTTCCATGAATTATAGAGGTGAAGACATGTTTTTTATGTTTCTCAACAGTATGCCAAACCTTAGATACCCAAGGACAAGTTGTGTCTATGATATGACATCCTTTCTCATGAAGGAGTTTCATTTCTTGAACAGTAGCTCCGAAAGCAGGCAATATAACTACATCCCCATTAGAAACTAACGAAAAATCTTTGATTCCATTTTTAGCTGAAATGAACTTTACATTCATTTTTCTTAAATGATCATTAACTGAGGGGTTATGAATTATTTCGTTAGTGATCCAAATATTCTCATTAGGGTAATGTCTCCTAGTCTCATAAGCCATTGCTACAGCTCTTTCAACTCCCCAACAAAAACCAAAGGCTTGGGCCAATTTAATATTTAACCTGCCCTTAGTGTAATTAAAACCATTATTTCTTATAGAAGTTATCAAATCACTTTGGTAAGCTTCTTCTAATGCTTGAGCTCTTTTTGTGGGAGAATCGAAACCCCTTCTGTTGTATCTGCCAGAATGATGAAGAGATCTTCTAAAAGCTTGAGTATCCATCTTTAGATATTACAACATTTTAAATAATTTTTTGTAAAAAAAAAAAACCTGACATAAGTCAGGTTTCTAAAATATCTTTTAAGTAAGATTATTTAGCAGATGCAAAGTCTGGATATGCTTCCATTCCGTGCTCTCCTATATCTAGGCCTTGAGTCTCTTCCTCTTCAGATACTCGGATTCCACCGAATAATCCTCCAATCACAGACCAAGCAATCCAGCAAGTGACTAGTGTCCAGATAGCATAAGCTGCGGCACCAAGAGCTTGAACTAAAAGAAGGTTAATACCTCCACCATTGAACAATCCCATACCTGCTCCATCTCCTTGTACAGCTGTACCCCAAAGACCGATAACTACAGTACCCCATACACCACAAACTCCGTGAACGGAGAATGCACCTACAGGATCATCAATCTCAGCGGCATCAAGGGCTGCAACAGAAAATACAACGATAATTCCACCTACTAGTCCTGCAAACCAGGCTCCAGCAAGAGTCATATCACCACAACCAGCAGTGATACTAACCAAACCAGCAAGGATTCCGTTAATAATCATTGTAAGATCAGGCTTACCAGAGGTTAGTGTTGAAACAACAGTTGCTCCAATAGCACCAGCTGCTGCTGCCAAAGTAGTTGTTACAGCAACATATGGAACCCATTGGTCCATAGCAAGTTGGGAACCGGGGTTAAATCCATACCAACCTATCCATAGAACTAATGCTCCTAAAGTAGCTATAGCCATATTGTGTCCTGGCATAGCCTGTGGTTTTCCATCAGAGTATTTACCAATTCTTGGCCCAAGAAGCATAGCTCCTACAAGACCAGCCCATGCTCCAACTGAGTGAACAATTGAAGAACCAGCAAAGTCAACAAAACCTAAAGAATCAAGCCAACCTCCATTCCATTTCCAGCTACCAGCAATTGGATATATAAATGCAGTTAATACAATCGCAAAAACAACAAATTCTCCAAATTTAACTCTTTCAGCAACAAGACCGGATACGATTGTTGCTGCAGTTCCTGCGAATGCAGACTGGAACAAGAAATCAACTGTTGGGACTAATGAACCATCAGTCACCATATCTGAAGTGACTGTTGGATCAAAAAATAAGCCTCCAAAATAAAGCCATCCGTCAGCGACACTACCTCCGTACATTAATGAATAGCCAATAAACCAATAAGAGGTTACAGCTAAAGCAAATACGAATAGGTTTTTAGCAAGGATGTTTACTGCGTTCTTAGAACGGCACATACCTGCCTCAACCATAGCGAAACCAGCGTTCATGAAGATCACTAGGATAGTAGCGATCAAAAGCCATAAATTGTTAGCAAGAAAAGCTGCATTCAACTCAGGTAAATCAGCTGCATGAGCTGAAAGATTAAAAATACCTAAACCAAACAAAGCCAAAGGAACAGTTGCAAGCCACAACATAGAGCGGTTTGAACTAAATCCTCGAATACTCCTCAAAAGGAGCATAGGTCCATTTACAAGACTGGCATCTTGTAATTTGGGCCTAGAGCGCCTTTGAGGCGTTTGCAAAGCAGTGGTCATAAAAAAAAATTAGATCTGCAAAAAAACAGTTTGTGCTGTTTCCTTTCAAATTCAATTTTGCTCAAAAAACTTATTAGTGTCTAGTAGTCGTTGCTACCGATTTTATAGTTGCTTCACAAGGCTATATTTGTTAACTTTAAAAACTAATTTTTTTAGAATTTCAAAATATCAAGTTTTTTATTTATTTCAAAGGTTTAATTCCATTCCATGATACATGGTCTTTATGAAATTCAAAGGAGCATGGTATGGATATCATTCCTGCACTCAAAGATTCTCTAAAAAGGTTGCCATATAAGGGATCTGCATCATCTCCAGGTGCAAAGAAATTAGCATCTTTTCTAGTAATACAAAGTACTAAAACACTTTTACTTTCAGGAATCAATTCTTTTAATTCTATGAGGTGTTTTTGGCCTCTTTTCGTTACTGTATCTGGGAATAGAGCTACATTTTCCTTAATCCAGGTCGTGTTTTTAACCTCTATGTAAATATTACGTTTATCAGGATTTGAAGATTTTGGAGTTAAAAAAAAATCAATTCTGCTTTTTTTATCTTTTCCATAAGGAACTTCAGATTTAATGTTCTCTATTTCTCCAATTATTTCTTTTAGCAAATTTTTCTCAATAACCTTTTTAATCAACTTATTCGCAAATAGGGTATTAATTCCTACCCAAACCTCCTCATTTTTTGCATTTAAAACGCATATCTGTTCCCAAGTGAAAGGTAATTTTCTTTTTGGAGAAGAGGAAACACTGATTCTTACTTTTGCCCCCTCTCTCAAAAGTCCTTTCATTGGACCTGTATTAGCACAATGAGCAGTTACAACCTCTCCAGTTTCTAATTTAATGTCTGCAAGAAATCTTTTATATCTTTTGATTAAAACCCCTTCAATTAATGGGTCAAAATCAATAATCCGATCTTTCATAAATATGTCTTTAGTTAAGAATCAAATATAATTGAAACTTATTCTTATTGAAAAATTTTAGATAAAGCCAAATGCATTCATTTTTAAAAAATAATGTTTTTTCAATTTCATTTGGTACTAGTCTTAGTAAATTAGCTGGATGTTTAAGACAAGTATTTATAGCTGCTGCTTTTGGAGTTGGTATAACATACGACGCATTTAATTATGCCTATATAATTCCAGGTTTTTTGCTCATAATCATTGGCGGAATTAATGGTCCTTTACATAATGCAGTAGTCGCCGTTTTAACTCCTCTTAACAAAAAAAATGGAGGAATTCTCCTAACTCAAGTAAGCATTAAACTTTCAATACTATTGTTCGGTTTGGCTATATTGATTTACTGTAATTCTAGTTTATTAATTGAATTATTAGCCCCCAATTTAAGTTCCGAAGCCAAAACTATTGCTACTTACCAATTAAGAATACTTACACCTTGTATCCCATTATCTGGCTTCATAGGTTTAAGCTTTGGAGCCTTAAATTCACGACGAAAATTCTTCTTGTCAAGTATCAGCCCAGCCATAACAAGCGTAACTATTATTTTTTTTATTTTATTTAGTTGGACTTTCAACCAAGAAAATACGACCAAAAATCTCTTCACTTCTTCGGGATTACTAGCTTTTGCAACTTTGACGGGAACTTTAATTCAGTTTGTTGTTCAAATTTGGGAAATAAATAAAATAGGCCTCTTGAGATTGGAATCAACCTTCCAATCATTTAACTTCCAAACATTTAAATATGAACAGAGGAGAATTTTAAAACTAATTATTCCTGCATCTATCTCATCAGGTCTGAGTCAAATTAATGTTTTCATAGATATGTTTTTTGCTTCCAGTTTTCAGGGGGCCGCATCGGGACTAGCTTACGGAAATTTTCTTATACAAGCCCCATTAGGTATATTATCCAACTCTTTAATATTGCCATTACTTCCAAAATTTTCTAAATTGAGAAGTCAAGAAAACACTAGGGGGATCCAAAAAAAATTAATCTCTGGAATAGAGTACTGTTTCTTGACAACTATTTTTTTAACTGGATTTTTCATAACATTCAATAACCAAATTGTAGAGTTAGTTTTTCAAAGAGGCGCTTTTGATGATTTAGCGACATTAAAAGTAAAGAATATACTTATTGCTTATGCGGTTGGAATACCTTTTTATCTTTATAGAGATTTATTAGTAAGGACTTACTACTCAATAGAAAAAACAAAATTTCCTTTCAAGTTGTCATTCGCAGGGATAATATTTAATGTATTTTTTGATTGGTTCTTAATTGGTGCGCCAATTAAGAATTTTGGAAATCTTTCACCATATAATTTTGGAGTTGTAGGAATAATTTTATCTTCAGTAATAGTCAACTTTTTAGTTTGTATTTTTCTTTCTTTCAATCTTCGAAATGAAGATATCCATTTGCCTAACTTGGATTTATTTGGAAAAATAACACTCATGTTATTAGCATCTTTTATAGACAGCAAAATTTGTTTTACTATTCTGAAAACTACGAATAACTTAAATTCAAATTTAGGAGAAGTTTTATTATTAATATTTGGATCTCTAACTTTTTTTGTAATCTATTTTTTACTTACAAAATTTTTGAAAGTAAATAAATTTAAAATTCCTCAAAAAAGATCTAGTTAAAAAAACTCTCCAAAATCTCTTCTAATTCAGAAATTTGTGAGGATGTTATTAAATTAATAAGTGAAATACTTTTAACTCCGTCCCCTACTTTTACATTAATTGCTTTCAAACTTTTTTTTGCAGCCTCGGATGCGCCTTGATCTTTATTGCTTATACATTCAATAGCAAGATTTCTTGCCAGGCCAGCATCTCCAAGATATAAATTCCACTTTTCTATTTTGATAAAAATCTTTTCTGAAATAACATTTTCTAGGTCACTTATTTGTATCTGAGGTTCCATAAATAAAATAGATTTAATTTGATTGTATTTCTGAATCTTTAGGTTTTTTTATAATTACAAAAAGTAAGTGGGTAGCTAAAAGAGTTGACCATAAAATTGCAAAATTATTAAAAAAAGCTATTTCATATTTAATTTCTTTTAAAAGCCAAGTACCACTTACAACCGCAGTAAATATCATGCAGTGAATCACAAAATTTACTATTCGAGAAAAATGCTTGTATTTGGGATCTTCTAAATCACCGTTTCCGTACCATTTTATAGGCATATTAATAATTAGATTGTTAATAATAGATATTTTACCTAAAATCTAGTTGACTAAGAGACCCTGAAACAGAGATATTACAAATTATGCGCCTGTAGCTCAGTGGATTAGAGCACCTGACTACGGATCAGGGTGTCGGGAGTTCGAATCTCTCCAGGCGCGTTTATAATTATGAAATATTCTTTTTATATTTTTCTAAAAAATATCGTCTATATTATTTGTATTACTTATAAATTCAATGAATATTCTTCAAGATCTTAAAGAAAGTGATCCAGTAATATCAAATTTTATTAACTCTGAAAAAAATAGACAGGAAACCCACCTTGAGTTAATAGCAAGTGAGAATTTTGCATCAATTGCAGTGATGCAGGCTCAAGGATCAGTCCTTACAAATAAATACGCTGAAGGATTACCTCAAAAAAGATATTACGGGGGTTGTGAATTTGTTGATGAAATCGAAGAATTAGCTATAGAGAGAGCGAAAAAATTATTTAATGCAAATTGGGCTAATGTTCAACCTCATAGTGGGGCTCAGGCAAATGCTGCTGTTTTCTTAAGTCTTCTCAAACCTGGGGATACAATCATGGGAATGGATTTATCTCATGGTGGGCACCTTACTCATGGATCCCCAGTCAATATGAGTGGCAAGTGGTTTAATGCAGTTCACTATGGAGTAAATAAAGACACTAGTGAGTTAAATTTTGATGAAATAAGAGAGATAGCACTAGAGAAAAAACCAAAATTAATTATATGTGGATATTCGGCTTATCCAAGAACAATCGATTTCGAATCATTTAGAAATATTGCAGATGAAGTTGGGGCATACTTAATGGCGGATATTGCTCACATCGCGGGGCTTGTAGCAAGCAAACTTCACCCAAATCCAATACCTTATTGTGATGTAGTAACTACAACTACTCATAAGACATTGAGAGGGCCTAGAGGGGGACTTATCTTATGTAAAGATGCAGAATTTGGAAAGAAATTTGATAAATCTGTTTTCCCTGGAACTCAAGGTGGTCCCCTCGAACATATTATTGCCGCTAAAGCAGTTGCATTTGGAGAAGCATTACAACCTGATTTCGTTAATTATTCCCAACAAGTAATTACAAATGCCAAAGTTCTAGCTTCAAATTTAATAAGTAGAGGTATTGAAATTGTCAGTGGAGGTACTGATAACCATATTGTTTTACTTGATTTAAGAAGCATCAATATGACTGGCAAAGTTGCTGATTTGCTTGTAAGCGAAGTTAATATCACAGCTAATAAAAATACTGTTCCATTTGATCCCGAATCACCTTTTGTGACCAGTGGGCTAAGGTTGGGTACTGCTGCTTTAACTACCAGAGGCTTTAATGAAAGTGCTTTTGCTGAAGTTGGTGAAATTATTGCTGATAGATTGCTTAATCCAAATGATTCAGTGATTGAAAGTAAATGTAAAGAAAGAGTATTAACCTTATGTAATCGTTTTCCTCTTTATGAAGGTAAACTCGAAGCATTAATTAAATGATGAGTACTAATTCCAATGGGGTTGAAATTCTTTCTATTGGAACTGAGCTACTTTTAGGAAATATTGTAAATACAAATGCTCAATGGATTTCTGAGCAATTATCTCAACTAGGCTTAAATCACTTTAGACAATCAACTGTAGGTGATAATTGTGATCGAATTATTAAAGTAATTCAAGAAATATCGAAAAGAAGTAATCTTCTAATTACCACGGGTGGATTAGGACCCACTCCAGATGACTTAACTACTGAAGCAATAGCAAAGTCTTTTAATGTTTCCCTCTATGAGAGACCTTACTTATGGGATGAAATTAAACAAAAACTTACAAATTCAAAGCTGCAGGAGAATTCTTTTAGCTTACATAAACAATGTTTCTTCCCCAAAAATGCGCAAATAATTAATAACCCTAGGGGCACTGCCCCAGGAATGATATGGGAACCAATAAAAGGATTTACTATTCTTACTTTCCCAGGTGTACCAAATGAAATGAAAGCTATGTGGGAAGAAACTGCATTTGCATTTATCAAAAACAAATTCTCAGATAGTTATTCCTTCTTTTCAAATACTCTTAAATTCTCAGGGATTGGCGAATCTAGCGTTGCAGAAAAAATTAACGATCTTCTAAATCTTCAAAACCCAACTGTTGCTCCATATGCAAATTTGGGAGAGGTTAAACTAAGAATCACAGCTAGAGCTAAGAATGAAGTAGAAGCAAAAAATATAATAAAACCTGTAAAAGAAAAATTAAAAAATGAGTTTTCGAAATTTATTTTTGGAGAAAATGATGATACTCTTCCTGGCGTTTTAATAAAAGAATTAGCTAAAAGAAAGGAAACTATTGTTTTTGCTGAATCCTGTACAGGAGGTCTTCTATCTTCATCAATCACATCTATATCAGGCTCATCTCAAGTTTTTCAAGGTAGTATTGTTTCCTATAGTAATGACCTAAAGAAATTATTATTAAATATTTCGGAAGACAATCTTAAAAAATATGGAGCTGTTTCTGAAGAAGTGTGTGAGGCCATGGCAATCAATGTAAAGGAGAAATTAAGAGCAGATTGGGCAATTGCAATCAGTGGAATAGCTGGTCCTAACGGAGGCAGTCAAGATAAACCTGTTGGACTTGTCTATATTTCTATTGCAGGACCAAATAATCATATTACTAACATCAAAAAAATATTTAACTCAACCAGAAACAGAAGTGAAATTCAAATACTAAGTGTAAATGTGTGTTTGAACAGCCTCAGATTAATCCTATTATCGAATAGTAAATAACATTTTTAGAAATTGAGTCAAGATACCTTATTTGATAAAGTTTGGGATTTACACAAAGTTTCAAATCTTCCTGGTGGCTCAGATCAGATTTTTATTGGCCTTCACCTTATTCATGAAGTGACAAGTCCTCAAGCATTTGGTGCTTTAAAAGACAAAAACTTAAAAGTAAAATTTCCCAGTAGAACAGTAGCTACGGTTGATCATATTGTCCCAACAGATAATCAAAGCAGACCTTTCAAAGATAATCTTGCAGAACAGATGATTGAAACACTAGAAAAAAACTGCTTAAAACATAAAATCAAATTTTTTAATATTGGTAGTGGAAATCAAGGAATAGTGCATGTAGTAGCCCCAGAATTGGGGCTAACTCAGCCAGGAATGACTATCGCTTGTGGGGATTCACACACTTCAACTCATGGAGCTTTTGGGGCAATTGCTTTTGGGATAGGTACAAGTCAAGTGAGAGATGTTCTTGCCACACAAACAATAGCCATGAACAAATTGAAGGTGAGACAGATTTGGTGTGAAAATAAATTATCTAGCGGTGTTTACGCTAAGGATTTAGTGCTTCACATTATTAATAAACTTGGTGTAAAAGCTGGAGTAGGTTTTGCTTATGAATTCGCAGGTCCTGCGATCGATGAATTATCAATGGAAGAAAGGATGACAATATGCAATATGTCTATCGAAGGGGGGGCGAGATGCGGCTACATAAACCCTGATGAAAAAACCTTTAGCTACATTAAAAACAAATTATATGCTCCAAACAATGAAAAGTGGGATAAAGCGCTCTTATGGTGGAAATCATTAAAAAGCGATGAAAATTCTATTTATGATGATGTGATTAAATTAGATGCATCAAAAGTAGAACCAACTGTAACCTGGGGAATTACTCCTGGTCAAAGTTTAGGAATCAATCAAAAGATTCCTCAGTTAAATGACTTGTCACCAAATGACCAATTTATTGCTCAAGAGGCTTATGAATATATGGGCTTCAAACCAGGTCAATCAATAAAAGATACTCCAGTAGATGTTTGTTTCATAGGCAGTTGCACAAATGGGAGAATCAGTGACTTAAGAGTTGCAGCTAAAGTATTGAAAGACCAAAAAGTATCTGAAAAAGTGAAAGCATTTGTTGTTCCAGGTTCAGAGAAAGTAGCTATTGAAGCAAAAAAAGAAGGTCTTGATAAGATCTTTAAGAATTCTGGATTTCAATGGAGAGAGCCAGGCTGCTCAATGTGTTTAGCAATGAATTCGGATAAGCTAATAGGAAATCAAGTTAGTGCTAGTTCTAGCAATCGAAATTTCAAAGGTAGGCAAGGGTCTCCAAGCGGAAGAACACTTCTTATGAGTCCAGCAATGGTTGCTGCCGCCGCAATTACTGGCAAAGTAAGTGACGTCCGAGAAGTTATAAACAAATGAAATCAGAATTTACCCCACCATTTGGGAAAATTACAAAAATAGTAGGAAAATGCATCTCATTAATTGGTAACGATATTGATACAGATCGAATAATTCCAGCGCGTTTCTTGAAGTGTATTAATTTTGATTCATTGGGAGAATCTGTATTTGAAGATGATAGAGAAACTTTAAAGGGAAAGCATCCTTTTGATTTAAAGGAAAACAAAAATGCTTCAATACTAATTGTTAACAGCAATTTTGGATGTGGTTCCAGCAGAGAACATGCTCCACAAGCACTTATGAGATGGGGTATAAAAGCAATAATAGGTGAGAGTTTTGCCGAGATTTTTTATAGCAATTGTATTGCAATTGGAATTCCATGTTTCACGCTTCCTAAAGAGTCAATAAAAGACATTCAGAAATATACCGAAAGTGAAAGTCTATTCTTAGAAATTGAGCTAAGAAATTCCTTAGCAAAATCAAAAGATTTAAATTTTAGTCTTCAGATCAAGGAAAGCTCAAGAAAAATGTTTTTATCAGGAGAATGGGACGCAACTGCAACACTTCTTGATAATGAAAATCTAATTGAGAATAAATTCAATAATTTACCTTATTTAAACTTTAATACTAATTTGTTTTAACTATTTAAAGCCGAAGAGACTAAAAGAA
The DNA here is from genome assembly GCA_003212615.1 of Prochlorococcus sp. AG-436-E22. Lineage (GTDB taxonomy): Bacteria > Cyanobacteriota > Cyanobacteriia > PCC-6307 > Cyanobiaceae > Prochlorococcus_A. The sequence goes on from QCPG01000007.1 coordinate 21,352, forward strand.
ATACCTCCCGCTTGATTATGAGGTTGATAAAAAATACCAACTTCATAGGATCTTTTTTTCCAATTTAAAGAAATTTTAGAATCTATAAATTCACCATAATCATTTGAATCGTTTGTTAAGTTTAAAACCCCAAAACTTTTGAGAATAATTGGTCCATATAATTGCTGATCATAAAAAATATTTAAGGTGAAGTCGTCAAAATTCTGATCAAATTTAAAAACACTTTCGCCACTATCAAATTTATAGAAAGGTAAAAGACTTATACGAGTATAGTCAAAGGTTTTATTTTTAAAATTACCAAATATTAATTCTGGGCCTATACCTATACCTAAATATTCTTGATGATCTCCATTTTCATAGAAAGAGTATGATGCTTCTAATCTTGTATTAAGACTTAAGCCTTTTGTAATTGGTTCGGGAACGTACTTATATGAAATATCAATGGATTTCTTTTTAGGATTTACAATACTAATTGGAAATTTCTGATCAAGAGAATAAAAGAAATTACCCTTCAGGTTAGTTACAAGATTTTTAGTATTTAAAGCCTCAGCTGTTATGTTGGCCAAACCTAATGATAAAAATTCTGACTTTTTGATGCCATCAGTAATCCAAGTATTTTCTTTTTGCAATTTTGAACCATAACCAGAGTAAATTTCTGATTCACCTAATGAACCATTCCAAATCCTCTCTCTATAAATTCCATAAAAACTTTTTTTCCATTTTGAATCTAATAAATCAATTTCTTTACTCAATTCAGTTTTAAATCTAAATGCATCTGAAAATTTATTCAAATCAAGAGAATTTAAATTCTTTTGTATTTCTAAATCCCAATTTTTTATTGTGCCTTTTATCTGTGATTTTAGAGCAAAGTAATCTTTAAAACTTGAATCTCTCTTAACCCTGTCTGAAGTAATTGATTCGTCCTTGTTTACAAAACTTTTTGTATACCCTTTTAATGAACGCTGAATTAGAAATTGCGGCTCTAGGTCAAGAACAAAATCATTAAAAATATCTATAGAGTTAAATTTCCTACCAATAAAATACCCATCTTTATCTAAGTTTTCATATCCTAAATTCCATCTGCTTTGAAAAGTAAAGAATTCTCCGGACTTTTTTAAAGTTCTTTCTCCAAGCCAAAATGGAATTGATACTTTTTCTTCAAAAATTAAATAATTTAATGATGACTTAAATCGTAATGTCTCTGCTTCAGGAATAACTTCTAAAGAATTAATTGCTAATTTCGCTTGTTTTGATTCAAGTAAATCATTTGTAAATACTGCCTTTTTACTTTTCCATTTTTTCCCATCTATAGTGATTGCATCCGTTAAGAATAGCCAATTCTCAACCTTGCTAGGAGTATGTAAAACTTCCTTTTTTTTTAATTCAAGTAAACCTTCTATTTTATTAAAATCTGATAAGCTGAAATTCGATGATAAATTATCCACCAATTTATTAGTATTAATAGATCCCTTAACATCTAGTAAATACCCTTTTTCAGTAATAAAACTGTACTCTAGTTGAGAAACTTTAAATATTTGATCTCCTAATATCAAGACAATGTTGCCTTGAGCACTAATTATTTTATTTAACTTATCGTAAATTAAATTGTCAGCTTTAAGGGTATTTCCCTTATATGATACTTCTACATTACCTTCAGCATAAATAACATCGTTAATTTCAGACTGTGTATCAGATTGGATTACTAATTCTTTTTGATTTCCACTATTACTAGCTAAAAATGATTCTACATTTTCTTTAAAAAAGTTTTTTTGAGTTGAAAATTCTTCAAAGTTATTAAAAAAGCGTTCTGACAAATCTGTCGCAATTTTTATATTTGATATTTTGGAGAATCTTTTTTGGAAAGCTTGGTTATTATCAACTTTATTAATTTCCTTAATTTCAGCAGATTTTGATGGCTGTATAAAATTTATAAACAAAAAAAAAGAAATTATTACTTTTTTTGAAGTTCCTAAAATCAAGGTAAATAAATATTATTGAGACTAATCCTGAGGACTTTCTAAGTCTTTTCTATTTGGTGTTCTTGTTGGATCACTTGCTAAAAATCCGAAAAGGAAAATTCCTACGAAGAAAAAAACAATTGTGTAAACAGAAATTTTTAAGGCAAGCATGGAAGTTGATTGGCTGACAGATTTATATCCTATTAAATTTATAATTAAACTATGATTAAAAGTTTACTTTTTGTATTTTTGGAAAATTTTGAAATACTTTAAGGGATATTAGTCGTCATGTTCATCCCAAGGATCTGTAAGCTTTGCAGCTTTAGGTCCAAAGGCAGTCCAAAGACCAAAACCAGTTAAAGATAGAAGTATTGTCAGAACTGTTACTGCTATAGAAACAGCAGGATCAGGAGCAGATGATAAAGTTTGCATCAATTTTGCTAAGTTTGTAAACAATTTATGTATAAGTTCTTATACAATAGCGAAATAATACTCGATTTTGTGAATTTAACATGGGTCAAAAAACAGCCTTAGGAAGTCTTTTAAAAGCAATTGGCAATTCAGGTCAAGGAAAAGTTGTACCTGGTTGGGGAGCAGCTCCTGTGATGATAGTCATAGGCCTACTACTTCTGATCTTTTTAGTTATTATGCTACAAATTTATAATCAATCGCTGCTATTACAAGGTTTCTCCGTAAATTGGAACTGAAACTAAATTTCTTAAACTCTTTCAGAAAGTTTTCTAAATTAATATGAAGATTCCCTAATAAGTTTATTTGGGAATTTTTTTAATTTATTTAGTTTTAGTTAGTTTGTATATTTATAATTCTCAATAAAAGAGATTTAGAAATAAATTATGAATGAAATATATTTAATTGGCTTGGGAAATCCTGGTAAAAAATACTCGAAAAGTAGACATAATATAGGGTTTTTGCTACTTGAAAATCTCTCGAAAAAATATAATTCAAATTTCTTATTAAAGGATAAACTTAAAAGTTTTTACTCAGAATTCAAAATCAATAATTACACTTACAGGTTATTTTTACCTAATACGTTTATGAATAATAGTGGGGATGCTGTCGAAGCAATAATAAATTGGTACAAAATAAATATTGATCAGATTTTTATAATAGTCGATGATAAAGATCTTCCTCTTGGGAAAATAAGATTTAGAAAAAAAGGGAGTTCAGGTGGGCATAATGGACTTAAAAGCATCATTGAAAAATTACAAACTCATAACTTTAATAGAATCAGAATTGGTATTGGATCTCCTCCATTAGTAAAAGGAACAAATTATTCCAATACTATTTCTCATGTGTTAGGCAATATTTCTCAAGAAGAAAAATCAATTTTGGATAAAGTATATAAGAGAGTAATAGAATCCCTCGAACAAATAAACACTAAAAAAGAAGAATATATAATAAATGAATTAAATTCTTTTGATAAAAACCAAATATAACAAATGAGGTCAAAGCCAGAAACGATAGCAAATGTAAGTGTTAAAGAATATTGCTTTTCAAAAAAGGAAATTAAAGGAGTTGTGGAGGCTAGTGAATTTAAGTGGAATTTTACATGGTCTTTTAATAAAGGTTTATTATTAGTGAATCCTCCTTTGGGAAGAGCATTAATTGAGGATGCCTTATTAAGATTTTTATTAAAAAAAGATTATGAACTTGAAGCAGGTAATCAATACAAGTTTACTATTTCAGCCAAGTTTTAAAATCTATATCTTGATTTAAAGTAAACTTCATTTTGCAATAATCCTCTAAAATTATCAAAGCTGATATCGCATCAAGATTTTTATTAAGAATAAAAATCTCCCTAGGAATTAAAAACTTCAAACCGCTAATTGGGAAAAGTTCAAAATATCTTGCTTTCGCTCTATAAGTAGTATTTTTTTCTTCATAAGTTATTATTTCTTTTTTAAAAAAATCCAGTTTATCTCTAATCTCTCTACTGGTTGTTCCGTTACCAATAATAATTTTTGATATATCTTCAACGGTATTTAAATTTCTGACATAATCCTCAAGTAATTCACTTTTAAGAATGATGGCTTTATAAACTTTTTTTTCACTTATTTCAGCTAAAACTAACCCACATTTACATTTACCAGGATCAATAGATATTAATTTGAACATACAAGATTATAATTTAGTGATATTCAACTCAACTATTATTTGATCTGAAGTTTTACTATCTTTTAAAGATACAACCTCCAATAGATATTTTTTATTTTGATTTATATTTAACGAATCTCTGATTTTTTTTATAAAGTTCCCTCTTGTAGTAATTTCGTTAACGATAGATCCTCTTAACTTGATTTTGTCTCTAGTTTTTCGCAACAAAGTTTTAATTGTTGAATTAATGTTTTTATAATCAAGATCTTTGTTTTCAAGAATTTCGCTCGTAATAACTTCTCCTCTTTTTAAAATTGTTTTATTTTGCAGCAATTCTGGGTATACAAAAACAAAATTATCCCCTTTCAAAACATTAGTTGCCGATTTAATCAATAAAATCCAACTACCGCCTTTTTGAGTGACTCCTTCAATTTCAGAAATATCACTAGGTCTCCACAAAAGAATATTTTGTATTTCTTTTTTACTTGGAATTACAATTTTCTGTACATATCTATCTGCACTATTGTAAATCTTGCCTAAATTTAATTTTATATTCGGATTAGAAGTAACTTCAGCAATAAATAAAGTTTGCCCTCTTTTAATAACTACATTTCCTCTTCTGAATTCCTTAACATCACTTTTTAGTTTATTTAATTCCTTTTCTTTATTATTAATCTTTTCTTCAAGCTGCTTCCTTTCTTCCTGCAAAGGAAGCAGTGCCTTTTTACTCTCTTCCAAAGTTTTTTGTAAAAAAGGAATATCAACAAAAAGTCTTTGCCTAAATTCTTCACTCACTAAAATCAGTAATCCTATAGATATTGCACTAATAAATCCTCCAGTTATTATCGTTACTATTGTAGCTGTTTTCTTTGGTCTTAATTTTAAGATACTAAATCTAGCTTTACCTATTTTTGTACCAAGCAGGTCACCAAATGGTGCAATTAATCCCCCGAGTAATATTAAAAAAACAATTAAAATCCAGGCCACACTATTTCATACGCTCAATACATCATAGTTAATGATGAATCAATTAAATCTTTTTGCAAGAGCTATTGGGTCAAATACTGTAATTTTTTTTCTTTCAATATTTAGGAGACCGGAATCCTTTAAATCTCCCAATAATCTTGTAATGGTTACTCTTGTTGAACCAATAGCTTCAGCAATAGCTTGATGTGAAAGTCTCAAATCTATTGTAATCCCTTTTTCACTTGCAACCCCAAAGTCTCTACAAAGAACCATTAAAAAGCTTACTAACCGTGAAGACATATCTCTATGAGTAAGAGTTTCTATCATTGTTTCTGTTTGAAGGATCCTACTTGAAAGACCCTGCAACAATAATAGTCCTACTGATGCATCTTCTTCTATTGCTCTTAAAACAGAATTTGCAGGGGCTGTTATCATTTCAACTCTTGTGAATGCTATGGCATGATAAAAACGATCCGATCTATGGCCTGTTAGGAGAGATAAAACACCAAAGAGACTATTTTCTCTTAATAAAGCAACTGTTATCTCTTCACCTGACTCATAAACTCTTGACAACCTTACTGCTCCTCTTCTTATCAGATAAACCCGCTCAGCAGGATCCCCAGGGAAAAATATTGTTTTAGATCTCTCAACCATTTCTGTGCTTGCACCTTCTAGACCTTTAATTACTTCCATTAAAGATTTATTGATTGGGAAACGTTCTACAGCAGAGTTGATTTTACTTTGTCCGGATTGTTGGGAACTAAAGCGGTTGAATCCTCGAGAAGAATGTATCATGAATATCTCTATTTTTAGAAATTTAAGAAGACAGCTTGAAATATCTTGTATCAACAGTAACAATTTCCGATTCTTATTGGTTTCTCTATGCACTTCTCTCGTCTAGTTTCAATTTTCTAAACGCTTTTTTAAGTAAAATTACACTATATGCAGTGTCAATAAATTCAAATTATACTGCATATATAAAAAAGAAATCCAGAATAATGGTAATTAGCTCATCTAATAGTTATTCAAAAAATAATCCCGATTTAGTAAAAATAAGTTCTTCTAACAAAACAAATTTAAAAAGATTTATACAACATGGGCAAATCCAAATCTATCAATCTTTATATAGAGGGAGTTATTCTTCTATAATTAGAGACTCCCTAAGAAATGCTGCTCTTGGTAGGAAAGTACTGTTAGTACAATTCATGAAAGGAGGGGTTAAACAAGGAATTGCTAATGCAGTAAAGCTTTGTGGCAATTTAACCTGGGTAAGATCATCATATTCCTTTGATCAATATGATTCTGAAGCAATTGAAAATAATGAAAATTTAAAGAAATCTATGCATGAATCTACTGTTGAATTATGGAATTTTTGCAAAAAAGAATTACTTTCAGGGGAAAATGATCAAATCATACTTGATGAAATTTTTCTTGCAATTGAGATGAAAATTATCGATAAGGATGATTTGATTTCAACACTTGAAAACCGATTTATATCAGGAGATGTAATCCTTACTGGTACAGATATTCCTAAAGATTTATTATTAATGGCCAACCAAATCACCGAACTTCGTTCATAAAAAATGCTTAAAAATGATCTCTGGATAAATCAAAAAGCCTCTGAAGGGATGATAAAACCCTTCCAATCAAATTTGGTGCGACATCTTGAGCCTAATAATCAAAAGAAGCCAGTTTTGAGTTACGGATGTTCATCTTATGGCTATGATTTAAGACTTTCATCAAAAGAATTCCTGATTTTCAGACATATCCCGGGTACTGTCATGAATCCCAAAAAGTTTAATCCTCATAATTTAGAAAAAACAGTTCTTCATCACGATGACGATGGGGACTTTTTTATTCTTCCTGCTCACTCCTATGGTTTAGGGGTGGCTTTAGAAAAGATGAAAGTACCAAACAATATAACGGTAATTTGCATTGGCAAAAGTACTTACGCACGACTAGGAATAATTGTTAATACAACACCTGCAGAAGCAGGATGGGAAGGCCACCTAACTTTAGAGTTTAGCAATAGTTCAGGTGCAGATTGTAGAATTTATGCCGACGAGGGTATCTGTCAACTACTCTTTTTTGAAGGTGATCCTTGCTCCACAACATATGAAGATAGAAGAGGTAAATATCAAAATCAACCAGAAAAGGTAACTCTAGCAAAGATCTAAAATGAGTACAGTTGAGCTGATTTCGCTAACTCCTGATGCAGAAAAAACAATGGCTTACATTGCAAGAGTTAGTAATCCAAACAATCAGAAAAATGAAGATTATTCAAAATTATTGAGTTATTGTATTAAAAATGAACACTGGAGTGTATTTGAACAGTCATTTATGACCTTACAAATAGAAACCAATAGAGGAATTGCAGCTCAAATTTTAAGACATAGATCATTTACTTTCCAGGAATTTTCACAGAGATATGCAGATAGTTCTCAATTGGGGAATATTCCTTTACCAGAGTTGAGAAGACAAGATTTTAAAAATAGGCAAAATTCCATTCCCGACCTCCCTGATGAGTTAAAAAAAAGATTCAATGCAAAAATTTCTTCACATTTCAAAGCTGCATCAGAATTATATGAAGATTTACTTGCTGAAGGAATAGCTAAAGAATGTGCGAGATTTGTTTTACCATTAGCAACTCCAACGAGAATCTACATGTCTGGATCATGCAGATCATGGATTCATTACATTAATTTAAGATCAGCTCATGGTACTCAAGAAGAACACAAGTCTATTGCCCAAAATTGTAAGTCTATTTTCAAACAAAGTTTTCCAGTTGTATCAAAATCTCTAGATTGGTAAAAATTATCCATGACTACGAGGAGTAACCCCATTATTTTTGTTTTCTTTGATTTCTGAAAATGGAGCATTAAGAATTTCTTCTTGAGATTCAACTTCTCTTTCTAATTGATCAATAGATTCTTTTATTGTTAATTCCATTTGTTTACCAATAAAGGTAGATTTTAAATTACCTTTTCTATCAAAAAGATTAACTTGAGGAATTCCATTAACGTCAAATTTTCGGATATATTTTTCCCATTTTTGATTATCAACATTTAAAAAAACAAAATTAATATCTTTTTCATATGTCTCTTTTAAATCAGATACTTTTGGAGCCATTTCTTTGCAAACTTCACACCACTCAGCATAAAATTCAAGAAAAGTAGCCTTATTGTTTTTAAAAGCTATTTCAGGATCAACAGATAATTCACCAAAACTCTTAAGAAGATAAGTTGATTGAAAAAAGAGGTTTCTAAATAAAATCAAAGAGATAATAACAATCGCAATAATCAAGACAAGTATGGCATTTGAGTTATGATTTGAAATTGGTTCTCTACTCCCAGATTGCATTATAAATTTTTACTCACTAAAGACATTTTAAATAAGTTAAACAAATAAAGAGAATTACAATCGGTTACCTTTTAATCAACTGATAAAATAAGAACTAAATAATGATCAAAATATATTTGATTCCTGAAATCTAATTATGCAATCAATCTTTGGTACTGATGGGATAAGAGGAAGATTTAATAAAGATATAACTTATTCTCTAGCCTATAAAGTTGGATATGCTTTAGGTTCAAATTTAGAAAATAATAATCCAATATTAATTGGAAGAGATACAAGGATTAGTGGAGATATTCTGCTTCAGGCAATAACAAAAGGTATAAATGCAAGTGGAAGAAAATTTATAAATCTTGGAATATGCCCTACCCCAGCTATCCCTTTTTTAATCAAACAAGAGAATCTGAGTAGTGGAATAATGATATCTGCTAGTCATAATCCACCTGAATACAATGGCATAAAAATATTTGATCATAATGGTCAAAAAATTACTAAAGAAGTTGAAAATAAAATTCAAAAATTAGTTGAAGAACAAAATCAAAATCAATCAGTTCCTACAAAAGAGTTCTCTTTAAAAACAAATAAAGAACTTATGGAAATTTATATGAAAAGCTTAATCCAAACAATGGGTGGAGAAAATTTAAGCGGCTTGAAAATAATATTAGACACATGCTATGGATCAGCGACAACCTGCGCAAAAACAATTTTTCAGAATCTTGGCGCTGATGTAAAAGTTATCAATAACTCAAAAAATGGGTTAAAAATTAATATGAATTGCGGTTCTACTAACCTAGAACCATTAAAAAAAGCATTAAGAGAGAGTTATGCAGATATGGGATTTAGCTTCGATGGGGATGCCGATAGAGTAATTGGAGTAGATTCTAAAGGCAATGTATTGGATGGTGATCATATTCTTTTTCTTTGGGGTAGAGAACTTATGGAAAAAAAGATTCTCACAAATAATTTACTAATATCAACTCAAATGGCAAATTTAGGGTTCGAAAAGGCTTGGAACAAAATTGGCGGAATTTTATATAGAACTGATGTAGGAGATAAATACGTTCATGACGCAATGAAGGAAAAAAGAGCTGTTTTAGGAGGTGAGCAGTCAGGACATATACTTTCAAAAATTAACAACTATTCTGGAGATGGTATTTTGACTGCACTTCAAATTGCTAAATACTGTAAAAAGAAAAATATTACTTTAAATGATTGGTTAAAAAGCAGTTTCGACCCTTTTCCTCAGAAACTAACCAACATCAATTTAGATTTTAATATTAATAAAATAAATCCAAAAACAAAAATTTTAATTGATCGAACTATAGAAATTTTCCAGGCAAACAATTCAGACAATTTTAGAGTTTATATAAGGCCTAGTGGTACAGAACCCTTAATGAGAGTTCTTATTGAGGCCCCAAATCAGACTAAAGTCAATTCTTTATCAAGCGAAATAACACACAAACTCTCTTTAGAAATTAATAAAATAATGAATTAATTATGAATCAGATTTTTATATAAATCCTATCAAAAATATCAAGTTGGTTAATAATGACATACTTCTCTCTATTAGTTTTAACTTTATTTGGATTAAAACTTTCGGAATAATTAAAATCCTTTTTATCTATTTTTTTAAACTTAGAATTTCCTGATATAGTGCAATCCATATAATCGAATAAATCCTTTACATCAGTTTTTATAAAAATTAGGGATCCTTTTTGCAATAAGTTTGAGAGAGTATTAATAAATTCTGTCTGAATTACGCGCCTTTTATAATGTCTCTTCTTAAACCACGGATCTGGAAAGTTAAAAGAAATACTTTTTACATTCTCTATAAAAAATTTACTCTGGAAATTATTAAAAATATTATTAGCATTGCCAAATACAAAATATAAATTTTTAATTTCTCTTTCTCGCACTTTTAATTTAGCAGTTTTAACTAATTTCTCACGTATTTCAATTCCTAAATAATTCCAACTGGTATTAACTAAAGCTAAATCAAATAGAAACTCACCCGCAGCACAACCTATATCCAAATGCAGATTCAATTTAGGATCACCAAACATTTCACTCAAAGAAGGGATTCTCTCAATTTCATTAAAATTTTTACTAAGCGGATTAACATGTTGTCTCATACAAGTATTAATCTATTCCTCGTCAATAATATAAAGATTCATAATATTCATAACTATGACAATAGTAAGTTAAAAAGTAACAGTTTGATGTTTAATTATTATGTATGTAAAAAGAAAAAGTTTTGAACGTTTTTAATCAACTTTCTATTTGGCTATCTTTTCAACTTTCAATAATTTTCCTTGTTGGTATTCCTATTACTTTATTCTTTTGGTCAATCAAAAAAAGAAATCAAGCTGTTAATAAACTTCTATCAATTTATTGGAAAATATCCCTTTTATTTTTTATAAGCCTTTTACTTTTAATTTGTAAGTTTAATTACGCTCTTCTAGTAACAAATATTTCATTATTATTAATGACAATTTCAGTTTGGTTTTGGAACGATATTAATGACGAATTAAAAGAATATGATTTTTCTTACTCCCTTACCACAACGACAAAAGTATGGAGATGGTCACTAACGTTTATATCTCTCAATTTCTTAATCCAAAGTTTACGAAACTTTAGCTGCTTTTATTTTATTAATTCGGATGCATGTGAAATATGGCTTCAGCCTTCTTCAAAGTTGTATATTATTTTAAAAAGTCTATTTAATTTTTTCTTCGGTGCTAACTTTACTCAGCCGATAGCAAAATTTTTAGGATTATTTTCATTATTAATTTATACTTTAGGCTTGATTCAATGGGCAATAATTAAATTACCTAAAAATGGAAGAAACTCTTGTTTCTCCGAAAATGGCAGAAATTGATTTAATAAATAATCTTGAAAAAATAAGTTCGAAAATACCTAATAGGATACTTAAACTAGAAGGTTATATCCTAAAAGGCAATCACAAAGAAAAATTAGAAATAATTATTTTTAAAGGTTTCAGCAGCTCTACCACTCATCCAATTGAAATAGATTTAGAAAAACAAGTTATAGAATTTAGTTATATACTTACAAACTTCAAACTTTATAAAACACCCTTAACAGAAACCAAAGATAACTTTATAAGAGAAATCAAAACTCAGTTTACTTTTTGAATCATAAAAACTGGATTTAAGTAAATTCAAGATTAATAATATTTGAACATCTTTTGCATAATTTTGTATCTTGGATTCCACTAAAAGTTTCTTTTTGATAATGCCAACATCTATCACATTTTTGACCATGAGCTTTAAGAATTTGAATTTTCCCAAGTTCATTCTCATCAATAATTAGAGAATTCTCGGCCAAACCGAATACCACTTCAAAATTCGAAACTATAAGCCAATCCCTAAATAAATCTACATCTTCATTACCAAATTTTTTAAGCCAAGTCAGCGAATCTTTTACAACTTTATCTTCAGGTAAATAATTCACTTCTGTTTCTAAAGCTGCCCCAATTATTTGTTTGTTTCTACATCCTTCTATAGCTTTGTTAATTTCTACTCTCAAATTTCTTAAATTTGCGATGTTCTCATTAAGACTTTCATTTTTCCATGACTGCGGAAAATTTGGCCATCCTCTTTGAAAGACTGATTTTTCTTTATTTGAATATGGAATATTTTGCCAAATATCTTCAGCCATATGACAAAGAACTGGGGAAATAAGAACAGCTAAATTTTCAACAACTCTAGACATGACAAACTGACATGATCTCCTCCTGAATTGTGATTTAGAACTTACATATAACCTATCCTTGGCAATATCCAAATAGAAATTTGATAGATCTACAACGCAAAAACTTTGTAATATTTGAAAAAATTTTGAAAATTCATAATTTTCATAAGCATTTGAAATTTGATCTGTAACCTCAACTAATCTGCCTAACATCCATTGATCTAAAAGGGGTAATTGATTAATCTCAAAACTATCAATATTAGGGTCATAATCATGAATATTCCCTAGAAGATATCTTGCAGTATTACGAACTTTTCTGTAAACATCTGACAGTTGCTTGAGTATATTTGAACCAATTGGAACATCTACTGAATAATCTACAGAGCTTACCCATAGCCTTAAAACATCAGCGCCATAAGCAGGTTCAGTTTTTTTATTATTACCTCCATTAATAATTATATTTGGATCAACAACGTTACCTAAAGATTTGCTCATTTTTCTTCCATTTTCATCAAGTGCAAAACCATGAGTTAAAACTTTCTTATATGGAGGTTTATTATTAACTGCAACAGATGTGAGCAAAGAAGACTGGAACCAACCTCGATGTTGATCTGAGCCCTCCAAATAAAGATCTGCTGGATACTTTAATTCACTTCTTTGCTCACAAACTGCGGCCCAGCTAGATCCTGAATCGAACCAGACATCCATTGTATCTGTTCCTTTTTTCCATAAATCAGAATCTTTTGCATAATTTTCTGGCAATAGATTCTTAACATCCCAATCCCACCAAATATCTGCACCATGTTCACTAAAAAGTTCTTGTATATGATTAATTATCTCGCTATTTAGGAGAATTTCATTACCATTTTTTTTATAAAAAACTGGAATTGGAACCCCCCAAGACCTTTGCCTGGAAATACACCAATCCCCTCTACCAACCACCATAGAATAAATTCTTTTCTTTCCAGTTGCTGGCATCCATTCAACATCTTCGATTGCCTTTAATGCCGATGATCTGAAGCCATTTACAGAGGCAAACCATTGTTCTGTTGCTCTAAAAATAGTTGGTTTTTTGGTTCTCCAATCATAAGGGTATCTATGCTTATAATTTTCTTGTAATAGGAGTAAATTATTGCCCTTTAAATATTCAATAATTAAATCATTTGCATCTTTAAGGACGTTTGATCCTTTGAATTGGCCTGAATATTCATTTAAGTTCCCTTTTTCGTCAACAACACATGTTGTAGGTAGATCATATTTCTGCCCCACATTAAAATCATCTATCCCATGACCTGGTGCAGTATGAACAATTCCAGTACCTGATTCTGTAGTGATGTAATCACCACCAATCACAATTCTGCAATTTTTATTTTTGGTAGGATGTTGATATTCAAGATCTTCCAAGGAAGCCCCTTCAACCTCAAAAAGAGTCTTTAGATTTTTATTAAATTTGTTACTAATTTCAGCAGATAATTCTTTTGCAAAAAGGTATATTCGTTTCTCTTCATCAATAGCAAAAACGTATTTTATTTTTGGATTTACTGCAACTGCTTCATTTGCGGGGATGGTCCAGGGTGTGGTGGTCCAAATAGTTATGAAAGAATTATTTAGAAAAACATCCTTTTCAATATTGCGGTTTTCTTTACAGAATTCTAATAGAATGTGTTCAGATACTTTAGTAATTTTTAAGGAAACATAAATACTTTTTGAATAATGTTCATCAGGATATTCTAATTCTGCTTCTGCTAGTGCAGTCCTTGAACTTGGACTCCAATGAACAGGTTTAAGACCTCGATATATATAGCCATTTAAAAACATTTTCCCAAATACTCCAATCTGAGCAGATTCATAACTTTTCTTAAGAGTTAAGTAAGGGTTATCCCAATCTCCCCATATGCCCCACCTTTTAAAACCCTCCATTTGATTGTTTATTTGTATGTATGCATAATCTGTTGCTCTTTTTCTTAGATTTAGAGTATCAAGATTCTTTCTTTCATCAGATTTTAAATTCTGAAGTACTTTTAATTCAATAGGTAATCCATGGCAGTCCCAACCAGGAACATAATGTACTCTGAATCCTCTCAAGGTTTTGTATTTATTTATTATGTCCTTTAAAACTTTATTGAGAGCATGACCCATATGCAGCGCTCCATTTGCATAAGGTGGGCCATCGTGCAATGTAAATGTTTTTCCTGAGTTGTTTGAACCTAATTCGAAATCAATATTATTATTAGCCCAAAAATCTTGAATCTCAGGTTCTCTTACAACTGAGTTAGCACGCATTGAGAAGTCAGTTTTAAGTAAATTTAAAGTCTCTTTATAAGAAAAGTCTGATTTTTTTTCTTTGCTATTTTGAGATTTCATACAATGGTAAAGGAGATATTGGTGATAAATAGAATTGTTTGAATCAATCTAATTTACTATATTCTTTATTAGTATTGACCTGTAGTTTTTTTGGCATGTTGCAAATAACCAATTGATTTGGTTTCAGACTTTTATATTATCATTTTTATCATTTCTTACCCACTTTTTTGGGCTTGTATTTTGATTGTTGCTACCAAAATTAAATAAGTTTAAAGGTTTTGCAAAATTCCTAACTCCAAGATTAATAGCATCTAATATTTTCGAAAGATTATTTTTGAATTCCAGAAAGGTAGTTAATTTATTTTTTTCTTTATCTGTCAATTGATTCCATCTAGATAAAAAAAGCTCTACTAGATATAAACCAACTAGAATCGTAAATAAGAGGAAAATTAAAAAAATTGATTCATCTATAGTTTTATTTTTAATTATCAATAAGAAACCTATTAATAAATTCAAAAAAGCTTTTATTAAATCTTTTGGTCTACCTAGCTCAAGATAAATCAAAGGTACTAATAAAAATATAGTCCCAACAACTATGTAGAAAAATCCCAAATAAACTATCAAATTATTCATTTATTTATTTATTTATTTAAATTATAAGAAGTTGATATAGATAAACAAACTTACTATCAGAATTCCCTTAAGTGCGGTCGGGGAGACTTGAACTCCCACACCCGAAGATACGAGTACCTAAAACTCGCGCGTCTACCAATTCCGCCACGACCGCTCAAATAAAATAATAATAGAAAGAGGTTTATTTTAAAAATATTTTTAACTGAAGATGATTAATTTGACATATAAAATTTAAATTAAATATCTCTTTAAAAAAATTTTTTTTTCTTAGTATGTGATCATATATAAATATTAGTTATATTATTTAAAGAATATAAGAAACAATTTCAAACTTAACCAATAAAAATAAAACAACATTCACCAATTCTTCAAGAACCTTTAATTGGCAAAAGGAGATAAAAAATTACGTAGATCCGCCAAGTTTTTGGAATCCAACGTTAGGTCTTTTTTTTGGCGGTTATTTTCTTGCTTTTCTTAGTATATGGCAATGGTATAGAGGTGTTTGGCCTCTACCTTTACTTGTAGCCACTGCTTTTTTGGCTTTGCATATTGAAGGTACTGTCATTCATGATGCATGTCATAAAGCTGCCCATCCAGTTCCATGGATAAATCAAGCAATGGGTCATGGCTCAGCAATTCTTTTAGGGTTTAGTTTTCCAGTTTTTACAAGAGTACATTTACAACATCATATCCACGTAAATCATCCAAAAAATGATCCAGATCATATTGTCAGTACTTTTGGTCCAATTTGGCTAATTGCTCCAAGATTTTTTTATCATGAAGTATTTTTCTTTCAAAGAAAACTTTGGCGCAAATATGAATTACTTCAATGGGGAATTGAAAGATCAATCTTTATAAGCATAATCTTGGCAGGTATAAAGTTTGACTTCATGAATCTAATTTATAATCTATGGTTCGGACCAGCATTAATGGTGGGAGTTACTTTAGGAATATTTTTTGATTATCTACCCCATAGACCTTTTCGATCAAGAAACAAATGGTTAAATTCTCGAGTTTATCCAAGCAAATTTATGAATTTATTAATAATGGGCCAAAATTACCATCTCATTCATCATCTTTGGCCTTCGATTCCTTGGTTTGAATACAAAGTAGCATATGAAAAGACTAAGCCTTTATTGGATATGAAAGGCTCCCCTCAAAGAGTTGGTATTTTTGAAAGTAGAGAAGACATTTTTAGCTTTATTTATGATTTATTCATAGGTATAAGGAGTCATAGCAAAAAGAGGGGAAAGATAAGAAAAATTATAAATATGTATCCAGGCTATAAAATAAAAAAAGTTTTATTAAAGATAGTTAATAAAACTTTTATTGGAAGCAACTAACTTATTCATTAATAATTTTCGGTACTTTAAAGTATTTATCTTCTCTAGATGGGCCCAATTCTAAAAGCTCTTCTGTACAATCAGAATTTTTCTTTTCGTCTTTTCTAAATACATTAATAACCTCTATAGCTCTTGTTGTACAAGGCACATCATCTGTATCAATTTTTTCAAGTTGTTTAATATATTCCAAAATTTTTTCTAATTGTTCTGCATGATTATTAATTTCATCCTCGTTTAGTTCCAATCTCGCTAAGTGGGCAACTTTTTTTACCTCCTCTTTAGTGATTTTTGCCATGCTTTTAATATTCTTATTTATTAAATAATAGTTTATCTACAACATCTTTATTGATATATCCTTTGAATTTCAAATAATTATAAAAACTAATAATCACATCTTTTAAAAATTAATTTTAATTAATAGCCTCAATTATCTTTCTCCGCTAAAAATAATATTAGATAAATATTGAACAATAGAAGAAAACTTATTTCCAAAAAACTTTTTTTATCGACACTCTAAACTGGTTGCCCCTGATTTACTAGGCTGTTACCTCATAAAAAAAAATAATGAGAAAGATCAAGTTAAGGGGATTATTGTTGAAACTGAAGCTTATTCACAGGAAGAAGAAGCCTGTCATGGCTACCGAAAAATAACTGAATCAAATAAATCATTATTTGGCAAACCTGGAACATTTTATATTTACAAATCTTATGGCATTCATCATTGTTTAAACATAGTTACTGATAAAGAAAATTTTGCGAGTGGTGTTTTAATCAGGGCAGTTTTTATCCCCAAAAAAAATGAGAGATTAGCTTCTGGACCTGGGTTAGTTACTAAAACATTTGGTATAGATATATCATTTAACTCACTTGAAGTTATTAATAACAACTCTTTATGGATTTCTCAAAGAGACTCAATTCCAGAACAAAAAGATCTTATTCAAACTACGAGAATTGGCATATCCAAGGCAAAAAATATAAAATGGCGTTGGTATCTCAAAAATAGTAGGAGTGTAAGTAAAAGATTAAAAGGTGACAGAGCACCTAAATCAAAAAATCATTTATCTTAATAAGCGTAATGCAAATTTGGCCTCATAAACATATACACACACTCGCTAATTTTTCTATTCAAGATTACAAATCAGTATTTGAATTGGCTAATAGATTTGATGCACTAAAGAATGCAGGAACAAAAAAGATACCGGCCTTACAAGGGACTTTGGTCACTTCTTTGTTTTTTGAAGCTAGTACAAGAACAAAAAACAGCTTCGAACTTGCAGCAAAAAGGCTATCTGCGGATGTACAAACATTTGCGCCAGCTTCTAGTTCTTTAACTAAAGGCGAAACAATCATTGATACAGCAATAACTTATTCTGCTATGGGTGCAGATACATTAGTTATTAGACATTCATCTAGTTACATAACCTTTGAGATCGCTAAAAAACTTGATGCAATAAATTCCAAGACTTCGGTTCTTAATGCTGGAGATGGATTACATAGTCACCCTAGCCAAGGATTACTCGACATCTATACTTTAATAAAATTCTTTTCCAAAAAATCACTGAGTCCAGAGGTTTTAAATTCCAAAAAAATTTTAATAATTGGAGATGTTAATCATTCAAGAGTTGCAAGATCAAATCTTTGGGCTTTGAGTGCATTTGGCGCAAACATAATCTTATGTGGTCCTAAAACATTAATACCTGATGAATTTATCAATTTTTTAAAAACCCCTGCGCCAAATCAAATAGAAGATCCCATTAAATCAAGAGGATCCATAACAATTTCTAGATCCTTGGAAGAATCAATAAAAATTGCAGATGCAATTATTGTTTTAAGACTTCAGAAAGAAAGAATGATGGAGAATTTACTGAGCAGCATTGATTCATATAGTTTGGATTATGGCTTAACCCCAGAGAAATTATCTTTAAATAGTAAAACAATTCCAGTTCTTCATCCTGGACCTATCAATAGAGATATTGAAATCAGTAGTACAGTAGTTGATGAATATCCTAATTGCTTAATAAATAATCAAGTTGCAAATGGTATCCCAATAAGAATGGCTTTACTTTATCTATTACAGAAATACAACAAATAAATTTACAGTAACTTAAGACTTTCAGTAAAGAAGCCATAAAATAATCCTAATCTTAAAGAATCTAATAAAAGTACTAAAAATTTCTTTTCCCTTTCAAATCGAAAATTTCTTCTAAGAACTATCAAAATTTCAATCAAAACAACTGATAAGAAAGCAGCTACCGGATCCATTAGTTCCACAACGGCACTTACCATACCAAGAGAACTTCCTAAAAAATAACCAATTAAAAGAATAATTAAAGATATTGAATATCTTCGCCATGGATTATTTGCCCAAATACTTAGTGTTTGAATATTTTCTACAATTTTTAGTTGAAAATTTGTCTTTTGAGGTCTAAAAACCATTTTGATTGGAACTAAGCTGCTTCAGAATTTGATTGAATTCTAGTGTTTCCCTCTACTAATTCAAGTAAAGCCTCCAACTGAGCCATTATTCCTCTTATTTCGCCTGGCTCAGGGAAGAGACCATCGTCTTTAATGCCTAAATCCATTTCTCTTAGTTCTTGCCTTAAATAACGTAAGTGACTACTGACAAGCTCTCTCTTGGCATGTGACATCATTTAACCTTTAAAATATTATTTTAGAAAATAAAATTTTTGATAAGGAGAATTTGCATATTTATGATTGAAAATGAAGATAAATTGCTCAATAATACTAAAAAATAATGCCTTTTAAAAACTTTCAAATTCTTAAAAATATTTACTTAATACTTCATCAATTTTAAATAATTACTTGAGGCTTTATTATTAGAATATATTGACTTCATTCAATTAATGGAATTTATTTCTGAAAATAAAATAAGTGAGGAACTAGTCAATTCTTTTGATGAACAGATGACGCTGGAGCTTGCAACAAGGCTAGAAGAGGATAACTATACAACACCATTTGACGGTTTACAAGACTGGCACTTACTAAGGGCCCTTGCAATCAATAGACCTGAATTAACATCTGATTATATCCATCTCCTTGATCAGGAACCCTTCGATGAAAACTAAAAATACGGATTCCAAAATAAAGGTTCTTTTATTAATAACCGGGAGTATTGCAGCTGTAAGAATTCCATTATTAATTAGCCAATTAGCAAAAGAAAATTATGAAATAAGGTGCGTTTTATCTAAAAATGCAGAAAAATTAGTAAAACCGCTTTCTCTTTCAATATTAAGTAGAAACCCTTGCATTTTAGAGAATGATCAATGGTCAAATATTCAATCATCACCTCTACATATAGAACTATGTAATTGGGCTGATATTTTAATCATTGCCCCTTTAACAGCAACAACATTATCAAAATGGGTAACTGGAAATGCAGATGGATTAATTCCAAGCATTTTAATGGCAAATATTCAGCCAATTATTGTTGCACCAGCAATGAATACACAAATGTGGCTAAATGAAGCTGTACAAAAAAATTATGAGAATTTACAGAATTACGAAAATGTTTTATCTTTGCAACCAAGTGAAGGTCTCCTAGCTTGCGATGCTATTGGCATCGGTAAGATACCGCCCAATGATCTAATTCAGCTAGCTCTCGAATTTATAATTTCACACAATCAAATTCCTTATCGCAAAGATTTACTTAACAAAGAAATTTTAATAACTGGAGGCTGTACCTCAGAAAAAATTGACGCAGCAAGACATATTACTAACAAGAGTTCTGGAGCTATGGGCTTACTCATGTCTCAAGTGGCAAGGTTCAGAGGAGCACAAGTAAAATATGTGCATGGGCCTTTGAAGATCGATAAAGATCTGACTGATGGAATAAAAAGATATGAAATTGAGACTAGTTTTGATTTAATTAAGGCAATTAAGAATGAAATCTCAAATTGTGATTATTTTTTCATGAATGCAGCAGTATCTGATTTCAAGATAATCTCTAATACTCAAGGTAAAATTCCCAAAAATAAAATTAATGATTATTTAAATAAAAATTTCGAACTAGTCCCAGATATCCTAAAAACAATAAGTGAATCAAAAAAAGATAACCAAGTTTTTGTAGGCTTTTGCGCTTTTACAGGATCTATTGAAGAAGCAAGAATAATAATTAAGGAAAAGCTTATTCAAAAAGGTTGTGATTATCTATTCGCGAATCCAATTGATCTTGAAGGTCAAGGATTTGGTTCCTTAGCACAAAATGAAGGTTGGCTATTCGATACAAAAAATATGGAACATCATATCAAAAAAACATCAAAAATTGATTTAGCAAATAAATTAATAACTCAAATTATTTCAGAAAAAAAATAAAAACAAATTTCAAATTTGTATTTTTTTGTAATCTTAATCATTAAAAATAATGTGATAGCTTACAATAATTCCAGTTTTTTTAATATCTAAAAAGCTACGGGTTGTTTCGAGGATTTAAAAGTCCTATCTTTTATGGTCCTTTCCCTTGTAATATCCGTACTGAACTATTTAGATGACCTTTAATCAATCGTCACAGAACTTTACTGCAACTTTAATTATGAGAATTCGTTCTTTCTTAGCTTTTGTTATTTCAATTTGTATAACTTTTGCTTTCGTACCTGTTAAAACATTTGCTTTTGTCGAAAGAGGAAATGCACAATTTACTGACGTTGTTAATACAGGTAAAGCTAATGATTGTCCTACATTAGACTCATCTCTTGTCGGATCAATATCCTTAGGGAATGGAGATAGCCTTAAAGGAATATGCATGCATCCAACAGAAGTTTATGTAAAAGTGCCAGGGACAAAAAGAAAAGCTGCAGAGTTTGTTTCTACAAAAATTATTAGTCCTAGAAATAACACCACAGTTACAGAAGTGTATGGAGATATAGACTCAGGAACATTCATCGAAAAAGGTGGTATTGATTTTCAACTTATTACTGTCTTAACTCCTGGTGGATTAGAGGTGCCATTTGCATTCTCTGCAAAAGATCTTACAGCTAAATTACCTTCATCTATTGAGCCAGGTACTGAAGTTAGTGGTTCAACATTTACACCTAACTACAGAACTGGAGATTTCCTAGATCCTAAAGCTAGAGCCAAAAATACTGGTGTTGAATATGCTCAAGGTTTAGTTGCATTAGGAGGAGATGATGAAGAACTTGCCAAAGAAAATATTAAAGTTGATGTAGATGGTACAGGCGTTATTACTCTTTCAATCAATAATGTAGATCCTGACACAGATGAATTTGCTGGTACTTTTGAAGCTATCCAACCTTCAGATACAGACATGGGTTCAAAAGATCCACTTGATGTAAAAATAATAGGAGAGCTTTACGGAAGAAAGGCATAAATCCTAGTTAAGAAAAAAAAGAGGGTTTGAACCCTCTTTTTTTTTTCTAAATTTTTCTTTATCAATTCAAACAATGGAATTACAACAAAAAGCAAAAACTGACCATAATGGACTAATACCGCCTTATGGAGGGGAACTAAAAAATTTAATTATCAAAGATAATCAACTCAAAAATGATCTTATCTCAAAAGCTACTTATGAGTTTGAATGCAGTGAGAGAAATGCATGTGATGTAGAACTTTTGATGGTTGGTGCTTTTTCTCCATTGGAAGGTTTTATGGATGAAAATAACTACAAATCAGTAATTAAAAATAATAGGAATACAAACGGTTTGCTTTTTGGATTGCCCATTGTATTTGATTCAAATAGTGAAGAAGTAAAAGCTGGAGAAACAATCTTGCTTACCTATAAAAAACAAAAAATAGCCGTTTTAGAAGTTAGTTCTAAATGGGAGCCTGATAAATCATTAGAAGCTGAACTTTGTTATGGGACTAATTCTCTAGATCATCCCGCTGTAAAGATGATCTTTAATGAGCGAGGAAGATATTATATTGGAGGGAAAGTTTATGGTTTAGAACTACCAATTAGGGAATTTCCCTGCAAAACTCCTGAAGAAGTTAGAGCTAAACTGCCATCAAATTATGATGTAGTTGCATTTCAGTGCAGAAATCCAATTCATAGAGCTCATTATGAATTATTTACTAATGCCTTACTTTCAGACAATGTCTCTCAAAATTCAGTTGTTTTAGTACATCCAACTTGTGGGCCAACTCAACAAGATGATATTCCTGGTAAAGTCCGATATTTGACATATAAAGAATTGGAAGAAGAAATATCTGATGAAAGAATAAAATGGGCATTTTTACCTTATTCAATGCATATGGCAGGGCCAAGAGAAGCTCTTCAACATATGATAATCAGAAGGAATTATGGCTGCACCCATTTTATTATTGGTAGAGATATGGCTGGTTGTAAGTCATCATCAACTGGTGAAGATTTTTATGGTCCCTATGACGCTCAAAATTTTGCGAATAAATGTGCAGGCGAGTTAATGATGCAAACTGTTCCTTCAAAAAATTTAGTTTATACAAAGGAAAAAGGATATATTACTGCTGAAGAAGCTAAGGAATTTAATTATCAAATTATGAAGCTTAGTGGTACAGAATTTAGAAAGAAATTGCGGAATGGAGAACCAATTCCCGAATGGTTTGCATTCAAAAGTGTAGTAGATGTTCTAAGAAGCTCTTAATATTGTTTTATTATTAGTATTATAGATTTATTAAATATTATTTATCGTGAACAAACGTTGGAGAAACGTAGGACTTTATGTCCTAGCTGTCATTACTGTAATCTTCATTGGTACTTCTATTTTTGATAAACCTAATACAGATAATGCTACAAAGACCTTAAGGTATAGTGATTTTATAGAGGCAGTTCAGGATAAAGAAATAAGTAGAGTCTTAATATCTCCAGACAATGCTACTGCTCAAGTTGTGGAAAATGATGGAAGCAGATCGGAGGTGAATCTAGCTCCTGACAAAGATTTATTAAAAATCCTCACCGAGAATAACGTTGACATAGCTGTAACACCTACAAAGTTAGCCAATCCATGGCAACAGGCTATAAGTAGTTTAATTTTCCCAGTACTCCTAATTGGAGGACTATTTTTTCTTTTCAGAAGATCTCAAAGCGGTAATGCAGGTGGAGGTAATCCTGCTATGAGTTTTGGTAAAAGTAAAGCCAGACTGCAAATGGAACCATCTACTCAAGTTACCTTTTCAGATGTGGCTGGTGTAGAAGGTGCCAAATTAGAATTAACTGAAGTTGTAGATTTTCTTAAAAGTCCAGATAGATTTACAGCTGTTGGTGCAAAAATCCCAAAAGGTGTCCTTCTTGTTGGCCCTCCTGGTACAGGTAAAACTCTATTAGCTAAAGCAGTTGCTGGAGAAGCAGGTGTACCTTTCTTCTCTATATCAGGCTCAGAATTTGTTGAAATGTTTGTAGGAGTTGGTGCTAGCAGAGTTAGAGATCTCTTTGAACAAGCTAAAAAGAATGCTCCTTGCATTGTTTTCATTGATGAAATTGATGCTGTTGGGAGACAAAGAGGTGCAGGTATGGGAGGAGGAAACGATGAAAGAGAGCAAACTTTAAACCAACTTCTTACCGAAATGGACGGTTTCGAAGGTAATTCTGGAATAATAATTGTTGCTGCAACTAATAGACCTGATGTCTTAGATTCTGCATTAATGCGTCCAGGAAGATTTGACAGGCAAGTAACGGTAGATAGGCCAGATTATGCTGGAAGATTACAAATACTAAATGTTCACGCTAAAGATAAAACTTTATCAAAAGATGTTGATTTAGATAAAGTTGCTAGAAGAACCCCAGGTTTTACAGGTGCTGATTTAGCCAATTTACTTAACGAAGCAGCAATACTAGCAGCCAGAAAAGATTTAGACAAAGTAAGCAATGATGAAGTTGGAGATGCCATTGAAAGAATTATGGCCGGACCAGAAAAGAAAGATAGAGTCATAAGCGATAAGAAAAAAGAATTAGTTGCCTATCACGAAGCTGGTCATGCTCTTGTTGGAGCATTAATGCCTGATTACGACCCCGTAGCAAAAGTTTCAATAATTCCTAGAGGACAAGCTGGAGGGCTAACCTTTTTTACTCCAAGCGAAGAAAGAATGGAATCTGGTCTTTACTCACGTTCTTACCTTCAGAATCAGATGGCTGTAGCCCTAGGTGGAAGAGTTGCAGAAGAATTAGTCTATGGGGAAGAAGAAGTTACAACTGGAGCTTCAAATGATTTACAGCAAGTTGCTAATGTAGCGAGACAAATGATTACTAAATTTGGCATGAGTGACAAAATAGGTCCAGTTGCCTTAGGACAATCTCAAGGTGGAATGTTTCTAGGAAGAGATATGAGCTCGACGAGAGACTTTTCTGAAGATACTGCAGCAACAATTGATGTAGAAGTTTCTGAGCTTGTTGATATTGCTTATAAGAGAGCTACAAAAGTTTTATCAGACAATAGAATTGTGCTTGACGAAATGGCTCAAATGCTTATCGACAGAGAAACTATAGATACTGAAGATATTCAGGATTTACTTAATCGTTCAGAAGTTAAGGTCGCTAAATATATCTAATTCGGAAAAAATCAATACTTTAATGAATAAGAAAGAAGATTTTTTTTCAGAGATATTGAAAAATGAATCTTTTTTTTTACTCATAAAACCAGAAGACAATATCTACTTAAATTCCTATCTAAGGAATGCATTATTTGAAGAATTGGACAGCTTAATAAAGTTAGGATTAAAAAATGTTGAAATAAGTTGGTCTAACAATAAGAATTGGTTAAATTTTGTATCCACAATCAAAATCAAATATCCAAGAATTAATTTAGGCTCTGCCTCCATAATTAATAAGCAATCAATAGAAGATTCTTTAAGAATTGGCTTAAATTTTTCGATGATGAAATTTTGGGATAAAGATCTTTTCAATTATGCAAAGGCAAAAAGTCATTTATTAATTCCTGGTATTAAACATTTAACCGATCTTGAGGAGGCAATAAACTCGAGATGCAAAATTATCAAAATTTATCCAATACACAATAAAGATAATTCTATAAATATACTTGACTATAAAAATATTGATTTCATCGCTGCTGGAGGACTCTCAATCAATGATGTAAATAAATATAAGTCTTTAGGATACAAATCCATTGTAATTGGAGATAAAGGTATCAAAAACCTAAAATTTGATAGAAAAATATTTGAATGGCTCAAAACTAATTAAATCAAGGATAATTAAAATTAATTTACGTAGCTACTAATTTTTCATTAAGCCACATTGAGCATGATTCAGAAGCAAATGGTCAGCAAGTACTAGAGCGACCATAGCATCAACCATTGGGACTGCTCTAGGTAGAACGCATGGATCATGTCTACCTTTTGCCTTCATCAATACTTCTTGTCCATCAGCGTTTACTGTGTTCTGTTCTTTCCCGATGGTTGCTGTAGGTTTAAAAGCTATCTTCATCTCAATATTTTCGCCATTACTTATTCCTCCCTGTATACCTCCTGAATTGTTAGATTTTGTTCTTAACTTACTAATATCATCAGACTTAATGAATGAATCATTATGTTCGCTCCCTTTTAAAAAAGTTCCAGAGAAACCCGAACCTATTTCAAACCCTTTCGTAGCAGGCAAAGACATCAAAGCCTTCGCTAAATCAGCTTCTAATTTATCAAAAACAGGCATTCCCAGACCCGAAGGAACATTTCTTACCAGACATTCAATCACACCTCCACAAGAATCTCCTTGTCGCTTTAATTCCTTAATTCTCTTGATCATTTCAGCTGATACCCTTTCATCAGGACATCTAACGATATTGGAATCTATTTTAGTGCGAGAAATCTTTTCTTTATTTATATCAGAATCTATATCATGTATACGCTTTACCCAAGATAGTATTTCAGTATTACAAAATTTTTTTAATAGTTGTTTTGCTACTGCACCAGCTGCCACTCGACCGATTGTTTCTCTTGCTGAGGCTCTCCCCCCACCTGACCCAGCTTGAATTCCATATTTAAGATGATATGTACCATCTGCATGTGATGGTCTAAATATTTGCTCCAAATTATTATAATCTGCTGGTCTTTGATCCTTGTTTCTAACCAACATTGCGATTGGTGTTCCAAGTGTTAAGCCTTCCTTTAGTCCACTTACTATTTCAATTTTGTCTTCTTCATTTCGGGGAGTTGTAATGTCACTTTGTCCAGGTCTACGCCTATCCAATTCATTTTGTATCAAATTAATATCTATGTTTAAATTGGGTGGACATCCATCAAGGACAACTCCTACTGCACCACCATGTGATTCTCCAAAAGTACTAACACGAAAAATCTTACCAAAACTACTACTCATAGAAATATCAAATGTTTTATCTATATATAAACATTATATGAAACCTTTTGAAAATTAAACAAAAAAAAACCCCCAGAGGGGGCTTGTAAATTTAAGGATTTTAAGCTTAACCGATAGCTGGAGCTGAAAGAGCTACTGTTGTAGACTGAGCTGCTGCTAGATCAAGTGGGAAGTTGTGAGCGTTACGCTCGTGCATTACTTCCATACCTAGGTTTGCTCTGTTAAGAACGTCACCCCATGTAGGAACAACCTTACCGTTTGCATCAACAACTGACTGGTTGAAGTTGAAACCGTTAAGATTGAATGCCATTGTGCAGATACCCATTGAAGTTAACCATACACAAACAACTGGGAATATAGCTAGGAAGAAGTGAAGACTTCTGCTATTGTTGAAACTTGCATATTGGAAGATCAAACGACCGAAGTAGCCATGAGCTGCAACGATGTTATATGTTTCTTCTTCTTGGCCAAACTTGTAACCATAGTTCTGAGACTCTGTCTCAGTTGTTTCTCTGATTAGAGATGAAGTAACAAGTGAACCATGCATAGCTGAGAATAGAGATCCTCCGAACATACCAGCAACACCAGCCATATGGAATGGGTGCATAAGAATGTTGTGCTCTGCCTGGAAAACAAACATGAAGTTGAATGTTCCAGATATACCTAGAGGCATTCCGTCAGAGAATGAACCTTGACCGAATGGGTACACAAGAAATACTGCGAAAGCTGCTGAAACTGGTGCAGAGTATGCAACACAGATCCAAGGACGCATACCTAAACGGTATGAAAGCTCCCACTGTCTTCCCATGTATGCACAGATACCAATTAGGAAGTGGAAAATTACAAGCTGGTAAGGACCACCGTTATATAACCACTCATCTACAGTAGCTGCTTCCCAAATTGGGTAGAAGTGTAGACCAATAGCATTAGATGAAGGAACAACTGCACCTGAGATTATGTTGTTTCCATATAGGAATGAACCAGCAACTGGCTCTCTAATTCCGTCGATGTCTACTGGTGGTGCTGCGATGAATGCAACAATGAAGCAAGCCGCTGCTGCAAGTAGGCATGGGATCATTAAGACGCCGAACCAACCAACATAAATTCTGTTGTTAGTTGATGTTACCCACTCACAAAACTGTGGCCAACCTTTTAACAGCGAAGAACGCTGCTGCTGAATAGTTGTCATGAGTTCGTAAAGTATGTCTCTAAAGTGAGACGTGTAAATAAAAACGGAAGAAATCCGCTTAAAAGATTTTAGACCAAAATTGCTGAAAATGTGCAAATTATTTTGCTGTAAGTAAACTTATTTTTTGCAATACACAAGAAGAGAACCTCAATGTCTTAATATTTTCTTTGTTATTGAGGATTTAACTTGGTAATCATCGAATGGCTTCTCAACGGAAAAAGATCTAAAGAGGTCGTTGCTTTAAAAGAAGCTAAACATAGAAGACTGCAATTAGAGGCTTTTGGAGCTGTTATTTATTGGAGCGAAAGAGTTTAGATTTACAAAAATTTAAAAGTAGTAAAAAAGGTAAAAGCGAAAACTATTAAATAAACTTATCTATAAAATAAATAATCCTTATTATCTAATATCAATTTATTGTTCTCGTTTCTTGATTTATAGGCTTTCAAACTCTTGAATCCATTCATTTTGGCAATAAATCACTTCTTTCTTTGTATAGCTCATCGCTATTTTTTTTTCTTTGTAAGCAACTTCACCAATAAAAACAGGCCAAATAAACTGATCTCTATCATATGTATGAACGATCCCTTGGCTATCAAGAAATAATGGATCTCCTTTTTTTATCATTTTCCAATCTTGATTAGTTCTTTCAGGATGAATTAAGCCATCAATGTCTCCTTTTTCATCTCTTGGATAATCTATACTCTCTTGATGGACGTGAACAATCAATTCTTGTGGTAGTTCTATTAGATTGTTTTTCAATTTATCTATCTCTTCTCTTAAAGAGCTAATTATTATTAAAAATTTATTTATGATTTTTGGATCATAAAAGTTTTGTGCGACAGCTCCTATTTCAATAACTAAACCACATGGCCAAGCCTCCACAAGAAAGCCTGT
>QCPG01000008.1 GCA_003212615.1 Prochlorococcus sp. AG-436-E22
GATAAGCCTTATGGTGGAGGCTCAGGGATGGTTTTAAAACCAGAGCCGATTTACAAAGCACATGATTCAATAAATAAATCGTCCAATAATAAAACTTTATTAATGACTCCACAAGGAAAAACAATGCAGCAAAAGGATCTTTTAAGATGGTCTTCCTTTGATCAGTTAATAATTATATGCGGACAATACGAAGGTTTTGATGAAAGGGTTAGAAACTTAGCCGATGAAGAGGTTTCTATTGGTGATTATGTACTCTCAGGTGGTGAAATTCCTGCTATATCAATAATTAATGGTTTGACAAGGTTGTTACCAGGGACCCTCGGAGATCCAGATTCTTTAATTGATGAGAGTCATAATTCTCCTCTGTTGGAGTATCCTCATTACACTAGACCTCCAATTTTTAAAGGAATGAAGGTACCTGATGTTTTGATAAGTGGTAATCACAAGGAGATTAAGTTATGGCGCGATAAGAAAATGATAGAGAGAACGTTAAATATGAGATCTGATTCAGTTGTAGATGAGTGTAATAAAAAGTCTTTTAAAAATAAGAAAGTTGGAAAAGAACCTAATAAATCGATGAAAATTCTAAAAGATATTCAATATGAAATTTATCCTGATTGGTAGTAATAAAGATTATTTTTTGATTAGTTAGTTTAAATATATTATTGTCACATTTTATGGATCTTTTATTAATTAATTCCTAATTGATAAAAAATTTATTCATCTAATTCATTTTATATTTAAGATTAAAACTTTTTTAATTTTTTTAGAGTAAAAAATTATTATTTAGGTATACAAAATTGAATAAACTGAATTTAGAATAAATTGCGAATCAAATTTTTCGTAAGATAATTTGCAGGGTAGATAATCTTTACTTATATATGTTGCCTTTTTAATTGAGTTACTTAACCAATTAGAATTGTTCAAATCTCCTTTGGCAACATTAATTACTCTTGATTTCATAGAGTCAGTCATATAATTTTGATATGGATTATCCCGAAGTATTGTGGGTGCCCCTGAAAATATAGATTCATAAACTGATTTTGGAGAGGAGTCTGAAACTGGTATAGATATTGCTGCGATTGAATTTGCCATCAAAGAATAAAGTTTTTTTTTCTTGACTTTACCCAATAACTTGTCAAAAGGCTTTAAGTATTTTTTGACTTCACTAAAGTAAACATCATCAAAAAATGGATATACAAAATAAATGGGTATATTTGGTGCTGAATAATTCCTGCTTTTTACTATCTCTAGAATTCTGTAATTTTCATGTATTGATCTAAAGCTTAATAAGAATTTATCTTTTGATAAAGATTCGTCTCCCTTAATCTTTAAAATGGATGAACAATCAATGCCATTCTGAATAACATAAGAATCTAGTTTATATAAATTATTTATGGTTTTTTTCATGAGATCAGAATCAGTAGTAATACTCTTCGCTCCGCTTAAAATTTTCCCCGCAATAAATCTGTATAAATAATTATTTTTTGCTCTAATGAGTATTTCACTTCCTTGAGGAGTAATAATATATTTCTTATTTAATATTTTGCAAATCAATCCATAATATATAGGATGTGCATGTATTATTTTTGGATTAAGAAGAAAGCAAATAGTTAGAAATAAAATCGAGTTTAAAGGTAGAATTAAAATTTTTAAAGTGTTTCTCCAAATATTTGCGAATTTTGATTGACTTCCTAACAATAAATTATCTAAAGATATAAGTTGTATATATGAATGACTTTTGGGCATTTGGTTCTCGATGCCTTCTCCGCGATTACAATCACTGACAAAAATTATATTTTTATTGATTTTATATAAATTTAAGTACCAATCTACAGCATGATAGTCTCTCACTGATCCAAATATAATTATCGGATTTCTAAGTTTCTTAAATATTGAGAGTTTAATCATTAGAATTTAAATTTAAAAAATTATTTTTTTTAAGTGATGATTTTTATTGGAAGTTTACTCTTACAAGCTTTTTTATTAAGATTATTTTTTAAACATATTTAATCCCATTAATTTTTGAAATGTGAATTTTCAAATTTTCTGTAACTTTTTCAGAAAATAATTCAACTATCATACCCCAATTATTCCCTCTGCAAAATTTAGTTACTGGATTTTTAAGGTTTAAATAAGTTTCTTATTACCTAATGTGTAACTTATAAAGTAAACAACTAATATGAACAAATTAAAAACTTGTTAGGTCTTTTTTATTGGTAAGATTTAGAAAGGGGGTTAAAAGTATTATTAAATTTTACGTTAATTATCCAAATGGAATTATATATAAATTACAAATTTTTATCATTTACATATAAACATTTAATATGACTAAATACTCTCCAAAGTTTCGTATTGGTAATGGATATGATATTCATAGACTAGTGAAGGGTAGAAATTTAATTATTGGTGGTGTTAATTTGATACACCCTGATAATTTAGGCCTGCAAGGTCATAGTGATGCTGATGTTTTAAGTCACTCAATTATGGATGCATTATTGGGAGCTCTCTCAATGGGAGATATTGGAAAGTATTTCCCCCCATCTGATCCAAAATGGAAAAATGCTGATAGCTTGTTTTTATTATCAAAAATAATTGATTTGATAAGAAAAGATGGTTGGGAAATAAATAATATTGATAGTGTTCTAATCGCCGAAAGGCCAAAAATTTTGCCACATGTGATGTTAATGAAAAAAAATATTTCTGAGATCTTAAATATTGATGAAAATTTAATTGGGATTAAAGCTACCACAAACGAAAAATTGGGGCCTGAAGGAAGAGAAGAGGGTATAAGTTGCCATTCTGTAGTACTACTTGAGAAGAAATGAAATTCAAATTAAAATTGAAAAGAAAATTTGAACGATTTAGTTTAATATTCATTTGCTTAGTGGTTTTATTTTTTCAATCTAATAACCCTAATTTAAAAGCTCTTTCTATGGATTCTTATAAAGATCAAATGATCATAGAGGAATTAAGACTTAAAGTCCCTGCCGATGCAAAAGTAGCATGGTTAAATGCTGAAAAAGAAGTATGGGATCCATGGTTATCTTCTCAAAAGGGTTTTTTGGGTAGACAATTATTTTGGAATAAAGAAACAGAAGAGGCCTTAATTTTAGTAAATTGGGAAAGTAAAAAATTATGGAAAAGTATATTAATGTCTGAAGTAAATTTAGTACAAGAAAAGTTTGAAGATAATGTTAAAACCGCATTAAATGTAAGCTCAAATCCTTGTGAATTAATTTACGAGGGGGAGCTAGATAAACAAAGATGAATTTAGATATAAGATTTGATTTTGATAGAAGAAAGAGAATCGGACTCGTTGAAGCGATTTGGGGAGCAGATAAAAGTGTTGATCAATTAAAAAGAATATCAAAAAAGGTTTTAAATAATAATGAGGTTGTTTTCATTACTAGAATTAATCGTGTAAAGGCTAATTATCTTTTGGATTTATATGACGATGCACGATTCTATGAAGCAGCAAATTGCCTTATAATTGGTGAAAATCAGAATAAAATAGATACGAACAAAAAAGTTGCCATAATTTCGGGAGGCTCAAGTGATTTGCCCGTAACGCTTGAAGCTCAATTAGCACTTGAAATTTATGGAGTGTATTGTCAATTTTTTATAGATGTTGGAGTAGCTGGACTTCATCGATTGATGAGTCAGTTAGAAGAAATTAATAAATATGATGTATTAATAGTTTGTGCTGGAATGGAAGGAGCTTTGGCAACGGTTGTGGGTGGATTGTTGGCACAACCCATAATTGCAGTGCCTGTCTCAGTCGGATACGGCGTTAGCAAGGATGGAGAAACCGCATTAAATAGCATGTTGTCAAGTTGTTCTCCAGGTATTTCAGTTATGAATATAGATAATGGTTACGGAGCAGCAATGGCGGCTCTCAGAATTATTAAAAGTATTACCTAGATAATTACTTTTTTTCTATTTCTAATAGGTTTTCTATCCATAAATTAAGTTGTTTAGAAAGTATTCCTTCCTCTCTCATTTTTATTGCTCTTATCACGACTTCTGTATTTATCCATTCTGGAAATCTTTTCGGCATTTGTAAATATATTCAGTAACTTTAATTTGGTACAAATTTTTATTAAGACAAGATTTAAGTAACAAATTTAATCTTTTATGTTTGATTTTGTACCTAATCTAGAAAGCTCAGAAGATGTATGTTCACTTTCTACATTTTTTAATCTTTCAATTAACTCAGAGAGATCTTTTTGTGCTAACTCCCCGTTTCGCTCCCATTTTAGGGATCTTGAGTTACTATCAATTTTTTCTTTCATTTTTTTATTAAAGTAATAAAAATATAAAACGAAAACAGGAAAAATTTGGTTATTGTTTCAAGGCTAAACTTAAAAAATTATGAAGATTTTTAAAATATGAAAATTTTATCTTTTATCCTCCACCAACTATTGAAACGATTTCTAAATTATCTCCATCTTTAAGTTTCACTTTTTCCCATTTTATAGAATTAATAATCAAATTATTTAACTCTACGACAATTGTATTGGGTTTGTATCCCATTAAATGTAGAGCTTTAGATAGTAGAGCATTTTCTTGATCAAGTTCTATTTTTTTTTCTTCTCCATTTACTTTAATATTCATGAGACAATTCTTTTAGGATCATGATAGCGTCTTCTCTAGGATTTTCAGAATTCATTAATTGGGAAACTAAGGCAACTTTTTTGAAGCCATTTATTTTTAAATATGAAATATTATTCGACTTAATTCCTCCAATAGCAAACCAAGGAATATTTAAATCTTTTGTTAATGTTTTGATCTTTTCAATACATATAGGTTTTTTGTTCTTTTTTGTTGCTGTTTCAAATACTGGTCCTATTCCTATATAATCGCAACCATCTTTAAGGGCATTAGAAATATCAATTTCATTGTTTGCGCTTATCCCAATAATTTTTGAATATCCCAATAATCTTCTTGCGGTTTTTAAGTCTAAATCATCTTGTCCAAGATGAATTCCATCCGCATTAGAAGCGAGAGCCATATCAATTCTGTCGTTAATTATGAACAAAGAATTATATCTTTTACATAGATTTTTAATCTGAATTGCTTCTTGAAGATTATCTTTATCAGTTCCCGTTTTAAATCTATGTTGAATGATTTTTACTCCTGCAATTAAAATCTCTTCTATTATTTCTAATAAATTGTCCTTTTGATCTGTGATTACATATAAGTCATTTTCTTTTAATATTTCCTCAGAATTCTTACACCTGCATAAGCTTAACAAGTCGACTTCTATCGTATAAATTTCATATCTAATTTCCGAAGCAATTTTTGAAAGCTCTTGATTATGTAGCCTTGAGAATTCTTCTATGACCCTTAACGCTTCTTGAACTCTTCCCGAATTAGAACTTATTATTTGCTCAGGGGTTTTTCTGTTGATTTGCTCTTGATGAGTCAATCCTTTGCATTTGTCCTCAAAATGGTTCCTAGATTGCTTATAAACTTCTAAATGATTTTTTCCTAAAATTTGCCTGAAATTTTTAATCTTTTCAACATATTTTTTTTTGCCTAGGCCAAATCTAGACCAATCTTCTAATACTCTTAATCCTTCTCTAGCTCTATCTAAATTAGCGTCAATAATTTGATAAATTCTTAAATCTTCAGTTTCTTTACTATTGGAGTTCAGCATTTGTAATTTATTTTTTGTGATTTTTAAAAATTCTTAGGGCAATATCCCTATCATTTTTTATTTGGTTAGAAAGTTGATCTATATTCTTGAACTGGATTTGAGATCTAAGTTTTTCAACTGGTTCTACATATAGATTTAAACCATATAAATCGATATCTTTATTAATTAAATGAACTTCAACTGCAGATGGCAATAAAGGATTTATTGTTGGTTGGGAGCCAAGATTCATAACAGATTCAATTTTTTGGTTTGTATTTTCTATAGTTGTCCAAGCTGCGTAGACTCCTTCTCCAGGTAAAAATTTTCTTCCATCTATTTCAAGATTTGCAGTGGGCCACCCTATACTTTTTCCAATACCTTTACCTTTTACAACCTTTCCATTAAAACTATAGGGCCTATTAAGAATTTTAAAAGCATTTTTCAGATCACTTTTCTCTAATAAATCTCTTATTCTGCTGCTGCTGATTCTACCTTCTTTGTCTTTTAAAATTGGAGTAATTTTTAGTTGTATATCAGTATCTTTAATTATATTTTTTATAGTATTTATGTCTCCACTTCTTTTAAAACCAAATCTAAAGTTAGCACCTACAGAAATGTTTTTTGCTTGTAATTGATTTATCAAAATATCTCTTACAAATCTTTCTGCACTTAATTTAGATAGTTCCTTATCAAAAGGAATAAGAACTAATTGTTCAATCCCGAGATCTTCAAGAATAGATAGTTTTTCTTTAGGTAAATCAAGTCTAAGGCGAGTCTCTTTGTATAGAACTTCTCTTGGATGAGGCCAGAAGCTTGCAATTGTTGGGGTATATAAATTGTCTTCAACAACACTTTTGATTAATTTTCTGTGGCCAGCATGTAGCCCATCAAAACTCCCAATAGCTATTGAAGTGGGATTATTAACTTCAGATGGCGATATTAAAGAGATCAAAAGATTACGTGCAATTTTATGATTTTAATGGCAAATTTGAATAGATTACATTTTATTCAATCAAATGAATGTCTGACAAAATTGATTTTCAGTCCCTTTCATTTGGAATGCGGCGTGTTGGATGGATACGCTTTTGGGTTCAATCCATTTTAGGTGTTGTTGTCGCGGCTGTTTTGCTTTTTTCTAATGTTGTTAATAATAGCGAAGGACAGCTTGGCTTGGCACCTGGGTTATCACTTACAACGATTTCCTTGATTTTACTACTTTTTAGTCTTTGGCAAGGTTGGTTAATAGTTAGAACGGGTAGAGCAATCGCGAGCAATGCAAGACCTTCAAGAGGACAAACGAGTAAATTAATAAAAAGAGGTCTAATAGTTGATTTATTTGGAATTTTTTTTGGATTAATAGGATATCAAGCTCTTATGGGTGCCCTATTTATTCAAGCATCCTCTCAAACAACTGGACAATTGATAACAGCTACATCTGATATTCCAATTACAGGACTTGAAATATTATCAGTGCTCAGTAATACACAGGTTATTGCTGCTCACTTTTTTGGGCTTTGCTTTTCTTTATGGCTTTTAAGAAGGATTTACAAATGAATTATTAATTTTTGGTAAGTCGTATAAATTACCCCTCCAAAATAAATCGGGTTCTACAGGTGTAAGCGATATTTTATTCTCTTGTATTTGGGATACGTCACTGGGCCAGTTTTTTGGACCATAACCTTTTGATTTAAGATTTAAAACTACCTCACCTGCTAACCAATAATAATCGTCACCCCTTGGATCTTCCCTTTTGGAAAATTGATTTTTATATTTTCTTACTGATAATCGTGTCCAGGATAATTCTTTTATTTTGCTTTTCTCGCAAGGAGGTATATTCAAGTTTAGTAGAAGTGAAGCTGGCCAATTATCGTTAATTGCTTGCTCTGCAATATTCATTGCAATCTCTCCCGCATACTCAAAATTCTTCCATTTAAAACTGGCTACACTTATCGCCATGGAGGGAACATTTTCTAAAGTGCCTTCCATAGCTGCTGCGACAGTGCCTGAACAAAAAATATCTGTCCCTAAATTGGGCCCGTGATTTATTCCAGATAGAATTAAATCAGGTTTATTATCCAAGAGTTCAGATAGGGCTAATTTGACGCAATCAGCAGGCGTGCCTGAACATCCCCAAGCTTTAATTCCTTCACTAAATAATTCGTCCGCTCTTTCAACTCTTAATGGAGATTGTAAAGTAAGGCCATGTCCAGTAGCTGATCTTTCTTGATCAGGACATACTACTTTTACTTCATGCCCTCTTTTTTGCGCTGATTTTGCTAATGCTCTTATCCCCGCGGCAAAAACACCATCATCATTACTAATCAATATATTTAACGGTTTCATTAATCAATACATTATTATTTATGGACGATATTTAAGTAAGATAAAGTAATACTTATCTTTACTATATCAGTGAGTCAAATTGAATCATTAACTCAAATTGAAGAAAAATTAAATAATCTTTCTCTTACAGCAAAAAAAAATATAGATAATTCTCATACTCATGAAGAGTTGGATCAATTGAGAGTGTCTTTGCTGGGGAAAAAAGGTGATTTGTCAGTTATCTTGAAAACAATGGGTCAATTATCTGCTTCTGATAGACCAATTGTGGGCCAGAAGGCAAATTTAATAAAGATAAATTTGCAAGAATTAATAACAGAAAGAAAAAATCAACTAAATATTGAAGCCTTAGATAAAAAGATTAAAACAGAAAAAATTGATGTAACTATTCCTTCAATTGGAATCCCTCCTGGGAATAAACATCCTTTAATATCAACTCAAGATGAAATAATAGATATTTTTTGTGGTTTAGGATATTCAGTTGAAAGTGGCCCAGAAATAGAAACTGATTTTTATAATTTTGAATCTCTTAATATACCCAAGAATCATCCTGCAAGAGATATGCAGGATACTTTCTACTTAGATGAAAATCGACTTTTAAGAACACATACTTCTCCCGTTCAGATAAGATACCTTGAGAAAAATCCTCCTCCAGTGAGAATTATTGCCCCTGGAAGAGTATATAGGAGAGATGCTGTAGATGCTACTCATTCCCCTGTCTTTAACCAGGTTGAGGTTTTATGTATAGATCAAGGTATTAATTTTAGTCATCTAAGAGGAACGGTTCTTACTTTTTTAAAGACATTTTTTGGAGATATTCCTGTAAGATTTAGAGCTAGTTATTTCCCATTTACTGAACCTTCAGCAGAAGTAGATGTTCAATGGAAAGGTAAATGGTTAGAAGTAATGGGATGCGGAATGGTAGATCCTAAGGTCTTAGAAAAATTAGGAATAGATTCCGAGAAATGGACCGGATTCGCAGCTGGATTAGGAGTTGAAAGATTTTGTATGGTCAGACATCAGATTGACGACATCAGAAAATTTTATACAAATGATCTTAGATTCTTAGAACAGTTCTAATAAAATAGAAATTTTAAATTAGGATTGTCCAGCAAATTAGTTTAAAATAGGAATAGTTTAAGTTTTTTGATTGGTACGTAAAGCAGGGCTAATCGTTAATGATGGAAAAGAACTTGCTGTTCAAACTGCAAGTTCTGTTCAGAAAAAATTGGAAAAATCCAGTTATGAAGTTGTAAGAGTTAGTAGCTCTGGTGGAATGGTTGGGTTTGCTAATCCTGATCAACATGTTCGTCCTTTGGGATATGCAAACTGTGTTCCCGATGGTTTTGACTCGTCAATGGATTTTGCAATTGTTCTTGGTGGAGATGGAACTGTGCTTTCTGCAGCAAGGCAAACAGCACCTGCTAAAATTCCAATCCTTACAATAAATACTGGTCATTTAGGTTTTCTTGCGGAAGCTTATTTATCAAATCTTGATGAAGCAATAGATAAAATAATTGCTGGAAATTGGGATGTTGAAGAAAGAACTTGCTTTATTGTTAGTGTAATGAGGAATGATCAGAGGAGATGGGAGTCTCTCTGCCTTAATGAGATGGCTCTTCATAGAGAGCCTCTAACAAGTATGTGCCATTTTGAGATTTCTATAGGGCGACATGCTCCTGTGGATATATCGGCTGATGGAGTAATTTTATCTACTCCAACTGGATCAACTGCCTATTCTCTAAGTGCTGGAGGGCCAGTTATTACACCTGATTGCCCAGTAGTGCAATTAACTCCAATTGCTCCTCATTCATTGGCATCTAGGGCATTGGTTTTTAATGATTCAGAGCCAGTGACTGTTTTCCCCGCGACACCTGAAAGGTTGGTAATGGTCGTTGACGGAAATGCTGGTTGTTATGTTTGGCCTGAAGATAGAGTTCTAATAAGAAAAAGTAAACATGCAGTAAAGTTTATTAGACTTGAAGACCATGAATTTTTCCAAGTTTTAAGAAATAAACTAGGTTGGGGATTACCCCATGTCGCTAAACCCAACAAATAAAATTATTTAAATATATTTTTTTCCCTTTAATATAAAAACAGGGTTATTTGGTTCTAATCTCATTCCTTCAGCGATACTTAAGCTTTTATATGTCTGAATTAAATTTAAATTTGTTTTGAAACCTTTATCTTCTAATTCCTCTTCCAGTTCTTTGATAGTTTGAATGTCAATTATTGGGATAACGATAATATCTCCAATATTCATAACCTGAGCCAGGGTTTTAATTATTTGAAGTTTAGTTTTTTTATTGCATCCTCCAATCACTAATCTATTAGGTTTTCCAAAGGAACTTAAATTTCTTTTATTAAAGGTATTATTTATGTCTTCCTCAAAAATAAATTTTGGTTTAACGCCAAGCCTTTTTGAATTTTCTAGGATTAATTCTTTTGAGCCAATCCTTTTGTCGATACAGAATAAATCTAAATTAGGCCTTAATTTTAATGCCTCTAAACCAATTGAACCACAACCTGCTCCTATATCCCAGATTACACCATTTTTAGGAAGCTCTAAATCAGCTAAGATTTGGACGCGAATCTCCCTTTTAGTAAATAAATTTGGCCTGTCATCAAAAGTTTTAAAAATATGGTCACTAATTCCGAAAATAGGGAGATTATTGTTTGAGTAATTTATCTTTGATTTAGTAAGAACAACAATGTTCAATTTTGATATATTAGTCGGTAATGATTCTTTAAGATTTAATTTTCTTATATTTTCTTTGTCGAAGCCTATTTCTTCACAGAGCCAGAAATCATAGAAGTCAATCAGATTTAATTCTGATAAGTTTTCTTTGATTATTTCTAAACTTTTATTATTTGAATCCGTAATAATAGTCAAACTTGCAGGTCTTGCTTTAAGAGCCTCAACTAACTTAATCGAATCTCTGCCGTGAATACTTACATTAACAGTATCTTGCCACGGAATCTTTAACTTACTAAATGCTAATTGAATGCAAGTATTTGAAGGGTAGAAACTTAATTCTTCTTTTGAAAAATTTTCTAGTAATATTCTTCCAATTCCAAACCAAAGTGGATCTCCTCTAGAAATTAAAATAGCATCAGTTTTTTGAGATCTAAGCCAGTTAAAAAGTTCGTTATTACTTTTGCTCGAAAAAAATGATTTCTTCTTTAATAAACCATTTTCTTCGCTCCATGATTTAATTTCTTCGAAATATGAATTTGGAACTGCAATATTTTCTGTTTCTAAAAATAGATTTTGTAAATCGCAAGATAGATCCTCAAATTTATAAGAATTAATCCCAATTACATGAATTTTTCTATTAACTTCAGTCATCAATATTTAATTAAATGGAATTAAGTTGTTTGAATGTTTTATTAATTTATCTTATTATTATTTGAGTTATCATATTAAAGTAATTGTCTGAAAGGAGAAAGAGATTACATGATTTATTGTTAACTCTAATTAATAAAGATAGTAAATTTGAGTTTATTGAGGAAAATTCTAGCGATTTAACAAGTAGTTATTCTGAAAAAGACACTCTGAATTTATCTCGAGTAATAGAAAAAAATCGTAAAATAATCAAAAGATATCAAGCTATTGTAAGAACAGCTGTGACTCTAGATGCCCTAATGGATTCTGAAAATGAAGAAAATTACAAAATCAAATAAAAATATTTTCTTAAAAGGAATATTACCTTTGCTTTTACTACTATCCTTTATTTTTAACCCATTAAAAGTATCTGCAGAAGTTGCAGAAACAGAAATAAATGGGGTATTAATAAATGCTAGCAGTGAGTTTTTAAGGGATTTAGACTTTGAAACTTGGCAATTAGTAGCTTATAAATCACCTCTTTTTGAAGATAAATTGATCTTGAGAGTAATAGGATATCCAGGGAATCTCAGAATTGATCATCCTACTGACTTGAAGGTTGAATCAGGGAGAAAACAGTGGCTTTTAGATGATAAAACATTACTTAATATAGAATTAGCAAATGATGGAAGACAAGCTGCAGTAGAATTCGACCTTGATGAATTGATTAAAAATTTAGATAAAAACAGGCCATTAAGATTATCTTTGTCAGGAGTTTTTTCTGAATTACCTGTTCCTCCCTTCGTTGTTAAAGAGTGGAGATCAATGAACTGAATTTGATTTTTGGAGATGTCTGAAAAAAATGTAAGCCATACAAAATGGATGAAGAGAGCAATTTTTTTGGCTTCCTTAGGTAAAAATACAACTAGTCCTAACCCGAAGGTGGGAGCAGTGATACTTGATAAGAACGGAAGCCTTGTTTCAGAAGGGTTTCATTTCAAGGCAGGGATGCCTCATGCAGAGGCAATGGCACTTAATAATTTAAAAAAGGATGCAAGAGGTGGAACAATGTATGTGAATCTCGAACCTTGTTGTCATCAAGGTAAAACACCTCCATGTGTAGATAAGGTAATATCCTCTGGTTTGAAAAAGGTATATGTATCTATCGAAGACCCTGATAAAAGAGTCTCTGGTAAAGGTATTAAGCTTCTAAAGGAAGCTGGAATACAAGTTCATTTGGGATTATGTAAAAAAGAATCCTTAGATCTAAATAAGGCTTTCATTCATAGGAATATTACTAAAAAGGCATTTGGTGTTCTTAAATGGGCAATGAGTATAGATGGAAGAATAGCTTTAAAAAATGGGAAAAGTAAATGGATTACTAATAATGAATCAAGGTCATTAGTTCATTCTTTTAGAGCAGAATTTGATGCAATAATCATTGGGGGAAACACATTAAGAAGAGACAACCCACTATTGACTACAAGAGGTTCAAAAAATCCTGAACCTTTGCGAGTTGTTTTCACAAAAAGTTTAGATCTCCCTCCAAAATCTAATCTTTGGGATTGTAATAAGGCAAAAACTTTAGTTATTTATGATTCTTCTACAGCAAATGAAAATTACCTCAAAAGGATTCCGAAATACGTTGAGGTTCAAAAAGTATCATCAGATAATCCTGAGTTAATTTCAAAAATACTCGCAAAAAGAGGCTGTAATAAAGTGCTTTGGGAATGTGGCCCAGGATTGGCTACTGCCGCTATTCAATCTAATTGTATTCAAGAACTTATTACTTTTATTGCCCCAAAAATTTTAGGGGGAGAAAATAGTATGAATCCCCTAAGTGATTTTGATTTTCGAGAAATGCGCGAAGTTATTAAACTAAGTGATTCTCAGTTTAGTTTGATTGGAAATGATATCTGTTTTAAGAGTTCATTAAAGAATTAATTTTTTTACAAATTTTCATGGGTCAAAGTACCGTACGGTTCTCACCCAAAAAAAACAATACAGATACGGAAACTTTTCGTTTAGTTTATAATGAAACCAATATTGTTCATAACTATGCCAATAAGACAAGACGATAATCAACCTAATAGAAGATTTGGAATTGTAAATATCATTTTGATAGGAGTAGGAGCATTACTTCTATTTAGCAGTCTTTTCCCTAACCAGAATATGCAAATCCCTAGGGTTCCTTATTCTTTATTTATTGATCAAGTTAATGATGGTGAAGTTAAACGTGCATACATAACTCAAGAACAGATTAGATACGAGTTAAATGGGGCTGAAGAAGGGGCACCCTCAGTTTTAGCTACAACCCCAATTTTTGATATGGACTTACCACAAAGGTTAGAGAGTAAAGGGGTTGAATTTGCAGCTGCTCCTCCCAAAAAACCTAATTTCTTCTCAACAATCTTGAGCTGGGTTGTTCCTCCTTTGATTTTTATCCTTGTTTTACAATTCTTCGCTAGAAGAAGTATGGGAGGAGGAGGTGCTCAAGGTGCTCTGAGTTTTACTAAGAGTAAAGCTAAAGTTTATGTTCCTGATGATGAATCAAAAGTAACTTTTGCAGATGTAGCAGGAGTTGATGAAGCAAAGGATGAATTAACAGAGATAGTTGATTTTTTAAAAAAACCTGAAAGATATACTGATATAGGCGCACGAATACCTAAAGGAGTGCTTCTTGTAGGACCTCCAGGAACGGGAAAAACTTTGCTTTCAAAAGCAGTAGCAGGTGAAGCAGAAGTCCCTTTCTTCATTATTTCAGGTTCTGAATTTGTTGAGCTTTTTGTTGGTGCAGGTGCCGCAAGAGTAAGAGATCTATTTGAACAAGCAAAGAAAAAAGCACCATGTATTATTTTTATTGATGAATTGGATGCTATTGGTAAAAGTCGTTCTGGCTCAATGGGAGTTGTTGGAGGTAACGATGAGAGAGAACAAACTCTTAACCAGCTTCTTACCGAAATGGATGGTTTTGCATCCGCTGATAAACCAGTTATTGTATTAGCTGCAACAAACCAACCAGAGGTTCTTGACGCAGCACTTCTAAGGCCAGGAAGATTTGATAGACAAGTTTTAGTGGATAGGCCAGATTTATCAGGTAGAAAAACAATATTGGAAATATATACAAAAAAAGTTAAACTTGCAGATTCAATTGATTTAGATTCTATAGCTCAAGCTACTAGTGGTTTCGCAGGGGCTGATTTAGCAAACATGGTGAATGAAGCTGCTTTACTTGCTGCCAGAGCAAAAAGGAAAAGTGTAGAACAACAGGATTTAAACGAGGCTATAGAAAGAGTTGTGGCTGGTTTAGAAAAGAAAAGTCGAGTTCTTCAAGATGATGAGAAAAAAGTTGTTGCATATCACGAAGTTGGTCATGCCATAGTTGGACATCTGATGCCAGGAGGTTCCAAAGTAGCTAAGATCTCAATTGTTCCTAGAGGTATGAGCGCATTGGGTTATACTCTTCAGTTACCTACGGAAGAGAGATTTCTTAACTCAAAAGAAGAACTTAAAGGACAGATAGCTACACTTCTTGGTGGAAGATCTGCAGAAGAGGTTGTCTTTGGGAAAATTACTACTGGAGCTTCAAACGATTTACAGAGAGCAACTGATATAGCCGAACAAATGGTTGGTACATTTGGGATGAGTGATATTCTTGGTCCTCTCGCTTATGACAAACAAGGTGGAGGTCAGTTTTTAGGAAATGGCAACAACCCTAGAAGATCTGTTAGTGATGCTACCGCTCAAGCAATAGACAAAGAAGTGAGAGACTTAGTAGATGATGCTCATGAAACTGCACTTAATATTTTGAGAAATAATTTACCTCTTCTTGAATCGATTTCTCAAAAAATTCTTAAAGAAGAAGTTATTGAAGGAGAGGATCTTAAAACTCTCTTGGCAGAAAGTAAAATGCCTGCGTAGTAGAATTTAAGTTTTTTATAAAAAGTTAGATGTTGAAACCAATAAAGCTTGCTAATAAAAATTTCTTATCAAGCTTGAATACCTCAAGTGAAGAGCTTTTTTATATTCTAGAGATGGCTAAAAATCTTAAAAACAAAAATTCAAATTTTGAATTTAAAAATAAAGTTTTAGGTCTGATTTTTGATAAATCCTCTACTCGTACTAGGGTTAGCTTTCAGGTGGCAATGTCAAGACTTGGTGGTACTACAGTTGATCTAAATCCTACTACTTCCCAAATTGGAAGGGGCGAGCCAATTAGAGATACAGCAAGAGTACTAAGCAGATACTGCGATGTTCTTGCCATAAGAACTTTCAAACAATCTGATTTGGAAGAGTATGCAAAATGGTCTTCTAAACCAGTTATCAATGCTCTCACAGATATAGAACATCCTTGCCAAGCTTTGGCTGATTACATGACAATTAAAGAGGAATTTGTCGATTTTAAAAATGTAGTTTTA
This sequence comes from Prochlorococcus sp. AG-436-E22, assembly GCA_003212615.1. Lineage (GTDB taxonomy): Bacteria > Cyanobacteriota > Cyanobacteriia > PCC-6307 > Cyanobiaceae > Prochlorococcus_A. Next base: position 15,725 of record QCPG01000008.1, read on the forward strand.
ACATTCATAGGTGATGGCAATAATGTTGCAAATTCTCTTATTTTATGTGGGGCATTATTAGGAGTTGAAGTTAGAATTGCATGTCCAAAAGGGTATGAACCTAACTCTCTGGTGATAAAAAAAGCCTATGAAATTTATAAAGATAAAGATTTATTGAAAATCACTAATGATCCTATTAAAGCTGTTTTTGGAGCAAATGTAATTTATACAGATGTTTGGTCATCTATGGGGGAAGAAAATAAAAAGGCAGAGAAAGATAAGCTTTTTAATGGATATACTGTTGATAATGATCTAGTAAGCAAGGCTGAAAAAGATGTAATTATTCTTCATTGCCTACCAGCGTATAGATCTAAAGAAATAACTGATGAAGTAATTGAAAGTAAAAAAAGTAGAATATTTGAACAAGCAGAAAATAGATTGCATGTTCAACAAGCACTTCTTGCATGCCTTCTTTCATGAAAAGATTGCTATTTATCTCTTAAGGAGGTACAAATGTATTAGAGTACATTTGTTTCATGCAAACTTCTTCAGGGGATGATCTTACCCAAGCTCAGAATGAGCTTTATGGATGGATAAAAAATTATATGAAAGATTTTCAACATAGTCCTTCTATCAGGCAAATGATGCAGGCTATGGGATTAAAATCTCCTGCTCCTATTCAAAGTCGCTTAAAACATTTGCAAGAAAAGGGGTACATCTCATGGCAAGAAGGTAAAGCAAGAACAATGCAAATAGTTGATGAATCTATAGGAGGTGTACCAATCATGGGTTCAGTGGCAGCTGGAGGTTTAATTGAAACTTATTCTGATGTTCAAGAGATTTTTGATATTTCTGATGTTTTCACAAAGAAAAATGTTTTTGCTCTTACAGTTAATGGAGATTCTATGATAGATGCATGTATTGCAGATGGAGATATGGTTTTGATGGAGCCAATTACAGATTCATACTCCCTTCGTAATGGAACAATAGTTAGTGCAATGGTACCCGGATTAGGGACGACTTTAAAATATTTTTTTAAGAGAGGTGAGAAAATATTTCTTGAGGCTGCAAATTCAGCTTACGAACCAATTCAATTAGACTTAGATCAAGTTGTTTTTCAAGGAAAATTATTAGGAGTTTGGAGAAAAATGTAAGTTCTGATTTTGAAATATGGATTATTTTAAATTAAGTTATTTAAATTAGATTTATATATTCTTTAATTTCCCAAAGTGAATTAATATTTCCACCATAAGCGAAAGAATTTAAACTGAGCTTTTGATATCCATATAAATAATGTAAATATTTGCATTTAGCTTTGTAAGCAGCTCTCATATCAGAAATCATATCACCAATAAATATAGCGTTGCATATTGGGATTGATAGCCCTTTTGCAGCAAAAAATAAGGGTTCAGGATGAGGTTTTCCCTTTAAAGTCTTTTCTGGAGTTACTATTAAATCTATCTCTAAGTTGAGATATTCCACTAATTCAATTGTTCTTACAAAATCCTTTGAAGTAACGATAGCTATTTTAATTTTATTTGTTCGCAACCAAGATATAATTTTTTCTGCATTGGGATTTAACTTTATTAATTTGATATTTTTGCGCGCTTCACGTGAGTAAGTTTCTTTAATTAAAGAATGTTTTTGCTTAGAAATTTGCAAATTATCCAGAATTGTATTAAATGGCATACCTAAATATTTAGAGAATTCTTCAAATTTAGGAATCAAAGAATGAGATTCTCTAGATATCTCCCAAGCTTTTTTCATTGCGGGCAGAGAATCTATTAAGACCCCATCGAAATCAAAAAAAACAGCCTCAACTTTTTTCAACTATTTTGCAATGCTATTTTTTCGATTACATTAACAAGATCTTGAGGAGTATCAACTGAAATGCTCTCTTTATTTATAATGCAAGCTTTAATATGATAACCATTTTCTATCCATCTAAGTAATTCAACTTTTTCGCTTTTCTCTAAATTGCTTTGCTTAAGAGCGGCAAATCTTTTTAAGGTATTGAATGACATTGCGTATAATCCTAATTGTTTGAAATAGTGAGTTCCATTTATGTTGGAATCTTCACTATTTAGAAGTGGTTTTCTAGAAAAATATAAAACTTTATTATTCTCTTCGATAACTGCACATTTTACGTTATTTGGGTCAAATGCTTCTTCAGAATTAACTGGAGTAATTCCATTAAGTATTAGATTCTGAGTTTTTTCCAAATCAGGAAGCATGCTGACAATCTTATTTATAGAATCTTTTGTTATGAGGGGTTCATCACCTTGCAAATTGATCAAATACTTTGCTTTAATTTGTTCGCTAGCCCATGCAATTCTGTCAGTTCCAGTATTAAAATCTGGAGTCACTATTGATTTAACATCATATAATTTGCAAACTGATTGAATTTCTTTTGAATCAGTACAGACAAAAACATCCAAACCAGTTTTTAAAGCGTTCCTTGCGCAATAAACAACCATTGGTATGCCCTCAATTGGAGCTAATGGTTTACCAGGAAATCTAGTACTAGCCATTCTCGCTGGAATTAGTATTTTAGTCTCAGATTTCATAATTATCTTTAAGAGCTTTATTTTATCTTATTTTTGAAAATTTATAAATGAAAGTATTGATCATATTTAATTAATTCAGAATTGTATTATTTAGTCAATATACAATTTATTCTTCCTAAAAAAAATTCATTAATAATGGGAATATGAGCCAATGGGAAAGTAATGCGACTTAAAATCTTAAATTTGAACAACTCTGATTTCCTTCCATCAGAGAGAATTGGTTGAACTTTAAAATTTCTTGAAACCCAGTATTGATTTTTAATTAATTTTTTAAAGCTTTTTATAGAAGTACCATTTAAACTAAATAGTTTTTCCCAGGAACGTAATGGATACGATATTGGTTTGTACCAGTAAGAATTCGGCTTTCTTTCTTCTATTATTTCATTGTAAGCTGCAGTAATGATCTCACTTGAGAAAAACCAATGTAGTGCAATTGCATTCGTAACCTTGCCTAGGTGTGCTTCAAGTGGTTGTAAATATTGGGGAAATGCAACGAGTAATTTCCCTCCATCTTTTAGAACTCTGTAACACTCATTTAAAACCATTTCTAAATCTTGAACGTGTTCAAAAACATCGGTAGACACTACATAATCAATAGAATTAGAAGCATATGGTAAGTTCTCACCAACTCCTGTTTCAAAATATACATTATTAACATTAAGACTATTTGAAAATTCTTCAGAGGCTAATTTGAAGACTGAGTCTGTATCTAGCCCTAATCCCGTTGACAATTTATATTTTTTTGTCCAAGCCGTAATACGGCCACCGGTATATGATCCAAGATCTAAAAGTATTTTGTTTTCCAAATCTTTAGGAGAAATTCTTGGGAAAAAATATTTCTCCATCCAACTTATTTTGGAGTTATATTCCCAATTATAATCAGCATTAGAAGAAGAATAACGAATTGATTTTTGATATTCATCTGAGCCATAAATATATTCATTAGTTTTAAAAACTTCACAAAGATGAGGATTTTGGGGGTTTGGATAAGAGGGAAACATCTTCATTATCCTTTTGCAAATATTTTTCCTAAGTATCATTACAAAATAAATCTTGAACTAATTATCTCATAAGAAATAAATCAATATTTTTTTAATAAAATATTACGATAATTTGATTGTAGTATATCTAATAAAAATTTAAAAAACTTTTACAAGCAAATCATAATTCAATGGAACCTTTATAAGAAAATATCTCAAATGAAAATTAATCTGGTCATATTTGAGTTAAAAATTACTTAAATAATATCCAAACCATTAAAAGATAATTACATTGAGTAGAAATGAATAATAGCAGTGAGGAAGGCAACATAAATATTGAATTTATTTAACAAGTTAATTCAAAGGCAAAATGAACAAATCAAAGCTTGAAATATTAGTATTACAGTATCCATTTTTTATAAACCTGAATCACTACATATTTCCTTTATTATTTTGACTATATTTTGCTGCTCTATGTTTTTTAATTTTGAAAAAATTGGAATACTAATTACTTCTTTAAAATAACGTTCTGCTTCTTCACAGTATCCTTTTTTAAATCCAAGTTTTCTAAAATATGGTTGTCTATAGATTGGAATATAATGTAAATTTACACCTATGTTGTTGTTTCTTAATTCATAAAATAATTTTTTTTGATTTATGCCTCCCTTTAATAGGGATACTCTTATTGGATATAAATGATAACTCGACTTAGAGTCTTCAATTACATGAGGGAGCTGTATTCCAGTACTTGATAGATTCTTATTATAAAATTCTGCAATTTTATTTCTTTTAATTATAAATTCATTTAACCTTTTTAACTGACTAATTCCTAAGGAAGCTTGCAAATCATTTAAACGATAATTAAATCCCAAACGATTTTGTTGGTAATTCCATATTTCTGAATTTCTATTTTTAATATGATCTTGATTTAATCTTTCAATTCCATGAGTCCTATCCATAGCCATTTTTTTTGCAAGAATTCTATCGTTAGTAGTAGCAATTCCACCTTCTGCAGTAGTGATTATCTTTACTGGATGAAAACTAAAAACAGTTATTGAACTATATTCACAGCAACCAATTTTTTTTCCTTTATATTCACCACCAATTGCATGTGAGGCATCTTCAATAATTTTGAACCCATATTCTTTTGATAACTGAAAAATTTTTTCCATATCACAGCTTTGTCCGCCAAAATGTACTGGAATTATGATCTTAGGTAAAAGATTATTTTTTTTCGCAACTGCAAGCTTCTCTTCTAACTTTTCGCAACTCATATTGTAGGTATTAGGATCTATATCTACGAAATCAATATTAGCTTTACAATACAATGCTGCGTTAGCACTTGCCACAAAACTATTCGGACTAGTCCATACCCATTCATTATCTTTCAATTCTAGAGCCTTACACGCCAAATGGAGGCAACTAGTAGCACTATTAGCTGCAACCGCATAACTTGATCCAACCCTTTTATTTACTGCTTCTTCAAATTCAAGAACTTTTGGTCCCTGAGTTATAAATTCGGATTTAAGAGTTTCGATTACACTCTCAATATCCTCATTAGAAATATCCTGTCTACCATAGGGAATCATAGTTCGTAAAAATTTATTAATTTTTATTTATTAATTTTTATTTTTTATTTTTTCTAATTTAATTGCTACTGCATCTGCGCATACAAGTCTGTGTAATTTGGAAATCTCATTAATTAATGTTTCATTACGCTTTTGCCAAGGATAATGGTAAAAATTGTTTGGAGGTGAAACTTGAATCTCTGTATAAGGATTATTATTTGTGGGTATTTTTTCAACTCTATTTGAACAAAAGAATAAGCTATTATCTTTACCTAAACGATATATAAGTTTGAAATAATCTGAAATTATATTTTGATCCATTTCCTGAAATGAATGGGTATTAATTGATAAGTCTACAATATTATCTGGGATAAGATTTTTTTGAGATGGGACTAAAAATATAAAGGTAGTATTTTTGTAATTGTTTTCTTTATGTAATGTTTTAGGATTGAATTGATCAGGTAAAATATATCTATAAAAAGGAAATTTAGTTGATAGAAAAATATAAGAATTTATTAACGCTTCAGGCAAATCAATAATTAAATATATTTTTGGTGAAAATGTATTCGCTAAGATTAAAGCCAAATTACCACTTCCAGCACCAACTTCTAAAAAAACATCTTTAGGCTTATTTTCTAAGAAAGGAATTAATAAATTTCTATAATAGTATTGAAAAATAATATTACTTCTTTCCTCAGCTAAATTTAAATTCATAGATGTCATTTCCTTATAGTCTTTTACTATATTTTTATATTTTTGAATGATATTTTTGAATTTAATGCTATTTTTGAGATGATCAAATCTGTAATCAGATAGATCAGGATCGGAAATAAGCTTATTTGACATAACAGCATCAAATGCTTTCATATGACTCATATATTTAGGTCTTGAAAATATTGATGAAATTTTAGATTTAATTTTGAAAATTAATTTTTTTCTTAAAAAATCAAAATCTAGTATTTTTTTGATTAAAAGTTTGTATTTGTTTGCTGGCACATAAAAACCTGAATTACCAGTTATTGAGATTTCATTAGATCCTTTAAAACTAAATCTTAATAATTTCGATTCCGCTTCCCAATAAGGAGAATAATTATCATTTTCTTTATTTTTAAAAAATTCTGAATGTATATAATTTTTAATCAAATTCATTTGGTTTTTGTTCAATTTGAATTTTATACCTCTTTTCATTACTTTTTAATAAGTGCCTTGTAAAATAGTCTTATCTTATTATAAAAAATTTTGTATAGTAATCTTTAAATATTTAAAATTATTTGGAAATATAGTTAATTATTTTTTTTAAATATTATTTAAGACCAACCTTTTATTTTTATAGTATAAAATACATTTCTTGATAATAATATAGTAAAACAACTTTTATAGAAATTATTATATCTTTGATTGCTAGTGAGGTGTACTTCAAGGTTCGGGATTTATGAACTGGCCTGTTGTATACAAATTACTTTTTTAGGATCATCTTTACTGAATCCTCTAATAATGGTTTAATATCAAATTCAGAATGTCTTAGATCTGCTTCTTTACTATCAAAAATTTTTACCCATTCTTCAAATGTACTTTCAATTTTAAAAGAAATTGCGGTTGTTATTTTCCTAAACATTAAATAATAAGATATTTTTTTTATATTAAAAGGTAAGTCAAACATTCTCAATTATTTAAACCATCTAATTTTGAAAACAAAATAACTCAAAGATAAAAAATTTTATCTTAATTTTTTAAGTAATTTTCAATAGAACTTTTAAAAAAAATAATATAATTTTAGTTATCCTAAAAATTAAAGACTAGATCTTAGAAATACTTAATTAAAAGGTGTACTGTTATTAGTAGGAGCTATTAATAAGATTTCAAAAACTATCCCAGTTATGGCAATTGGTAAAACCCAAATACCAATAAATCTATGATCAAAAAATCTCAAATGATCATCACCCTTAAAAACATTCCTCAAAGCAGTAAATAGAGTTTCCGGTTGTTTATATGATGGACCATTTTCAGAGGGAGAATATGGTTTAACAAAAGCGGATGAGGAAGAAAACTTTGCAAACTTTCTAATGAAATAAATTGGCAAAACCCATATAGCAACAAATCTTCCACCTAACCATTGCCTTGCATTAGGAAGGGCATACTCTTTTATAGATTTATTCTCTGGCATTCCAGATTCTAAATCTCTATAAATATTTTCTAAAGTATCTTTTTTATTTAATTCATTAATCATTAAATTCACCTATAGATGAGATAAATTCTCTAAAAGTTAAATATTTTTGTTGGCTAGGTTCATAAAGACGGATTGTAAACCTTTGCAGATGCGCCAAATATCTACATATTCTTTATAAATAAAAAACTATTTTTTTTAAAGTAAATAATATACAAAGGCATAGATATTTTTTAATTCGAAGAGTTTATTTTTGATACTGGATTTTTACCTTATATTTTTTTCTTTTATAAAAATATTTAAACCTCATTTTCTAAGATTGCGAAAAAGAAAATGAGGTTAAAGGGAGGTTCTTATTACAAACCGTACTTATCAAAGCTAGCGGCTATATCTTCTTCTAAACTTATATTAACTGTAATAGATAGGTTTAGTGATTGATTAAATTTTATCCAATTTTCACTTGATTTCGTTATTATCATTAATATTTAATCTTTTAAGCTAAAAATATATTTATTCATATAAAAATTAGTTCTGAAACTTATATTGTTTTTTATTTACTTTATTTTTTACCATATCCAATGAATCTTCATCCATGGGTTTATAATATATTCCACCAGATATAATTTCCCCTTTGTGTGAATCTTTTAATAAATTTGAAGGGGATTTAGCTATTTGCTCAATTAACTCTGCAAGAAGCTTAACTCCATCTTGATAGACTCTTTTTCTAATATCTTGATAATTATCTGACTTATAACATTCAGTTATTTTATGTTTAACAATAGGTCCAGAGTCAATCCCTTTGTTCATCCAATGGATTGAATTTCCTACAGGTTCATCTTGGAATATAGACCATTCAACACAAGAACATCCTTTGAAAAAAGGGAGTATTCCAGGATGACAATTTAAAATGCCAAAATTAGTTTCATCTATTATTTCTTGTTTAAGGATTCTTGGAGTTCCTCCATTTACTAAAAAGTCAATATCAAAATTTCTTATTATATTTAAGATTTCATTATTATTATGACTTTCAACATCAAATATTTTTAAATGATAATTAATATTTTGAAAAAAATTTAGTTTATCTAATCTTTGTCCAGTTCTATCACAATATCTTTCAATCTCTTCTTCTGATAGATTTTTTTTATCAAATATAATTGCTTTTGGTAAACTATCTCTAGACTTTAGTTCATTTAAAAAATATTCTAATAAAGGATGATTTCTTACAGAAAGTAGAGCATAATTTATCATTTTTATAATAAGTTAAGATTATCCCAGACTTTTTTAAATGCTTTAATCATCATTTCCATATCTTTATTTGAAAGCTAATTTATTGTTTTTGGTGAATTTCATAATTTAATCTTTATTTTATTTAATAAATTTGGAGTATCGAGGGCTTCTTCGCCATAACATAAGAAATTTTTTTTACCTCTTATAGCAAGATTAAATTACTCTGTAAAATAAAATTGTATACGAGTGAAATACAAATCTTTAGAACATCATAATTTATTGACATTTAACAAAAAATTTAAAGATTTTAAGTTTTTTTGGTTTCTATTTATAAAAAATGATTTATTAATTTAAAGATAACCTCTAAAATAACAGAAATAATATATTAACAGTATGAATTATAGAGAAGAAAGTAATAAGAAAATTTTTCCTGCAAGAGAAGAAATAAAAAAATTGTTAAATGAAAACATTTTTGATTTTATTGATCATTTCCCCTTATTTGCAAGTCCTCAAACTATTTTGAGATTTTGTAAGATTTATGAATTAACTCTTGAGGCATTAAATATTCCAGGTGATTTTTGCGAATTTGGCACCTGGAAAGGAGCTACAGCTCTATTTATGGCTAAATTAATAAATGAGTTAGAGCCTCAATCTAAAAGAAAAATTTTAGTATTTGATACCTTTTCAGGTTTACCCGATCCAGTTAATGAAGATGGTGATTATGCTAAAACTCAAATTGGAAGATATTTAGGGAATAAAAAATCTATGGAAGAAATGATCGACTTATACAATTTGGAACATAGGTTAGAACTTATAGAAGGCGACGCATGCAATACAATTCCCGAATTTTTTACTGAGGATAATCCCGCTCTAGTAAGTTTGGCTTATTTTGATTTTGATTTATACGAACCTACTAAAATTGCTTATGAACATATTAAGTCTCGTTTATTAAAAGGGTCTTTACTCGTTTTTGATGAGGGTCTCGATAGGGATTTATGGCCTGGTGAATGTAAAGTGGTTAAAGAAATATTGAATGATACTTTTTTAGAAAGAAAATTCTTATCAATTCCAAATAAAATTTCTAGACAACCAGAAATTATTCTCAAGTTACAATAATTTTGTAATCTATAAATTATTGATATACCCTTTTATCGATATTCTTGTTTATTAACTTTTTAAGTATTTAATTTTGAGTAATTTTTATCGAATTTAAAATAATGATTGTAATTGATAAAGTCAGCAGTAATTCTCTTTTTTTTATACTTCCTTTATTAAAATTTGGTATAAAAATTTATTATCATGAAAAAAAAATAAAAAAAGATTATAAAAATTTGATACCACTTACATTTAAAAGAAGAAATCAAAAAAGTAAAAATCTATATAAGAAATGGAATGTTGGTGAATATAATTATTTTCAGGAATATACCTCAAGATACTTTAAAAGTAAATTTGATTCTTACTATAATGACCTTTTTAAAGATGTCAGTGATACAAGAGATAAAATAAGAGCTGCTTTTATAAGAAGTTTAAATTTTCATGTAATTGGATCAATTAATATCAATTATGAAATATTCTTCAGAAATAAAGAGAATAAAATTTTTATTTTACACACTAGTTTTCATGATTATATGTGTAAAGAAAATGGTTCTAATTTCAATGTAAAGTTGAGGCACTTTTATTTGCCTTGTGATGTTCTTTCTGCAATTTTAAGCCTAAAAAGAATAAAAAAACTTCCTAATTTATTAAAATTATTTAGAAAGAATAAATATCAAAAGAAATTTAGCTCAAGCAATAGTTCAGATCAAAAAAATATAGCTTTAATGATACACGAATCTATAAATTATGGAAAACTATATAGAAAAGATCACTATTTTTCAGATGATAAAAATAGTCCTTTAAATATAAACAATGTTTTAATTTACACTAATAATCAAAGTAATAATGAAAAATTAGATAACAACAAAGAACTAATAAAAATTAACAAAAGAATCAAAATAAATGTAATTATTCAAAGTTTAAATTTTATTTTATTAAATTTTTATAAAGCAAAAAATATTGATGAATTATATGGTTTGTTGTACTCAGCTTTTTTATTTATTAAATATAAAACCTGGTATGAATATTTTAAAGATAAAAATATTTCAAATTTTATATATGACTATGATGGTTTGTTTTCTAATTCTTTAGCTATAGCTTTAGAATCATTGAAAATCAAAACAATTTGCTTCCAGGAGAGACCTGTTACCTCATGGTGGTGTAATTATGGAGCGATTGTAGATACTTATTTGATAGGTGGAAATTTATATAAAAATAACCTAAATAAAAACTTTACTATAATTAGTAAAAATTTAATTAATTTTGGAATGTGGAGAATTTCTTTTTTTTATAAAAAAGATTTAATAAAAATACAAGATACAAAATTTACATCAAATTCAACTTTATCAGTACATGATTTTAAAAAAAAGATTTTATTTTTAGGGTACTTTTCTATCCCTCAGGATAATTTCCCCTCAACATGTCGAGAAGCCTTTAATGATTTTATGGAATATGTTTTTGAAGTCGCAGATGAATTTCCTAACTCTGCGATAATAATCAGACTTAAAGCGTTAAGTAATATTGATAAGAACTTAGTTCTAAGAAAAATTTATGGAAAAAAAAATATATTTTTATCAATCGATTATGAAAATTTTCTAGTAAGTTATTCGTTATGTAAAGAAGTAGACTTAATTATTTCTGTGCCAACTTCATTAGCTGAAGAGTCTATTGCGTATGGCAAAAAGGTGATTTTTATAAATAATCTTTTTCCTATAAATAATATATCAAAAGATACTTATCATCCTGAATTTTATTTCTGTATTCCAGAAAATTTAGAAGAAATTAAAGTACTTATAAGTAAATGTTTTAAGAATGATCAAGATATTTTGATTAAATACCAGACACTGAAGAAACTTCTTTCTGGATCAGTTGATTTTTCTAAACCAAATATAATTAGTAAAAAATTGGAAGAAATTTGCCATTAAAAAATATTCTAATTATTTAAAATTTATAAATATTTTGAAATAATTAAAAATACCGTTTTGTAATAAATTTAGATTGGAATATTAAAGTTTTAAAAATGAAATAATCTATCTACTCTAAATATTAATCTATCCAATTCTATAAATTCCAAAAAATTTTTTTAAATTTATTCTTATAAAATATAATTAAAATCTCTGAGGTATTCAAGATTTTTAATCTTCAAGTTTGCATTTTTTTCTTTTGGTAGCTTTGATGAAATACATCTTTTAGATGATGCACTAGCTACAACTAATGCAAAAGATTCATACCCTACTACAATGTCAGCCCAAGCAATATCTTCCTCTAAAGTTCTATTGATAGTGATAGATAAGCTCAAATTGTTATTAGCTTTCATCCATTTTTCATATTTTTCTGATTTTTCAGATGGATGAGGTCTTAGTCTTATTTTTAAATTATTCTTCGATTTTAAATTTTTAATTTTACTCAAGAAAAAATTTAATACTTCAAATTCGAATGGAGTTTTTTTGATTGATTTTTTTCTTATAGGCTCTAATACATAAAGTATGTTAGTTTCTGAGTTAAGTTTTACTTTCTCAATTTTTTTTATATTTCTTACAAGATTTTTCAAATAGAAATTTTCATAAGCTTCGATTTTAGTTTCTGTAAAAATATTTTTAGCAATTTTTTCAGCAAACTCATCAAAAACCCAAATAATATCTGGTAATACTTTTTTACATGCTCTAATAAATCTGTCCTCGTAGTTTACCCAATGATCAATAACAGCGATGCTGATTATTTTATTTTTTTTTGCGTAAATACGTGCATTATGTTCAAGCATAGATTTATAACTTGTACCAGTAATAATTACACTTGAATTATTAATCGTTTCTTCTAAATCAAGATTTTCTTTGAAAAACATTTCATCTTGAAAAATCTTTATAGCTGGGCCACTTAAACAAAAATATAAATTTAGATTTTTTTGTTCTTTAATCCAACCTAGTATTAAATTTGCTGCCCCTGCATCATTTGCAACTATACCAATAGAGTCAGAAGAATTAAAAATATATTTATTCATATGAAAAATAAATTTTTATTTATAATATATTTTATTTTTTATTTTGTTTTATTTTAAATTTAAAGATTATTCATCGATTAGTTTGTAATAATTGCCGCTTGGCCTTGTTTATTTCTTTAAATAAATTTGAAGGCAATTTAGCTAATTGCTAAATAAATTCTGCAATAAGGGTAAATCGCTCAAGCTAAAATCTTATTCTAATATCTTGATAATTATTTAACTTAAAACACACAATGATTTTATTTTTATGATTTAAAAATTTTCATAATAAGTTAAGATTATCCCAAACTTTTTGAAAGACTTTAATCATATTTTCTATATCATGATTTGAAAGTTCATATAAGCACATCTCAAAACCTATATAAGTTGAATCATGAAGTTTTTCTGCAACAGGGCAAATACCTTTTTGATAGTTAATCTCTCTTCTGCATAAGTCAGATGTCCAAGGAAATCCTTTAGTACCATAAGCAATCTTTTTTTGATAAAGAGGCAGAAGATGTAAATTGGCAAATCGTTTACTAAGGCCTTGAAGGCCTTCAGCTATTAAAGCATCAAATATTTTATCCCTTGATACGCCTGTTATATTTTCATCTATTTTCATGAAATACATGTAGTAGGAATGTGTGCACCCCATTTTTACTATAGGAGTTGTTAATCCTTTTAAATTCTTTAGAGATTGAGTAAGTTTTTCAGCAGCTTCTCTTCTTGTTTTTAGCAGATTATCTAATTTTTTAAGTTGTTCAATTCCAATAGAACATTCAATCTCCCCTAGGCGGAAATTATGTCCAATCATGTTACTTAAGTTTTCTATTTTCATATCACCAACAGCAGCCTCTGCATGATTCCTAATTAGATACATTCTTTCAGCTAATTTATCATCATTAGTTACTAATATCCCACCTTCTCCAGTATGTATATGTTTATGATAATTCAAACTATATCCTCCAATATCAGTTAGAGTCCCAGCAAATTTTCCATTATCCTTTGCACCAGGGGCTTGAGCTGTATCTGAAATTACTTTTAAATTATATTTCTTAGCAATTTTATTTATTTCGGTTGTGTTTGCTGGATGTCCACCAATATCAACACTAATAATTGCTTTAGTATATTTACTAATATTTTTTTCTATTGATTCCGGACTTATACAAAAGGTTTGATCTTCTATATCGGCAAAAACTGGAATAGCATTCCAGTGAAGAATAGCAGTTGCTGTTGCGCACATAGTCCAAGGTGGAACAATAACCTCATCACCAGGTTCTATACCTATAGCTCCTACAGCAGCTACTAAACCAGATGTCCAAGAATTAACGGTGATAGCATGTTTTACATTGAAGTATTCTTCACAATTTTTTTCAAATTCTTTAACCTTAGGCCCTCCAAAAAAATTTGGCCCCCATTTGCCTAAATAACCAGACAATACTCCACTTTCAATAACTAATTTTGCAGCCTCTAACTCTTCAGATCCAATTGAATTATACTTTTGAAAAGGTTTAAGAATTGTTTTCTCGCCACCATTAATAGCTAATTTTTCTTTATTATTAAAGTTCATAATTGCTTTTTATTTTTTGTAATACCTTTTGGGTATCGAATGCATCTTGGCTATTACATAAGAAATTCTCTTGACCTTTTATAGCAAGATTAAGTTGTTCTGTAAAATAAAATTGAATACGATCAAAGTCATTTTTAATAATTTGAGCTTGTTTAGCTAAAACCTTATATCCTGAAAATCTTTTGTCATCTATAATAGGTTTCCAAAATATATCTTCGCCTCCATTCTCAAAATTTAATTTTCCATTTTCCATTATTAATTCAGCATCATTAAGGAAAATATTACTATTTTTATTTGATAAAAATATTATATTCCCTTCATCAAATCCTATTTCAAAATCTGGTTCAGGATCTGATAAAGATTTATTTTTATTTATTAATTTTATATTTTTCACTTTCCCAAATAAAAATTCAAATAGATTTATAAAGTGTGATGAACTATTAAAAAGTCCTTTTGAGTAGATGCAAGTCCCTTGAAACGGAGTTCTAATTTCTTTTGAATTTATTAAAGATAAAATTTTTAAGTTACCGGGAAGAACTCTTCTGAAATAATTTATAAATAATTTTGCATTATTAAACTTACATAACTCCAGTATTTTTTTACTTTCATTTATTTCATAAGAAAGAGGTTTCTCGCAGATAATTATTTTTGGGGTGTGGTATTTAAAAACTTCTTTTATATTTTCGAAATGCTTATTAGTTGGACTTGAAATAATAACTATATCTGGGCATAAATTAATCATTGCTTCTTTAATTTCACTAAAGCCATTGCATTTATATTTTTTTTTAAATGCATTAAGATTCTTTTCTTTTAAATCGACTCCTCCAATTAAATTAAAATTCTTATTAATATGAAAAGATTTGGCATGTGTAAGTATTATTTCTTCTGAATGATTATCAAAATCATATTTCATCCCTATATTACCAAGACCGATTATAACAACTGAATATTTTAAGATTGCCGACATTTTTTTGAATTTACCATCTTATGTAATTTTTCTTGAAATTATGAATGCTTCTGCATAATTTAAACCTGAAATACTTCCTCTCCACAATGCTAAGTTTTCTACGGCTTTTAAAGATCTTGGGTGAGGGAATACTCTTATTTCTTTCTCGTAACATTTTAGAGCATTTAATTTTTTATTAATAGTTTTAGATATATCAATGAAATAATTTGGCGAAAAAAGCTTTCCAGAATTTATTACCCATTCTGTGGAAGATGGAATTTCAAAAAAAAGAATTTCTTTGACACTTTGTCCAGGCAGTGGTCTGCAGGCGACTAAGGTCGCTTCATTAATTCTTCTATGATCTAAATTCAGATCACTATGATAATGAGTAAGAATTAATTCAGGCTTGTATCTTATTAATCTTTTTTCTATTTCTTTTATAAGATCTAGTAGGTCAATACTATCAAGTCTGTTGTCAGGATAATTAAGACTTTCGATAGTTTTAAATCCAAGAATTTTTCCTGCATTCTCTAATTCTTGATTTCTTTTTTTTATTAAAAAATTTGTTGATTCTATATTTTTTTCATTTAGCCTCGAGGATTCTCCATCTGCAATTACCAAAAGATGAACAGAGTGTCCTTCTTCAGTTAAACGTGCAATAAGACCTCCACAACCAAGTACCTCATCATCAGGATGGGCAACTATTACTAATGTAGGGCCTTTATTTAACATAACTTCTTAACTCTAATATATTCTCTACTAATTTATAATTTTCCATGGAATTTATTGCTATTATTCCCTCTTCTTTTGTTAGAGAAGTATTGTATTTTATTTTTTCCCCTTTGAAATCAAAAAGATAACCTCCAGATTCTCTTAAGAGTAAATCACCAGGAGCAAGATCCCAATCTTTTACAACGACATTTTTGATAAATAGATTGGCTTCACCACTTGCTATTAAACATATTTTAAGACCTAAACTACCTGATTCTAAATATTTTGAACAATTTAATTTCTGAAATACCATTTTTGTAAAACCCTCTGGATTTGGATAATTATCAACAATTATTATATTTTTTGAATTATTCTTGATGCAAAGTTTTTTTCCATTAAGTCTGCCCCCTCTTCCCTTTGTTGCTGTATACATTCTCTTCAATTCTGGGCAATAAATGAAAGAATTTATAGGTTCATCTTTCTCTATAAGTGCTAATTGAATTACATAACCACTAAAGCCATTACAGTAACTTGCGGTGCCATCTATAGGATCAATTATCCAGTATATTTCTGATTTGTAAAATTTATGAGAATTTAAATCCTCTTCACTGACTATAGGAATCCCTGGCTTGAGTTTGTAAAGACCATTTTTTAAAAGTTTTTCAGATATTAAATCAACTTCAGATTTATATTGTGTTTTAACCCATAGACCATTATTTTGATAATTTTTTTTAAAATCTATTAAAACTTTGCCAATATCTTTTAGAAGTTTCTCTATCTTTTGGCATTCATAGGTATTTAGCAAAATAATTTATTTCCTTTTTTCTTAAATCAGTTTGTTCTATAACTTTATTCGCAAAGGTACAATCATAAAATGACTTAGGCTCTAATTTAATATATTTATAAATATTTGTTTTGGAAATATCCAAATTTTTTTCTTTCCAAAAGGGTTCTAAAATTAAAAATTCTGGTAAGTTTTCCTCTAGTTTTATTTTAGGAATATCTATAAATTCAATTTCTCTATTTAAAGAGATTGCCATACTTTTAATAAGTTCTCTAGAAGTTAGACCATTATTTGGTAGAGCTTCCCAAATATTTATAGGATATTTTTCACAAATGTTTATCCACTCTATAAAAGCGTTAGACAAATTATTTAAACAAGCTATTTGAACTTTATTATTGTGATCTTTTATTTGAATTATAGGCTCATTGTCCATAATTCTTTCTATATAGAAATCTAATCTTCTTGTATGATCGCCATTGCCAAGGACAATTGGAAATCTTATAATTTTTGCATTAAAACCCCTTTCTATTAGTTTAAGAAGATGTTTTTCGCATTGATATTTACCTATTAAATATTTTTTGGTCACTTCAGATAAATGAAGATTGTTATTGTTAATTAATTTAAATTCATCACCAACCTTACCCTCCCACAACCTTGTAATCCAAGTTGTAGATATTAAAATATATCTTTTTGAATTAATTTTATTATAAATATTAGCTATATCTTTTTCTTCGTAAGCAATAAAATCAATAGTGAGGTCAAATTCCTTATCTTTTAGAGCATTAATACCATTATTTCTTTCCATATTTAAAAAAATTATCTTATTTTTTATTGAAAATTTTCTTCGAGAAATTACCCAAATTTCATTACTAGAATCTAATAAATTATTTAATATTTTCTTCCCAATGAATCTTGTTCCTCCCAATATTAAAATTCTCACAATTATCTATTTATATCTATCCAATTTAAAACATTACCTTTGGCAATATTTCTTTTTAATTTCTTACCAATAACCTCATCATATGCTGATGGAGGGATACCAGTTCCAGGTCTTACCAATGTTATATTATTTTCACTAATTAAATCTCCTTTTTTTAAGTCCCTTTTTGCTACAACGCTTTTTAAATAATCTTTTCTATTTTTAGCTTCTTTAATTGAAGGTGGTTTGAACTCTTTTTTATTTAAATCTTCATATAAGGTATTAATAGAGTCTACATAAATCTTCATTTGATTTGGCTCTAATGCAAAAGGATGATCTGGACCTTTTGAACAACGATTAAGAGTTACATGTTTTTCAAAAATACATGATCCAAGAACCATTGCCAAAGAAGAACTAATTACATCATCAGAATGATCAGAAAAGCCAATTGGAATAGGGAAATTATTTTTTAAAAACTCTATATTTGAAAGTCTTAGTTCTTTTGTACTTGCAGGATAGATTGATACACAATGAAATGCCCCAATACCTGGGTTGTGATTTTTTAAGATTTCTAGTGCTTTTTTGATATCATAAAATTCTGCCATTCCAAAGGAAATTAATATTGGTTGTTTTATATTATTTATAATATTTCTTAAAAAGGGAAAATTATTATGATCCATAGAAGCAATTTTGATAAGGTCAAAATTTAAATCTTTTATCCAATTAATTCCATTTGATCCATGAATTGTAGTAGCACAATCAATCCCTAAATCATGGCATAATTCAATTAATTCAGGAAACCAATCTTTTGGGGTTTTAAGATATTTATCAAACATATCAATTGCAGGAATATTACCATAAAGATTTTCTAGCTTATAGTCTTTAGATGTTATGATTTCATTTACAATTTCATTCGCTTCATAGGTTTGAAACTTTGCACAATCAAAACCAGCTTTTGCTATTTCTTTAATTAGTTCTTTAGCAATATTTATATCCTGGTTATGGTTTGTTCCGATTTCTCCGATTAGATATGGTTTATGTAAATCTCCTATCTTTTTAGATTCTTTTAATTTAATTTCTGATCTAATTTTTTGATTCATAAAATTTAAATTTAGTTTTAGTTTTCTGATATTTCATTATACCAAAAACGTCTTAATGAAATTTTTGAATTATATTCAAAAGATTTTCTATTAGGATTTATATTGTTATCTATATTAAGAAAATTACCTATAATATCTGCTCCCGCAGCAATTGATAAACAAGTTGTTGTTGATATCCTTGGGTTAATTTCAAAAGGCTTGATTAGGCCATTTTTATCTTTAATAAGTTGTATGTTATAGCAACCACCAACTTTATATGTATTATGTATTCTTTCGCAGCTTTCAATAACATCTTTATCTTTTGATAAATCAGCTGATATCGTTATACCTTTTTTAAGTTTAACCTTAACAGGTATTATTGCTTTTAATTCTCCATTTTTGTCCGCAGAAATATTTACTGTAAACTCTTGTCCAGTGATATATTCTTGCAAAATAAATTCACTTCTTTTTTTTCGTGCAACAATTATTTGTGCATTTACTTCTTTTTCATTATTAGCTAAAAAAACATTTCTTGATCCTCTTCCATAAATTGGTTTTACAATACAAGGAAATTTTAGAGATCCTAAGTCAGCCCTAATTACCTTAGGTGCAGGTAAATTTTTACTTATTAGGAATTGATTAGATTTTAATTTATTTAAATGAATTTTGATAAATTTTAAAGGAGGTAAAAGAACATTTATTGAAGGTTCATTTTTTAAATTAGATAAAATAACTAATTCCTCATCTACGCCAGGAATAAGCAAGTCTATCTTATTATTAATGCAAATTTCCCGTACTTTTTCTTCAAAATTAGATTCATTAGCTAGCGGAATAAGATGTTTTTTATTTAAAGGAATTTTGCTGTTAATTAATTCAATATTCGCATCACAAAAATGCATGTCATACTTTTTATTTAAAAGTCTGTAAAAAGCTTCATAACCTGCCCCGCCTGCCCCTGTAAATAAAACTTTTAACATTATGATTTTTTTTGTTTTTCAATAATAACTTTATAACTAGTTCCATTAAGAGTAAAGAAACTGGGATATTTTTTAGAATCAGCTGTTCTCATTAGATTGAATTGACTCTTTATGGATTTATTTGGATCAATCTCACTATCTTGCGCATTTCTTTTTCTATAAAAACTCTCTTTTCCTAATTGTTTTTTTCGAACTAACTTACCATTTTTAAGATTTCTAATGAATTCAAAAATTAATCCTTGAGTTTCACGTCCTTGTTTATACCTCAATTCATCGCATAATTCTGAGCCATCAAATTCTAATAAGGATTGTGCATAAATATCTCCACTATCTACATTCTCTCTGGCTTCAAATAAGGTAATTGGAAATTTATTTTTACCTTCTATTATTTGCCAAGTTAATGGCGACCAACCCTTTCCTAAAGGTAGATTACTTTCATGAATGACAAGATTATATTTATTAATATTTAAGGATTCTTTATCTACAATTTTTTCATAGCTTAAATAAAAACAAATATCAGATGGAGTAATATCTTCATGAGAATTAACCCATAAACAAATATATCCCTGATTAGTAAGCTCAATAATTAGTTCTGAAATAAAAATATTAATCCAGCTATTGCTATTGCTGCAGAAAGCAATTTTTAGATTCGATTCTTTTGATTTTTTTTCTGCTAAATTGGAAATTTCTTTTATTTTAAGCATTTTGGGGCTTGAATCTTTGTAGTAATTTAATACAAGTGCTAAAATTTTGAATTTAAATCCTTCTTGATTAATAATCTTCGGAAAATAAAAACTTAATAATAAATAATCATTATTTAATTGGAAGTTTATCCATGCTATTTTAAGCTTGCTTTTTTTTGTTTCAACAATGTAAGAATTATATTTCTCTAAATTTCTTAGATTGTTTTTATAATTTTTTATAAGGGTTTGATTTTTAATATTTATTGATTTTATAAAATCAAAATCTTTGAGGTTAGAATCTCTAATATCGATACAATACTTTTTTTCGAGTAAAAGGTAATCAACTACTCTTATAGTTCCAAGACCATCGATAATTTTTTTACAATTAATTGATAATTTTTCATTTAATTTTAAATTTAATAATCTTGAAATCTCAATTTTTAATTTATCTTCAGTTATTTCCTCAGATCTACCAAGATATTTTATTATTTTTTTCTCTGATAAAATTTTAATTACATCTTCTTGATTCTTAGCTAATGAAATTACTGTGCTAGGTAATCCTAGGCAACACCTTTCAAGACAACTCATCCCCGCTCCGCCTATGGCATAGTCTGCTCGAGCAATAAAAGGTACTAGTGTTTTTTGATAATTATATATTTTTATATTTTTAGAATGTTTTGTAATTTCTTGAATTTCTTTAAAATTTGGAGATTCTTTTTTTACTATTACTTCTATAAATATATTTTTGATATTAAGGCTAGTAAATGCTTTTAATGTCATTAAGGTCATACCTTCTAAATCTCCCCCTGCAAATGAAATAAGAATATTTTTTATTTTTCCTTTTCTATTTATTATCTTTTTTTGAGTTTCATTATAAATTGAATCTAATAAAGCAAAATCTAATCCAAGTAATTGAATACAATTATTAGAAGTTAAGTTAATATATTTTTTTAAAATATCCTCTTTCCAATTATGATCTAGTAAAATATCACAATCATGTTTTCTATTTGCTAAGTCATCAATAACAAATATTTTTTTACAAAATTCTTTTACGATCTTTTCCCAATTAATGTCAAGATCATAATGATCGACAATGACGTATTCAGGTATTCTTTCTAAAAGTAAATTTATTGTTTCTTGCGCATCTGCTTCTAAGTTAATAATTTTCTCTCTTTTACACTTATCTATCTCAGCAATATTTTTTTCTTTATATAAATCTCTGCTAATTTTGCTTACTTTAAATCCATTTGATATTATTTCTTCTATTGCGTTTCCTTCATAATCAACTGTAATAAATTCGCAAATTTCACCCCTATTTCTTAATTCTTTTGCTAGATATAAGCATCTTTTTATATGACCATCTCCAATCCATGATGATGAATCGCATCTGAAAATTATCATTTTCTAATAATTTATAACTTTAAACATTTTTTCCGCTCTAATCCAATCCTCTTCATTATCAATATCTTGTACCTTATATCTAGGAATAATAATGGGACAGGAATGTTCTGCAAAAAATATATCTTCGTTAATCCATGAAGAGGCTTTCCCCCAATAAAATTGACCTGCGTCATGAAAAGTTTCTTCTAAATCTTGAGATCTTTTATTGAAATTTTCTGGATTCAGCATTTCTACACGATTTAATTTGCTAATTTTGATTGCTCGTTGAATTGGGAAAGGAAAAGATGTTACAGAGAAAGTATAATTTACATCGTTATTAATCAATTTATCATAACCTTCTATTAAATAACTTGGTTCTACAAAAGGGGCAGTTGCATATAAACAACATACATATTCAACTCTATTAATATTTTTATTAACCCAATTTATTGTATGTTTAATAACTGGAATTGTACCTGTGAAATCATCGGATAATGATTTGGGTCTTAAAAAAGGAATCTCTGCTCCATATTTTTGTGAAATCTTTGATATTTCTTTGTCATCAGTAGATACTATTATTTTATCAAATATATTACTTGAAATTGCTGCTTTGATTGACCAGGATATCATAGGTTCACCACAAAATAATCTTATATTTTTTCTTGGAATTCTTTTACTACCGCCTCTAGCTGGTATAACGCAAATTTTCATTAAGAGTAATTTTAATTCCAATAATCATAATTATAGTTGATAAATTAAACCTAATTTAAAAAATATCAAAGTTGAAAAAATAGTTCTTTAATACTTAAGAAGTCTTCTAAATAATTTAAAATATTAAATGTAATTTATTTAAGATTTTCTTTGATAGTTGATTAAGTTCAATTAGAAATTTATCTAAAATAAGTTAGTATAAAATTAAATAGTTGTGAAATATTTATTTAATGAGTTCGTACTACCCAATACCAAACGATATTTTGATTAGTAAAAAAGAAAATATATATATTAAATCTTCTATAAAAGTTTTTAATTATCCCAATAATGCAAGATATAAACTTTTAAAAAATATAAATAAAAAAGATATTTTTTTTAGTTTATATATTCTTGAAAAAAATGCCTGGGTAAAAATTTTTGATAAAAAATGCGAGTTTGGTGAGAATTATGAGTTTGTAAAAGAAAATTTGGATTTAGATAAAAATGAATTTGCTGTTGTTATTCCATCTGAAAATAAGCTTAATCCAAAAAAAACTAATATTCTTCCTAAACCTTATTCTTTAAGAATAGATAAGTCACCTATTAATGAAAGAGCCGCTTATAATTTTCAACTAGATAATGTATCAACAACTTATCAAGGAGAATTTCCTTATGAATTAACTTTAACTGGGAAATCATTTTTCTCAACTGATATTCTTAGATCAGATTTTGAAAAAAATTCCAAAACATATATTTTATTGATGAATTTAAATAAATCATCACAAGAAAATAATTTTCATGAATTTGATATTTTTGATTTTAAAGAAAATAAATTAATAAAAAAATATTTTGTAAAAAGTAATAGTTTTGAATCATATTTATTACCAAAAAATTCATTATCATATAATCACTCTAATTTATTACTAACTTGTAAGACTGCTAGTTTTATTCCAATATTTATAAGTTTTAGAATAGATAATGAAATCCGTGAGATTTGTGCAGAACATACACATCCTCCACATGAATTATTTTTAGGCGTAGAGAGATTTAAAATAATCTCAAAAATTAGAAATAATTGGTTGCGATAATGAAGGAAAATTTAAAAAAATTATTAGGAATAAAGGGAACAATATTAGTTAATCATCTTATTAGAAGAAACTTTTCTCCCATGTCATTATTATCAAAGCTGCGACCTGATGAATCTTATAGCGATTTCTTTTTTTATTGTTCTTCTTATTACAAAAATATATTCAGAGCAGAAAATACAATTGCTTTGATTTTAAAGAAAAATATTAAAGTATTGCATAAATTTGTTTTCTATTCTAAAAATGGCCAAAAATTTAAGGAAATTAATTTTAAATCTTCAGATTTTATAGTGTCTTTTGATTTACCTAGATTTAAAACTAAAGATAAATACTTATCATTTACACATGAAATAATTCCTTGTGATATTTCTTTGAAAATCAGAAACATCTTAGGTAGTAAATCACTAATTTCCTTGCAACATCGTGGATATACTTTTTTTAAAAAAAATCAAAAATCTATAGGCAGTTGTTTGCATGGAAATTTTGGAGTAATTAATCCATCTAATTTAAATAATTCAGCAGCTAAGCAAAGAAATTTTGAATTTTCTTACACCCCTTCTTATGAATTTGAATCTACTTCGCTTTATCATGTTCTATTTAATAATCCTACAAACAAAAGTTTAAAAATTATTGTTGAATATAATTTCAATTCTCAGATAATTCCAAATTTGGAATTGCTAATTAAACCTATGGGAACAGAATATTTCACACTAAAAAAATATAAAGGTCAATTATCATTTTGTTCAAAACTTCCAATATGCAGACCTATTATTATAAAAAATCCAGATATCCATTCTGTTAACTTTGATGTATTTCATTCTTAATCTTTTATAAAAAATTTTAAATTTTTCTAATTATCAGAAATATATTTTTAGAGTTTTATTTTTGTTAAAATGATTTAAATAAATTTTAGATTAATGATTAATTTTTTAATTAGGTTTGTAAAACTTATTAAAAATAAGCTGATATGCGAAATTAGAAATTTTTATCAAAATTATTTTAAAAGATTAGGCTTTCAGGAAAAAATGTATTCTAAAAATAACTTAGATAGAACTCAAGGAATTAAATTAATTAATAAAATTCTTAGAAAGCAAAATTTAAAAATTTATGATGAAGGTAATGGAATGTATTCTGAACATTTAATTATGTTTGCTTCAATAGCTTTTCAATCCAAAACTAAAATTAACTCAATATTAGAAATAGGAACTTTTGACGGAATTACTTCTATATTATTATCCAATCTATTTCCTAACTCTGAAATTATCACTATTGATCTTAAGGATGACGATCCTATTTTTAAAAGTATTTATGAAAGAAAAGATGATAAATTAAGAAAAAAATTTATTTTAGAAAGAAATAATAGATTATCTAAGTTTAAAAATATTAAATTTATTCAATTCAACTCTTTAAAACTTACTTTGAATTCTCTACCAAATAAAAAGTTCGATCTTATTTGGATTGATGGTGCTCATGGATATCCAATAGTTTGTTCAGATATAACTAATGCAATTTCTTTGGCAAATAATAATACAATATTAATGTGTGATGATATCTGGAAAAATCTTAAAAATAGTGATCCTATTTATTCTTCAGTTGCTGCATATGAAACTTTAGAAGCATTTAATCGGGCAGGTATCATTAAATCTGATTATTTTTATAAAAGACTTGGAAAAAAATATCTTTCTTCAGAAAAATTTATCTCTTTATCTAGATTAACAATTTAACTAGCTTATTGATGATTATTTATCTAATATCCACTAGGGTTGCTGATTTGCCATCTCCAAGAGTCTCTACACATGTCTTCTAAGCCTTTTTTAGGTTTCCAATTAATTATTTTCTTTGCCATTGTGACATCAGCTATCGCAATCGCTGAATCCCCATTTCTTCTAGAAACTATTTCATAAGGAATTTTTTTATCGGTTATTTTTTCAAAGGCTTTCAATACTTGAATTACACTTGTTCCTTTTCCTGTCCCAAGATTTAAAGTTAATAATTGCGGCTTTTCAAGGAAAAGATTTTCCAATGCTGCACAATGACCTTCTGCTAAATCCATAACATGTATATAATCTCTTACTCCAGTCCCATCATGAGTTGGCCAATTATCTCCAAAGATTTGAAGAGATTTAATTTTGCCTATTGCAACTTGGTTTATATAAGGAAAAAGGTTATTAGGCATCCCCTTGGGATCCTCCCCTATTAAACCACTTTGATGCGCACCTACTGGATTAAAATAACGCAGACGAGCAATTTTCCACCCATTATTGCTGGTTGCTTTTATTAATTTAGTATTTGAGCAGCCAGCTATATCAGATAAGAAATTTTCTATGGTTGCCTTAGTATTACCATAAGGATTCAAAGGATTTATAGTTGCTAATTCAGGGATTGGAACCTTATCAGGATAACCATAAATCGTAGCACTACTACTAAAAACCATCACCTTGCAATTATGTTTTTGCATTGCTTTGATTAGATTTATTGTGCCATTTACATTTACATCCCAGTAGTGATTAGGTTTAATAAAAGATTCTTGTACTGATTTAAGACCAGCAAAATGAATGACCGCCTCTATAGGTTCTTTTTTTGAAATGTATTCTTCGAAAACCGAATTTAAATAAATTTCATCTCTTATATCACCCTTTTTTAATGAAAAAATGTCTGCTGTTATGTTTTTAATATTAGATAAATTTTTTGCTCTTTCAAGTGCTCTTGGTGAACTATTAGAAAAGTTATCATAAACAATTATCTTGTGATTTAAATTTAAAAGACTTATACAAGTATGAGATCCAATAAAGCCTGCCCCTCCAACAACTAATAACCTTGCCATAAATATTAATTATTGTTGTAATTTGTTTCCATTAATTTGCTTTAGAGTTTATTAAAATAGAACCAAGAATTCTATTTTCTTGTAATTTTAATTGATCTATAAAAAGACTCAATTCTGATCTAGTAACAACCCCCAAATTCGCAATTATCAGAATTGAAGAACAACCTTTAGTATCTAAAAGATTATCACTAATAATACATGATTTTTCTTTTGAGAATTCTTTTAATGATGATTTATAAAATTCAAGATAATTATTTTTGAATTTTCCAATAGAGATAATTCCTAAAGAATTATTTTTATTGGAAAAGGCATCGATTAATAATTTCCCGTGAGTTTCAATTTCAAACTTTTCTTTGGAATTCACGCGATGAAAAATAGGAAAATTGGATAATTTCTCAAATTCATCAAAATTATATATAATCCCTTTTCTTTTATCCATGTATGAGGCAGTTATAAAACCAATAAAAAATCCTAATAAAGTACTAATACCAACGATGATCTTTTTCTTAGGCGCGACTGGTGAGTCTTGTAAATTAGGAATTGATATTAGTTTCCATGGCTGAATTTTTTTGGCTTTACTCATTTTTAGAGAAATAAGGTTAGCCTCTAAGTTATTTACAATTTGAGTATTTCTCTTAGCCTCTCTGCTTAATTCATTGTATTTAAGGATAATATTTTGTGCCTCTTCTTTCGTTAAATTTTTATCTCCAGTTAATGATATCTTGCCATTTGCAGTGGTTTCAATATACTTTTTAAGAAAATCCCTCTCTTTAATTAAAGCTTT
Source organism: Prochlorococcus sp. AG-436-E22 (assembly GCA_003212615.1). Taxonomy (GTDB): domain Bacteria; phylum Cyanobacteriota; class Cyanobacteriia; order PCC-6307; family Cyanobiaceae; genus Prochlorococcus_A. The sequence goes on from QCPG01000008.1 coordinate 42,714, forward strand.
AATGGATGGATCATTATCTTTAAATAATTGTTTTCTTCTTATTAGTTCTTGATTAATTTCTGAAAGCCTTGATATGGGACTTCCTGCATTTGATTTTGGCAATTCATTTGAATCCTGAATATTTCTTATGATATTGCTTATATCTGCATCACTTTGGAAATTCATACTATCAAATTTATAGTTTGAAGTTGAAGTTATTCCATATTTGAATCCATACATGTCAAATTCTCTATTTGAAAATTTAGATTTTTTTCTGAACTCATCTAGTTGTTTTTCTGCATATTCGATTTCATATTTGAGATAATTTTCTCTACCAGAAGCAGAATAATTCTGATATGTTTTTGATATTTTCTCTAAAATCGGTAGGATATGATCTTTATCAATACTCCTATATCTTATTTTTAAAACTGAAGTATTCTCAATAAGTGAAATTTTTAGACTATTTTTAAACCAATTATCATATTTAAAATTTTCGACATTTTTACCATTATTTTTCTTTAGCTCCTTGACAAGTTTAAAAACAGGCCGCAAGACAGATGGGCTTTCTAAAATTGCAACCTCAGTTGATAAAGAATCTTCTTTATCTAAACTTGAAAACTGGTTCCCAAATAATCTACCAGCTTGTACTAATAAATTATCATCATTGTTCTCTTTTTTAAGAACAATTTGAAAATTACCTTCCCAAACTTTATTAATGGATAATGAATAAGGAATTGATATTAATATGCTAGATAAAGTGAATAAAAATAATATTTTCCATCTCCTAATTGCAATATCTAAAAAATCATATAAATTAACATCCTCATCACTATTATTAAAGTTATTTAGTGACATTAGAAAACTCCGTTAAAGAAACTATAAATTGAATAAACACCAATAAATGGAGAGGTTAATTCTCCAAGAGCAGTAGATGTTGCACTTAATAGATTATCTTGTACTCTTATCAAGTCTCCATCCATTAAGATTGGATTTTTATAGGATGCAATTGGTTCTTCTGCAGAATAATTAAAAATCCTTCTTTCAGATTCACCTCCGATTTTAAATCTTACAAACTCTATTTTTCCTCTAACTAACTTTGGACCATCTGATGCTACCAAAGCCTGATTAAGGCTAGCTCCTTGAGGAAGAGTTATTTGCCCAGGCATTTTGACTCTTCCACTAACAAAAACCCTCAATTTATCTGGACTTAAATTTGAGCGACTAGCAGTTAGTAATTGTTCTCTTATGACTTTATTATTTTTATTTATTTGTATTACATCTCCGTCAAATAATCTAATATTTTGTGAATCATTACCTTCTACTAGTAATGATATAAAATCAAGCTCTGCTTTTTTTCTGCCTCCTCCTTGTCCTTTGGGAATCTTTCTTATTACAGTTATTTTTGATAAATCACTATAAGGTGTTACTCCATTACTATTTTGAATCGCATCGAAAAGAGTTGGGAAGATATAGGGAAGATTTTCTGACTGCGCTTTATTATTAATTAGATTATTATTTTTATTTAAGTCATATGAATTAAAACTACTATTGGGATTTCCTGAAAGAGAATAAAAACCAGGTTTAGCCACTTCACCCCCTACGTATACTCTTATTGGCCTATAAGCGATTGGTCTAATATAAATATCTGGTTTTATTAAGTATTCTGAAAAGGCTATAATAAGAGCGTCTCTTAATTCCTCAATACTAAGACCTTCTGCATAAAAATCTCTTACTCTAGGTAAATATAAATGTCCTGATGGCCCTATCTTAAAGGAACCGCTTAATTCTGTTATGTTTAGAAATTCTATATATAAAATATCTCCAGGACCTAAAATATATTCATCAAATTCCGATAATTTTTTTACATCATTT
>QCPG01000009.1 GCA_003212615.1 Prochlorococcus sp. AG-436-E22
ACCAATGATTTTGCATAATTAACCATTTCTGGAACTATATGAAGAACATCTTTTCTTGATTTCTTAAGTTTATGTTTAAGATGAATATCACTTGTTGCAATAAAAGTATGTATTCTTTTTTTTGGAGCGGCACTTATTGCTTCATAACATGCTTTTATATCCCCTTTGGACGCCCTAGCTAGACCACATATTACAGGACCATTTTCTTTTCCTACAACGTTGGCAATTTTATTAACAGCTTTAAAATCTCCCGGGCTTGCAAATGGGAATCCAGCCTCAATAACATCTACTCCTAATCTTGCTAATTGATGTGCAATAGCAAGCTTTTCTTCAAGATTTAAACTAGCACCAGGAGATTGCTCTCCATCTCGAAGAGTTGTATCAAAGATCAAAATTCTTCCAGGATCTTTTGACATTAGGTTACATTACTTGATCTTATATTAAGCTAATTAAAAAAAATTGACTAGATTTTTGTGCATTAAAAACTTCTATTGAGTTTATAACTTAACAATATTGGTTAAATTTTAGAAAAAAAAAACAAAATACTTTATTTATTAAAGTATTGTTTTAAGATTAAGGCTTGCTTTTTATAAAAGGTTAATTTTGATTTTTTTAGAATTGCAGGCATAAGTAATAAAAATATGAATGGGCAATACCCAAAAAAGAATTTTTTAGGTCAATTAGCGATAGTTTTACATGCACATCTTCCTTATGTCAGAAAAAATGAAAAAAACTCTTTAGAAGAAGATTGGTTATTTCAGGCGATTTTAGAATGCTATATACCACTACTTCAAGTCATAGAATCTTCCAAAAAAGAAAATCCTTTAAGTACAAAACTTACAATTAGTTTATCTCCGACATTGTTATCACTTCTTGATAATAAACAAATAAAGGAAACTTTCCCAAGTTGGATTAAAACCAGGATTGATTTCTTAAACGAGCTACCACAAAAAGAAAAAAATGCCTCAGCATTTTTAATGAAGAATCTCAATGAAAAATACTTATATTGGCAAGAATGTTCTGGAAATTTAATTGAGAAGTTTAAAGTTTTAAATAAATCTGGAAATTTAGATATTCTTACTTGTGCTGCCACACATGGATATTTACCAATCCTAAGAGAGAATCCTGAAACGGTTAAAGGACAAATTCATACAGCCATTAGGAGCCATGAAAATATTTTTGGAGTTAAGCCTTTAGGTATTTGGTTGCCTGAATGTGCATATTATGAAAATTTAGATCAAATACTCTTTAATTCTGGGATTAGATACGCAATCTTAGATGGTCATGGAATTCTAAATGCCACTCCAAGGCCTAGGTATGGTGTTTATGCTCCAATCTGCTCAAAAAAAGGAGTTGCTTTCTTCGGAAGAGATAGTGAGTCAACCTTACCAGTTTGGTCTGCTAAGGATGGCTTCCCAGGGGATAGAGTTTATAGAGAATTTCATAAAGATTTGGGGTGGGAATTACCTCTCTCTAATCTCCAAAAGAAGGGCATTTCCAGTAAAAGGCCTTTGGGATTAAAATACTATAAGATTACAGATGAAAAAGCAAAACTAGGGGAAAAGGAGTTTTATTTAGAAAATGAAGCTATAAAAAAGGCTGAGGAACATGCTAATGATTATCTTCTTGAGAGATCCAAACAATTAAAAAAATTAACTTTATCTTCTTCCTTCGTACCATTATTGGTAGCTCCATTTGATGCTGAGTTGTTTGGACATTGGTGGTATGAGGGACCTCTTTTTATTTACAATATTTTAAAGAACTCTAGTAAATATTCAATTAAGCTTACAAATTTAAAAGAATTTTTAACTCAAAAGCCAAATCTTCAGATTTGTAATCCATCACCATCAAGCTGGGGGCAAGGTGGTTATCATAATTACTGGATTAATGATGCAAATGCATGGATCGTTCCAGAGATCACAAAAGCAGGATCAGCTTTTGTTGATTTATGCTCTAAAAAATCTAACAATGATTTATCTATAAGACTTTTCAATCAGGCAGCAAGAGAATTACTTCTCTCTGAGTCCTCTGATTGGAGTTTTATCCTCCGAGCTGGAACTACTACTGAGCTTGCAAAAGAGAGGATAAAAAGACACTTATCTAGGTTCTGGAAATTAGTTGAAATGATTAAAAATCATTCCAATATTAATTGGGAATTTCTACAAGATATTGAGGATGAAGATAAAGTTTTCCCAGATATTAATATTGATGATTGGCGAAAATAAAAATACTAATTTAAATTAAGCATTCCAAGTTTTACTTTTAGAGGTGAATTTATAAACATCTTACACATGACATAAATTAGTTTTGGAAGAGGAAGTGTATTCGTTAGAAAACCTACCCATTCTTTGGTAGATAGCCTAAAGAAATTTGAGAAAAAGCTTCTTAATCTACTTTCATCAAAACTCATTAATCTTTGAAGACCATATCGGTAAAGTTTATGCCTTTGTGTTAATTCGTAAGGCCATAGGACGTTCCAACCTTTTGTGGCTAGCTCTAGGGAACTTAGATTAGGTTCTTTTAAAAAGATTGCTAATTTTTCTGCTAGTAGTGGAGCCCTTCTTAATAAAGATCCGATCATATATCCAGACGCAGGATGCACCATACTTGCTGCTCCTCCAAAACCAAGTACAAATTGTTTTTTGAATGGGAGAGGTAAATTCATGGGGAAAAGACAATTCTCTTCATGAAAAATTTCACTTACATTAATACCCTTACTATTCAGCCTGTTAAAAAGTCGTTTTTTAAGATCTTCTTGCGATAATGCTGGATAACTGGCTAATGAAGTTTCTTCTACAAAATAAGTTTCATTTCCTAAATCCATTGCATAAAGAAATGAAGGAGAGTATAACTTTTCTTCTTTGTTTAAATGATTTGGACGAAAATCCATTAAGACAAACTGTTCATTCTTAACAGGTGGCGAAGAGAATTTCCCCACAATTCCATATGCAGCTTGCTGAGCAATTTGATTTTGAAAGGGCCTTTTTACAAAATTACTTTTATGCCCACTTGCATCAATAACTAACCTTGCTTTTATTGTTAGACCTGAAAAACAAATCACTTCAGATAGTTTGTTTTTCTCTGTAATATCTGTAGCCGTTTCATTCAACCATTCAATACCTTTGCATTTTTTTAGCAATTCATTTTGAAAGGCTTCTTGATTTATTAAACCATAATCGTAATTATGTTTTGTTGGGAGATTCCCCTTTTTGTTTTCACCATTACCAAAAAAACTAACTGTCTTACCCCATCGGTGAGATAATAAATTCTCTAATCCTAATTCTTCTAATTCAGATGCCCATATGCCATATGTATTCTCCCATTTTTCATTTGGAGATTTTGTGGATATTCCTTTTATATTTAGATCCTGCTTAGCTAATTCAGAAGCTAAACATAACGCTGCAGGACCTGAACCTAAAATTAAAATATCAAGTACTTTCATATTATTTATTTACCATTCGTATTTTAATTTTCTTCCACTGAGCTAAGTTGATCTGTTTCCTCTATTTGTTCACGAGGAACTAAAACAACTTCTGATAAATGATCACCTTCATCCAATCTTTGTAATTTTACTCCAGTAGCAGCTCTAGATTGCTGAGAAATCTTATCTGCGTTTGTTCTTACTATTACACCTTTTTCGGTCACAAAAAGTAACTCTTCTCCTTCTCCAAGCACCTTAAGACACACTAGTACATCATCTTTGATTCTGAATTTTATCGCTCTCAAACCCATCCCTGCTCTTTTTTGTAATCTAAACTGAGTTACAGGTACTCTCTTACCCAACCCAAATGCACTCGCTATTAATACCCAGGGACCATCTGAAGAGTTGGGCTCAAGATTATCTTCAATTTCTTTATTAGAGTCATCAATTTTAGCTAATTGATCAACCAAATCAGATGTCAAAACATCCATAGAAACTAGATTGTCTCCCTCTCTCAGGTTCATTGATTTAACCCCTCTTGCGGTCCTGCCAAGTGGCCTTAATTCATTTATATCTAGTCTGAAATGAATAGCCATTCCTGTTCTTGATCCAATTAAAACACTATCGCCCTCTTTTGATAATCTGACCCACATTAGAGCGTCTCCATTTTCAAGATTAATTGCTATTAATCCATTTGAGCGAATTTTTGAGAAAGCAGAAAGTGAAGTTCTTTTTATAAAGCCTGCTTTTGTTAGCATTAGTAAATAACAATCGTTATCAAAAGAATCTACAGCAACAATTGAAGTTATTTTTTCTTCTCTTGGGATTGGGAGAAGTTGAACTGATGGAGTGCCTTTTGCTGTTCTGCTACTCATAGGAACTCTATATGCTGGGAGAGCATAAGCTACTCCTCTATCACTGAAAAGCAAAAGAGTATCATGATCATTACAGCTTATAAATAATTTCACGTCATCATCTTCTTGAGTCTTTGTACCAGCTTTACCCCTTGACCCACGACTGGTAGATTCAAACTCATTAATAGGCATTCTTTTTAAATAACCTGCTTCAGTTAATAGAACCACTGATCTGTCATTAGCTATAAGATCAATATCATCTAGTCCACCCCCTAAATCTAATATTTCTGTTTTTCTGGGAGAAGCGAATCTTTCATTTATTTTTTCAAGTTCTTCAAGAATAATTTCAAGAATTTTTTCTTTACTATTTAATATTTGCTTATATTGGTTAATTTTTTGTGTTAATTCATCGTGTTCTGCTTTAATTTTATCTGCCTCAAGAGCTGTTAATCTTCTTAATTGCATTTGTAAAATCGCATCTGCCTGTGTGGAAGATAATTCATGATCCGTTTGTAATTTTTCTCTAGCTGTAACAGTATCTTTTGCTGATCTTATTAGAGTGATAATTTCATCCATTGCACCTAAGGCTAATAAAAGACCCTTTACAATGTGATCTCTTTCTTCTGCTTTTTTTAATAAAAATCCTGTTCTTCTCCTTATTGTCTCTACCCTAAAATCTAGAAAAACATCTAACATTTTCCTAAGAGAAAGAGTTGTGGGCTCTCCTTTAACTAAAGCTAGAATATTTGCACTAAAGTTATTTTGTAGCGGTGTTAACTTAAATAAATTATTTAAAACCACTTGTGGATAGGCATCTCTTTTCAACTCAATAACAATCCTCATCCCATCTCGATCACTTTCATCTCTAATATCAGAAATACCTTCTAATTTTTTTTCATTAACCATATCTGCAATTCTCTCTATCAAGGCCGCTTTATTAGTTTGAAAAGGGAGTTCCGTAATTATAACGGCATCTTTTTCTGCTCTGCCAGCCGACTTGATTTGCTCAATATTTGCTACCCCTCTCATAGTTATTGAACCTCTTCCTGTTTTGAAAGTTTCTCTGATACCATCTTTCCCTAAGATTTGACCTCCAGTAGGAAAATCAGGACCCTTAATTAGTTCAAAAAGTTCTCTATCTTCAATCGAAGGGTTTTTAATTATAGATTTGAGACCATTGATTAATTCTCCTAAGTTATGGGGTGGAATATTAGTTGCCATTCCTACTGCTATTCCAGATGATCCATTTAAAAGTAGTTGAGGGATTCTTGCAGGTAAGACTGTTGGCTCTTGTTGAGAACCGTCAAAGTTATCAGCGAAATCTACTGTTTCAGATTCAATATCCTCTAGTAAACTTTCATCTGTAAGAGATTGCAGACGAGATTCTGTATATCTCATTGCTGCTGGAGGATCGTTATCTACAGAACCAAAGTTTCCATGACCATCTATAAGTGGCATCCGCATTGAAAAATCCTGTGCCATTCTAACCAAAGCATCATAGACAGCAGTGTCACCATGAGGGTGGTATTTCCCAAGTACTTCTCCAACAACCCTTGCACATTTTCTATAAGGTCTACCGCTAGTCAAACCAAGTTCATACATCGCATAAAGAATTCTTCTATGAACAGGCTTTAATCCATCCCTTGCATCTGGAAGTGCACGACCAACTATAACGCTCATTGCATACTCTAGATAAGAGCGAGACATCTCATTTCTTAAGTCGGTCTGAATAATTCGATCGTTATCTTCGCTTAATCCAGAATTGTCGGAATCTACAATATCAGACATACAAAAAACCTTTTTTTAATAATAATCGTTTCTTGTCATAATGAAGAAAAAAAAAGATATATTTAATTCTCAAATACTCACATTTACACATAAATTTAAAAAAAAACTGTTGTTTTTGAATAAACCTTGGCTTATTACCCCTTTAGTTGTTAATTTAATCAGAATAAATGAAAAATTCCGTGAATATTGAACTTGGTATAAACAAAAAAGTCAGAAGGGCTTATGGCATTGATGAAATAGCTTTAGTTCCGGGCAAAAAAACGCTTGACTATGATTTGACTGACACTTCCTGGTCAATAGGTGATTTAAAAAGAGAAGTCCCAATTATAGCTAGCGCAATGGATAGTGTTGTTGATGTTAATACAGCTGTAGAACTTACCAAATTAGGTGCCTTAGGGGTCATTAATATGGAGGGCATACAAACAAGATATAAAAACCCTGATGAAATATTTAATCAAATAGCATCTGTTGGAAAAAATGATTTTGTTCCATTAATGCAGAACATATACAGTGAACCCGTCAAGGAGGAATTGATTCTACAGAGAATAAATGAGGTTAAAGAAAGAGGAGGCATAGCTGCTTTTAGTGGAACTCCTCAAGCTGCCATTAAATTTAAAGAAACACTTAAAAATTCCAAAATAGATATATTCTTCCTTCAAGGAACAGTCGTGTCAACAGAGCATCTTGGTTTAGAAGGTAAGGAAACCTTAAATATTAAACATCTCTGTCAATCTATGAATGTCCCAGTTGTAGCTGGTAATTGTGTAACATATGAGGTTGCCAAACTTCTTATGGAGGCTGGAGTAGCAGGATTAATGGTTGGTATTGGTCCCGGGGCGGCATGTACTTCAAGAGGTGTATTGGGGATTGGAATTCCTCAAGCTACTGCAATTGCTGATTGTAGTTCAGCTAGAGATGATTATTATAAAGAAAGTGGCCGTTATATCCCTATTATTGGTGATGGAGGAATTGTTACAGGCGGAGATATTTGTAAATGTTTAGCATGTGGTGCAGATGCTGTAATGATTGGCTCGCCAATAGCTAAATCCTCAAATGCTCCAGGTAAAGGATTTCACTGGGGTATGGCTACTCCAAGTCCAATATTGCCTAGAGGGACAAGAATTGAAGTTGGCTCCACAGGATCTTTAGAAAGGATAATTAGAGGCCCTGCCTTGCTTGATGATGGTACACATAATTTATTAGGGGCAATTAGAACATCAATGAGTACTCTTGGAGCTAAAAACATCAAAGAAATGCAAGAGGTTGAAATAGTTATTGCACCATCTCTTCTAACAGAGGGTAAGGTTTATCAAAAAGCTCAACAGCTTGGAATGGGTAAATAATTTGTCATTCATCAAATTAGAACCCCTTAGTTATTTTTCATTAAAATTGAACAAATCTCGCATTAAGAGTTATTATTAAAAAATGGGGGAAACCTCATACTCCTCACACACTAAATAGCCCGATTAATCGGGCTTTTTTTGATATTTTGTTACTTATATTATTTTATCTGTAATGAAATCATCACTTAAAAGAATAGCCTGCTAAATTTTCTAAAAGGAATATTTAAATTATGTCATCAGCTCCAGCCGTAACTGATTCTTCATTTGATAAGGATGTACTGCAAAGTGCTCTGCCAGTATTGGTTGATTTTTGGGCGCCATGGTGCGGTCCATGTAGGATGGTTGCGCCAGTGGTAGAAGAAATCTCTAAAGACTTTGAAGGGAAAATTAAAGTTTTTAAATTAAACACAGATGAGAACCCAAATGTTGCGAGTCAATATGGAATTAGAAGTATTCCAACGTTAATGATCTTTAAAGGAGGTCAAAAGGTAGATACTGTGGTTGGAGCTGTTCCAAAAGCAACTCTTTCTAGCACTTTAACTAAGCATCTATAAAAAAGAGTTTTGCATAAAATTGGACTTGTAGACTATGGAATGGGTAACATTCATTCCGTAACAAAATCTCTAGAAAGTCTTGGAGAAGAAATACTCTTAATTAAAAACTTTAGTGAATCAAAGGATTGTAAGGCGATAATACTTCCTGGAGTTGGAGCATTTGATCCTGCAATGTTTAATCTTATAAATATGGATTTGATAACTGATTTGAAAAATTGGATTAATAGTGGGAAGTCTTTTTTAGGTATTTGTTTAGGTCTTCAACTCCTTTTTGAATCTAGTGATGAAGGAAAAGTTAAAGGACTAGGCATAGTAAAGGGCAAAATACAAAAAATACCTAATATAGTTAACCAAAGAATCCCTCACATGGGTTGGTGCCAACTTTTACCTAAAAAAACAAATACTTTATTAGATCTAGAAGAATTAAATGATTGGGTATATTTTGTACATTCCTATCATGCGATTCCAGATGACTTAAATATTATTGCAGCTCAGGTTAATTATGGTTCTGAAAAATTAACAGCGATAATTGAGAGTGATAATTTATTAGCTTGTCAATTTCATCCAGAAAAATCTGGTAAAACGGGGCAAAAACTTTTGAGAAGATGGTTGAATAATATTCAATAACTAATATTATCGATGAAGACAAACTTAAGATTAATAGGAGGTAAAAGACTACATAGTCCAAATAATAGTTATACAAGACCTACAACTTTGAGAGTTAGAGAGGCTATATTTAATATATTGAAAAATAGAGTTGAGAATAGTAATTGGTTAGATTTATTTAGTGGAACAGGTGCTATATCTTGTGAAGCATATAATCATGGTGCAAAAAAAATTATTGCAATTGAAAAAAACAAAAACAATTCAAAAATTTGTTTAAATAATCTACTTTCGTTGCAAGATATAGACAATAGAAAAAACGATATTGATGTTATTTGTAAAGACGTTTTGAACTGGACAAAACCAAATTACGAAAGAAACATATCATCTAAAATTATGAATTTGAAAAAATTAAAATTTGATTTTGTTTACCTCGACCCTCCATATGAGGTGAATTTCCATGAATTAGTTTTAAATCAAATATTTAATTGTAATTTTTTAAAAAAAGATTCAATAGTTATTTGTGAACATTCTCAAAACCTATATATTAACAAAAAGAGTTTATGGGAAACTATAGATGTTAGAGACTATGGACAGTCAAGATTAACATTTTTAATCAAGGTCCAAAATTCCTGAACCTCTTCTGTATTGATTCCATGCACTTACGAATAATCCGAGAAGAGTTATTGGAACCAACCCTAAAACAATTCCACATAGAAGAGGCTCGATCATTTTTTTGCCTTTTTTGAATTTCTTATTCACAATTCTTACATAGAGATTATTTTTTGTGTCAACATCTTCATCATCTGCAGCAGAAAGAGACTTTAAAAAAGAATTCTTGAAAAAGTTTTTTATTGTTTTTGTGGTTTTATTAATATGTTTTTCAATATTTTTCTTAAATCCTAGTAAAAATAATAAATATATTATTGAAACTCTTGAGCTTAATGGATCTGCTAAGGAAGGAGACGCTCTTTTTAAGATAAATTGCGTTGGATGTCATGGAATTACAGCAAGAGGATTAGTGGGGCCAGACTTACACTCAATTACTCAACGTTTAAATGATAAAGAGATAATAAAACAAGTTACTGGTGGCCTTACACCTCCTATGCCAAGTTTTGAAATTGACCCTGTAAACATGTCCAATTTATTAAAATATCTACATAGCCTAGAGTGATTTTGGAAAAAAATTTTTCTAATTTAAAAGTCATATTAGTTGAACCAAAAGGACCTTTAAATGTCGGGAGTGTTGCAAGATTATGTTCCAACTTTGAAGTTGAAGAATTAAGAATTGTTTCGCCAAAATGCGACATATTCTCTTTAGAAGCAAAAAAAATGGCGCTAAAGGGTCAAAAATATATTGATCATTGCAAGATTTTTGATAATCTTGAACAAGCTATTTTTGATTGTGATTTAGTTCTCGCATCTTGTGGAAGAATTGATGCAAGTAAAGATTCAAATTTTGAATCTTCTGAAGATATTTTTAATTGGACTTTGTCTTTTAAAAAGATAAGTAATTTAGCAATTATATTTGGCAGAGAAGATAGAGGTTTAACTAATAGTGAAATACTTCTGGCAAATAAAACTTTTAATATCCCAACTTCCCAGAATAATCCCTCTTTAAATCTTTCTCACGCAGTTTCAATAGTTTTGTATGAATTAAATAAGTCTGCTAATAAAAATTCTAAAAAGGAATTAGAATTGTTTAATCTTGCATCATCAAAACAAATTCATGATTCATTTATGGAGATAGAGGAAATGCTTCTGCAAGTTGGATATCTTCTGAAACATACCTCAAGGGCAAAAATAAGTAAATTTAAGAATTACATTTTAAGAGCAAATACATCAATGCACGAAATAAATGTTTTGAGAGGAATTGTGCATCAAATAAAATGGTTTTTGAATAATTCAAAAAATAATTAGGAACTTATAAATTAAATTAGTTTTTATTTTTCTATAGTTTAAATTTGATATAGATATTTACTAAAAACATTTTCTGAAGTAACATCTATTGATTATTTGAATATTAAGAAAACTAAAACTGTGACTACAACAAAGAAAAGAAGAGTTTTTCCATTTACAGCTGTAATTGGTCAGGAAGAAATGAAATTAGCTCTCTTGTTAAATGTTATTGATCCAAGAATTGGAGGAGTGATGATAATGGGTGATAGAGGGACAGGGAAATCTACTACGATTAGGGCCTTAGCTGATTTGTTGCCTGCAATAGACGTTGTTAAAGACGATCCATATAATAGTTCTCTAATTGATCCTGATTTGCAGAGTAAAGAAGTTTTGGAAAAACTTGTTCAAGGAGAAAATCTAGAGAGTATTCAAAAACAAGTACCTATGGTGGATTTACCTTTAGGGGCTACTGAAGACAGGCTTTGTGGAACTATAGATATAGAGAAGGCTTTGAGCGAAGGTGTTAAGGCCTTTGAACCTGGATTATTGGCAAAAGCTAATAGGGGTTTACTATATGTTGATGAAGTGAATTTGCTAGATGATCATTTAGTAGATGTACTTTTAGATTCTGCTGCTTCCGGATGGAATACAGTTGAAAGGGAGGGAGTCTCAGTTCGACATCCTGCGAGGTTTGTACTTATTGGTTCAGGCAATCCAGAAGAAGGTGAGTTAAGGCCTCAGTTATTGGATAGGTTTGGAATGAGTGTTGAGGTCAAAACAGTTAGAGATGCTGAATTAAGGGTTCAGGTTGTAGATCAAAGAACTTCTTTTGACGATAATCCTGATGAATTTTCATTGAGTGTTGCGAAACAACAGGATGAACTTCAACAAAAGGTTATTAAAGCTCAAGAAATATTGAACTCTGTTCAAATGGACGATGACCTTAGATTGAATATTTCTGCAATCTGCGGAGAACTTGATGTTGATGGATTACGTGGAGATATTGTTACAAATCGATCGGCAAGGGCAATTGCAGCCTTTGAGGGCAGAAACGAAGTACAAGAAGATGACATTGCAAGGGTTATTTCTTGTTCTTTAAGACATAGACTAAGAAAAGATCCTCTAGAACAAGTTGATTCAGGTGAAAGAGTTATTCAAGCTTTTTGTAAAGTATTTGACTTAGATGAAAAAGATAATCTTTCAAAATTTCAATTGTCTGCAGAAGCTTAATTACAGTGAGAATAATTGGGATTGACCCTGGATTAGCAAGAGTTGGATATGGAATTATTGAAATAGAAAATGAAAAAAAGATATTGTTAGATTGCGGCGTTATTGAGACAGGTAAAGATAAAAAAGAAGAAGATAGACTTTATGAGATATACAAAGATCTTAATGAATTAATAAATCATTGGAATCCAAATTTAGCAGCGGTAGAGAAATTTTTCTTTTACAGATCAAGTACTACTATTAGTGTGGTGCAAGCTAGAGGCGTTATTATGATGGTATTAGCCTCTAAAAAAATTAATGTTAGTGAATATGCCCCTGCGCAGATAAAGTTAACCATTGCTGGGTCTGGAAAGGCATCTAAGAAAGAAGTTATTGATGCTGTTATGTATAACTTAGAGCTGAATAAACCTCCAAAACCTGATGATTCAGCAGATGCATTGGCGATAGCACTCACAAAACTAAATGAAGAAGGCTTCAACTGATGATCTAATATGTCTATCTTAGAAAAAAAGAAATTTGAGAGGGATACATTTAGAAAACTTAGAGATGAGATCTCCCTTAATCAAAGGGAAAATTTAAAAAAGAATGTAAAATTATATGCTGATTCATTTGTTAAAGAATATAAAAATATTGGTTATATAGCAATATATTGGCCTCTAAAAAAAGAATTAGATATAAGAAGTCTTAAGGAAAAATTTTCATTGGCTTTGCCCAGATGTAAAGATAAAAAAGATTTATTATTTTATCCATGGGATGAAAAACCTCTTACAAAAGACTCTGAGGGGATACTTAGTCCAGATAACTCTTTCCCATTAAGTCATAAGCAGATAAGTATGATATTTGTTCCTTGTCTTTCTATAGATAAAAACTTAATAAGATTAGGTTATGGAGGAGGTTATTTTGATAGGTTAAGAGCAGATATTAATTGGAGGAATATTCCATGCATAGGTGTCTTAACTTCTAATTGTGTAAGTACGATGCCTTTAACGAGAGCTGAATGGGATATTCCCTTATCAGGCTTTATCACAGAAAAAGAAATATTTGTATAATAGTAAGCTTATTAGTGATTTATTAATTAATAGTTTTTAAAAGAATGGAAAATCAAGAAAAATACAATAACTTATCAAAGTTAGTTGAAAAGTTGAGGAAATCAGAAGATCCGAAAAGAAAATATGAGTACATTTTGTGGTTAGGCAAAAAATTGAAAGAACCAGATAGTGAAATACTTGTTGAAGAAAATAAAGTTAAGGGATGCGTTTCAGAAGTTTTTGTTAAGGCAAATATTAAAGGCGGTAAATTATTTTGGGAAGGATATTCTGATGCCCTAATAACCAAGGGTTTATTAGCATTTTTAATTACTGGCTTAAATGAATTAACACCAAATGAGGTTGTTAAAATAAATAAGAAATTTATTGAAGATACTGGCTTAAAAGCAAGTTTAACTCCTTCACGATCAAATGGTTTTTTAAATATATTATTGAAAATGCAGTCACAAGCAAATGAATTTTTGTAGTGCTAATAATATAAAATTAAACTCAAAGTTAAAAGAAATAAAAAATGAGAAAATGCAAAATTGGGATTGTGGGTTTTGGAACTGTAGGTTCAGGTATTTATAAAATATTAAGTTCTGAAGCTGATTCACATCCAATTCTAAAAGAAATAGAAATTGCAAAAATAGCAGTTAAAGATCTTAATAAAAAAAGGGATATTGAGCTAGATAGTAATTTATTAACTGATGATCCATTTAAATTAATTAATGACCCCTCCATAGATGTAATTGTTGAAGTAATGGGAGGGGTAGATTTAGCCAAAGATATTATTCTGCAATCATTAAAATTAGGTAAATCTGTAGTGACAGCAAATAAAGCAGTCATTGCAAGATATGGAGAAGAAATATATAAAACTGCATCTAAAGAAGGAGTTTATATATTGTCAGAGGCGGCAGTTTGCGGGGGGATTCCTATAATTGAACCCTTAAAAAGATCATTAAAAAGTAACAGCATAAAAAAAATGGTTGGGATAATAAATGGCACAACAAATTTCATTCTTTCAAAGATGACAAATGAAAAAGCTGATTATAAGGAGACCTTGAAATTGGCACAAAGCCTTGGGTATGCAGAATTTGATCCAACTGCGGATGTTGAGGGCCAAGATGCTGCTGATAAGATTTCAATTCTTAGTGAACTTGCATTTGGAGGGAAAATCAAAAGAGAGGAGATACATTCTGAGGGCATTAGTAAAATTAATCTCAAGGATATCGAATATGCCAATAAATTAGGATTTGAAATAAAACTTTTAGCGCTATCCGAAAGGGGACAAATTAATAGTAATGATTCACTTGCTTTGAATATTTGGGTAGGACCTTCTTTGATTCCAAAATCTCATCCATTGGCAACAGTTAAGGGAGTTAACAATGCTTTATTGATAGAGGCTGATCCTCTTGGAGAGATAATGTTGTATGGTCCAGGGGCAGGGAGTGGCCCAACTGCTGCATCAGTAGTATCAGATATATTAAATCTGCATGCCGCCTCAGTAAAAGATAATAATTCAATCGATCCATTATTATCTTTTGATTTCTGGAGAAACTGTCATATCATCGGATCTTCACAAATAAATAAGAAAAATTACCTTAGAATTATTTGTCTTGATAGTCCAGGTGTAATAGGAAAGATTGGAGACATTTTTGGAAAGAATAATGTATCCATCGAATCAATTGTTCAACTAGATGCAAGTGAGGACAAAGCTGAAATTGTCGTTATTACTCATGAGGTAAATAATGGAGATTTTGAGAAATCGAAAGATGAAATAAATTCTCTAAATGAAGTAAAAATTATTGCAAGTCAATTAAGTTGTATTTAAAAAAATAGTTTGCAAATTTCTTTATAGCCTGTTAAACCGAAGAAAGTAAGTGTTTGGTTTTCGCACCTTAATGATTCATTCAAAACTATTAGACAATAAAAATGAAAAAAATAATTTAATTTGTTCTGAAAACCTTTACAAAGGTGCTTGTGTAAAAATTAAAAATAGCAATAAGACTTTTCAAGTGATTGGTATAAATATAAGTAAAAAAGTTTGTTGGGTGAGAGAGTGGCCTTTTGCCTGTAATTCTAAAAAAACATTTGCTTTAGAAATAAATCAAATAACCTTACAAATTTTTTGTTCAAATAATTCTTCAGAATAATTAAGTACTTAAAAAATATGAAAAAGAAAGTTGTTTTATCAATATTTATTATTTTAATTTCTTTTTTACAGACTTCTTGCGTCTCAAAGAGAATATCAAAAAAAATCATAGTTGCAAGTTCTGGAAAAATTGAATCTTTAGATCCTGCTCGAGCTAATACTCTTAAAGCAATTCAATTAATCAGTTCTCTGGGAGACACATTATATGAATTAAATTCTAATGGAGAATTAATACCTGAATTGGCCTCGGGGATGCCAATTATTTCAAAGGATAGACTTCAAATAACTATCAATTTAAGAAAGAATGTTTTTTTTCATGATGGAACTGCATTTAACTCAAATGCTATAAAGTTTACCTTTGATAGATTCAAAAGAATTGGAACTATGAATTATATTTTAGGAAATAAGATTAAATCAATAGAAACGCCAAGTGAATATTCAGTCATAATAAATTTGAATAAACCATCAAGTTCTTTAAATGGTTTACTCACATCAGTAAATTTAACTCCAATATCTCCTACATTTTACAAACAATATTCTGATAAGTTTCTAAATGAAAAATTCGTTGGTACTGGCAAGTATGTGCTGACCAGTTTTTCTAATGAAGTTCAATCAATTGATCCATATTTGAATTATTGGGGTGAAAAGCCTTTAAATAAGGGCGTTAATTTTGTGGGATATTCAAATTCATCTTCTCTTTTTGGTGCTTTAAAAAATAAACAAATTGACGTGCTTTTATCAAATTCAATTGATGATAGTCAGAGAAAAAGTTTAAATAATTTAAGCAAAAATAAACAGTTTAATGAAGGTAATAGCCCTTACACTGAATTAAGTTTTATAAGCCTTAAAACTAGTTCTTATCCCTTAAGTAATCTTAATTTAAGACTGGCTTTGGCAAAAAGTCTTAATAGAAAATTGATTAGTGAGAAAGTAAGTTATGGATTAAGGAAGCCATCCAGATCAATTATTCCTCCGATATTAAAAAAAGATCATCAAGAACTGTGGCCTAAATATGATTATTTAGAAGCGAGAAGGTTATTGCAAAAAGAAAATTATTGCAATGGAAATATTCTAAAAATACCCCTTACTTATAGATCGAATGTGCCAGCTGACAAGCTTATCGCTCTGACATGGCAAGAAGAAATTAAAAGTTCTTTAAAAGATTGTATTGATATTGAACTTAATGGGGTTGAATCTACAACAGTTTATAAGAATCTAAGTTTAGGAATTTATACGGCAGTTCTTCTCGATTGGACTGGGGCTTATTCAGATCCAGAGGCCTATCTCACCCCTCTTTTAAGTTGTAATGAAATAGTTGATGGCATATGTAAAAAAGGAGAATCAGTTTACAGCGGTAGTTTTTGGGGATCTAATAAAGTGGAAAGTTTATTTCTTGAGAGTGAAAAAATAAGTGGAATTAAAAGATTAGAAAAACTTCTTGAAATTGAAAAAATAGCAGCAAGTTCAATACCTTATATTCCTATTTGGATATCCTCTCAAAAAGCATGGTCTCAAAATAAAATATCAAAACCTATTTTTAATGGTGCAGGGATAATTTCATTGAGTGATCTTGAGTTAATTAATGAGTAGAAATTTAAATAAACTACTAAATTATTCCTTATTAAAAATTTCATTAATACCTATAATGTTATGGATAATTTCTTCATTAGTTTTTATTTTATTAAGAGTTGCTCCCGGCGATCCTGTCGATGCCATACTAGGATCTGGTGCAGATGAGGTTTCTAGGGAATTTCTAAGAAATAAATTGGGGCTAAATGAACCTTTAATAAATCAATATTTTTCATATATTAAAAATATATTGCACTTAGATTTTGGCCAATCTCTTAGTACCCAAGAGCCAGTCCTAAATATTATTATTAAGTCATTGCCTGCAAGTCTTGAGCTTGGATTCTTTTCAATATTAAGTGCCACACTAATAGGATTCCCATTGGGATTAATTGGCTTAAGAAATAGAGGGAAAAAGACTGATTATATTGCGAGAATATTAGGAATTGCTACATATGCGATCCCTCCTTTTTGGGGTGCAATGTTAGCGCAATTATTATTTTCTGTATTTTTTAATATTTCCCCTATTGGAGGTAGATTTCCAATATTTCATCAACAACCTCAAATTACAGGTTTTCTAGTTTTAGATAGTATTCTTTCAAATAATATTATTGCTTTGAAAGATAGTCTTTATCATCTCGCACTTCCTTCGATTACCCTTGGCTTTTTATTAAGTGGTATATTCAGCCGCTCATTAAGATTAAATTTGGATAAGACATTAAAAAGTGATTATGTAAATGCTGCTATATGTAGAGGAATATCAAGGAAAAAAATATTTTTAAACCATGCATTGCCTAATGCTCTATTGCCAATTGTCACTATTTCTGGCTTGACTATGGCCTCATTAGCAGGAGGTGCTCTATTGTTCGAGGTAACTTTTTCATGGCCAGGTATAGCTTTAAGATTACATGAAGCTATTTCTCAAAGAGACTATAACTTGGTTCAAGGAATTGTAATTTTTACCTCTATGCTAATAGTCTCTTTAAATCTCTTCGTGGATATTTTAATAGCATATTTAGATCCACGAATAGAGTACTAATTTTCGGAAATTTCTTTTATTGTTTCAAGATCTAAAAGATGGAAATCAAGTCCCAAATCTCTTTGGTTTTTAACTACTGTTGGGATCTTTTGGTCTTTAATATTTTTTAAAAATTCAACTATAAATTTCGTAGATAAATCTTGCACTAATATTGGGTCTGAACCAATAAAAGACTTACTTATTTTGAAGATATCATGATTTTCAATGGAATTCTTATTTATTCTGATTGGAGAGAAATGACTTGCCCCTTCAATAATTAGGAACCTATTTGATTGATTATTTAAAGCAGAAAAAACTCTAAATTGTTCATTCATTAGCGGTGTAATAAGGTCATATGTTCCACCTATAAGGAGAGTTGGTATTTTAATACCAGTACTATTTTCTTTGGGCCATAGTAAACTGCCAAACGAATTAAAGCCTATTATCGCAATTGCCTTATTAGAGTTATTTCTCTCAGAAAATTGTATTTCACTTAATTGACATTGAAGTAATTTTGATAAATTTGTTACTGCAAAGTCTTTTAATGCAAAATTGCATCTTTCCTTAAGTTGATCTGTTGGTTTATTCCCTTCATATAAAAGTGCTATTAAAGCACCAAGTGAATGCCCCATTAATATATAAGAATCATTAGGCAAACCAAATTCTCCGTTCTCATGAGCTTTTAATACCGCATCCAAATCTTTAAATCTATATAAGAAAAAGTCTGCACTTCCTGGGATTGCTTCTTTACCCTCGAGTACTTCTCTAAATGCTTTTAAATTACTTCCTCTATGATCTATAAATGCTATTGGCCAACCCCTTTTAGTTAATTCATTGCCTATCCAATTGAAATTATTAATTTCGCCTCCAAGTCCTGGCATAAATATTATCAGTTCTTTATTGTCGTTTGTTTTATTGCTTTTCCATAGTTCAATTTCAAAAGGCTTTACTCGGTGAGGAGCATAAATTTTTTTATTTATCTTTATAAGATCTGAAGTTGATTTATTTTCATTATTTTTAAAGGGATTTTGCGTTGTTCTTTCAAGATTATTTAATTTGGATATAAGATCTTGTTGCATTGTTAATTCATTTTTCCAAGATGAAATTATTAAAATTAAATTATCAACATCTAAATAAATTTCTTCTGAAGGTAATGCCTTTATGATATCTAAAGTTGAAAGTTCTTTTTTTTGATCTAATAAATTTTCTATAGTGTTATATATTTCTGTTCCATTATTGTCATTTGGAACTTTAATGCTTTTGCTTAATTCTGTAAGAATTTTACGCCCTATCCAACTTCTTAATATTTCTCTATTTAATCCTTCTTCTTTGAAAACTGGAAATTCTAAAAATTTTGATAATTCAAAAACTCTTATAAATCCATTTTTTTTTAACCAATCTATTAATTCTGTTGAATCATCTTTGTGTTTTTCTAATTTTGATAATTGTTCTATAGTAAGAGGGATTTCCATCTCTTCAAACTTAATATTTATCTTTTCAGCAGCCTTTAAACCATTATTAAAAAATAAACCACAAAAACTTAAAAAAATTATAAAAATGTATTTCACTAGTGATTATTCCAAATAGTTTACAAATTAGCAAAAATTGGTGGTTTCAATTTCCATATCATTTGAGGTTAATAACCAAGATAAGATTTTACGCTGCATTTGGAGCAGGAGGTGTTATTTATTTAACATCACTTATTTTTAATAACCTAGGATTATCGGCAACAGATATTGGCTTGGGGTTTACCATTTCAGCAATAATTGGAACCATCACAAGACTCTTTACAGGTAATTATCTTAATAAAACAGGGAAAATACAATTTCCAATAGTTACTTCTTCAATACTAAGTATTGCAGCTAGCTTATGCCTAATTTTTTCAAGAGATACTTTTTTGTACATAATTGGACAATCACTTGTTGGAGCTGCTGCAGGAATATATTGGCCTGCTGCCGAGTTTGGGGTACCCTATTTTTGCCATCCTGTCGAAACACGCAACGCTTATGCTCTCGTAAGAAGTTCGGAGGCTTTAGGGATATTTCTAGGGGTGTTCTTAGGGGGTTATATGACGAATTTTTTGTATTCTAAATCAATTTTTATTAATGATATATTTTGCATGTTAGTTATCACATATTTAATATCTAGAAATAGTTCTTCTATTAAAAGAAACTTAGAAATTTTCCAAAAAAAATTTGTAGATCCAATTAATAAGGGACAATTGAAATGGAATAAAAATTCAACAATAATAATTTTATCTATTTTATTGATAACTACCTCTTTAGCTCTGATTCAAGTAACTTTGCCTCTGGATCTTGTTAAAGGTGGAGTATATCGCAATGCATTAAGCAAAGAAATTATTAGTCTTATAATTTCTATTCAGTTAATTTTATTGTTGTTTTTACAATGGCCTATTGGATCTTGGATATCAAAAAAAGGGAGATTGTTTGGGTTGAAATTTAGTTTGATAAATTTCTCTTTCGCTTCATTTTTATTATTTATTTCTAGTTATTTAAATATCCCAGCTTTTTATTTAATTTCTTTTTCATTGATATTAGTAAGTTTAGGGACTGCTTCATTTCTTCCAACATCAACAGATATCGTTTTCAGAATGGCTCCTTCAAACAAAAAAGGTTTTGCACTTGCTCTATTATCACAATGTTTCGCTATGGGTTATTTTTTGGGACCATTTATTTCGGGACGTATATTAGATCTATTTGGTTATGCTTCAATAATCTGGCTATCTATTTCCTTTGCTTGCTTTATAATTTTTGCAATCCTATTTAAGAGATTATTTTAATTAATCTTTAAAAATTTAAATTTTTTCTAATTCAATAATTCTTCTCTCTCTTAGAAATAAGAAAAAAGGTGCTGAGAATGCAAATGCAATAAGAAAAGTTCCAATGTAAACAATCCACATATTCTTCATCTTCAATTTTTTTGATTCATTTACTATCCATATAAAAATTGCACTGGAACCTACTAATAAGTCTCTAGAAATTGACTGAGCTGCAGGGTTGGCATTCGCTAAAGAAATGAAGTTATTAATATCAAAGCTGTTTCCATATTCCCTAGCAAATTCGAAATTTGCCATCATTGGAAGGACAGCACCCAAAATTGATAGAAAAAGGTAAAGAAAAGATAGTTTCTGTTTATTATCTTTTAAAATGTTAAATGAATTCACTTGTCAAAAATTTTTCTTTTAATAATAGTATTTAAAAGATTATGGTTGTTGAAAAGAATAATAAAGTTGAAGAAGATAAATTTAAAAAAGGAAATTTAAATTTTGCTGTAGTTGGTCACGTCGAGTGGATGAATTTCTTAAAGGTTGATCAATTACCAAAACACGGAGTTATTTCTCATTCTGAAAAGTCCCTTGAGTCTCCAGCTGGTGGTGGCTCTATTGTCGCGAAAATACTTTCTGATTTAACTTTAAACCAAATTCATTTTTTTACTGCATTAGGTAATGATGATTATGGAGATAAATGCCTCAAAATTCTTTCAACTATGGGAATAAAATTACATGTGGCATGGCGTGACAAACCTACTAGAAGAGGCTTTAGTTTAATTGACTCTCAAGGTGAGAGAGCAATTACAGTTGTTGGAGAAAGATTGGCCCCGAATCATAATGACAACTTAGAATGGAACATTTTAAAAAAAATGGACGGAATTTTTATTACTGCATCTGATTCTGAGATTTTTAAAATGGCTAGATCAGCTTCAATACTGTGTACTACACCAAGGGTGGGATTAAATACAATTAATAAATCGAATGTCCTTTTGGATGGATTAATAGGCAGTAATCTTGATCCAGGTGAAGTTTTTTCTTTTTCTGATTTATCGATAAAACCTAAATATACAATCAAAACCGAGGGGGAGAAGGGAGGCATAATATTTCCAGGAGGAAGATATAAGGCTCTTAAAAACAAAAAACTTAAAGTTGATTCTTATGGATGTGGGGACTCTTTTGCTGCTGGTATTCTTTATGGAATGGCATCTAAATGGAATATAGATAAAAGTTTAAATCTTGCTAAAGTACTAGGAAGAAACGCTAGTGAATTTTTTGGCCCATATGCAAATTATGATAAACAATAAGTGATTTAAAACTTTTATGAGTAACTTAGAAAATAAAAATAAAAATTTTCTTGTAGAAAAACTTATTGTTTTCTTTTTGTTTACTGTTTTTTTGGTTTTTAAATCTTTAAAAACTTTATCTAGAATTTTTACTTATGGAATTTTTAAAAAAGAGACATTAACTTCTAAAAGTAACTTAGGTGTAGATATAAAAATAAAAATTAAATAAGTAATGAATAAATTTTTAGTTTTTCTATCCTTTGGAATTATGTTATTGTTCTACAAAAAAATTAATTCTAGAAAAACTAAGAATATTAAATTAAACAAATTTAAAAATAAATTGCAGAGTAAGCAATCAAATATTGAGAGAATTTTTTTAAGAGAGGAAGAAAAAACCTTTTCAAACCCTAATATAAATATCTATATTGGATTTTATGATAATGAAGATATTATAAATAGAAAATCTAATATACACCGAGCAAGACTTTCAAAATTTAAGAAATCTAAATTAAATGGTGAAATGATATTTCAAGACGATGAACAAAGGATTTATAAATTTAATAATGGTAAGAAAATTTACTTATAATTTTAATTTCTAACTACACTCAAGGCTTTCTCTTGTTGAAACGCCTGTTGTTGGATTGATCCCATCAGCAATTTTACAAAGATTTCTTTGGTCTTCGTTGTCAAGAATGGCGTAAGAAAAATCTGCTCCTTCTATATTGGCGCCTGCAAAACTGCTGCCTGATGCGATCATATTTATTAAAACAGCATTTCGAAGATCTGTTTTTTGGAAATTAACTCGATCAGAAAGAGTATCTGTCAGGTCGATTCCATTTAAATTAGAACCTTTTAAATCAGATAGGGTTAATGTAGTTCCATGTAAATCAACATCACTAAAATCTGCGTCTCTCGCAACTGCTCCAGCTATAGAAGACAAATGAAGGTCCTCTCCATGGAAATCAAATCCTGTAATATTAGACCTTACATAACTTGGGACTTCATCTCCTTCTCCCTTAACAGCAACATTTGCCCCAGCAAAAACTGGAGAGGATAAAACTAAGAAAGAAAAAGTTATGCATAAAAAATATTTAAAAAACCTAAAAAATTTCATATTAAAAAATTTCAATAATTTTATTTTATAACAATTAGATATTTTTTTTAATTGATATATAAATTTGGAACTCCTTTTTAAGATTATTTAACACTATAAATTTTGAATCTAGGCTCTAAATTAGTTATACAATCTATAAGTTTTTTGTTATCTTTGCTATTCGTAACCTTGAATTCAGATTCAACTGTAGCTCCTTTATCTCTTATAGCTTGATTTAAAACTATTGAACCGTTTTCGTCAGATACTGATCTATGAAAAGTTCCTCTAGGGATTCTTAGAATAGATCCACAGGATTCTAATCTAACTTTATAAAAAGGATAAGCCCACCCAAAATTAACAAGGAAAAAAGTTCTTCCCCCTGAAATAGCTAGTAGATTATCTTCTTGATTATTATGTATATAAAATTGCCAATTATTTAATTCGTCATCATTTGGCGGACTAACTGCAGGACCACTGTGTATTACTAGATCTCTATAATTTGATTCATTAATACTAATATCAAAAAATCTGACATCTTTTGTGTCACGAAATTTTTCATAACTTATCAATTCAAACATTTTTGATTTGTTTGATTTAATAACTGGAATTTCCAAACTTGAGTTCAATTTTCTTTAAAGATTAAACAAATGAAAACAGATATATACATCTGGGAACGTATCAATTATCACTAAAAACATATTTTTATTTATTTATTTTTTTTTATTACTTTAAAGGGTTAAAAATTTATTTTTTATTTAATTTCAAGAGGTTTGATTTCCCAGGATAAAGAATTTCCCAGATCATTTTTTCCTGTAAAGATTCCTGTAATGACAGAAGTCAAATTAGATTTGGAAGAGGATACCAATGTTAAATATCTTTCATCTATTAATCCTTTTCCGCTTGGATCAAAACCTCTCCAACCAGCACCTGGTATATATAACTCAGCCCAAGCATGTAAATCTAACTCAGAAGGCAACGGATCTTCAAAATGATAACCACTCACAAACCTACTTGGGATCCCAACAGACCTACAAGCTTCAACCATCAGCATTGCTAAATCTCTGCATGAACCTATACGTTCTCTAAGTGTTCTGCTGGCTGGCCATGCAGGACCTGTATGTCTTTTAGTATATTTGACTCTATCTTGAATGATCTCTATTAGTTGGTAGGTGAATGATAATGCGTTATTAATACTTCCTGCCAAAGCTTCTTGGGCAAGTTCAACTGCAGATGGATCGTGTTGTCCATTGGGCATCCAACCTTCTAGAGCCCCCTGTAAATCTCTGTTAATAATGCTTCTACAAAAAGGTAATGTTAAATCTCTATTTTTAACTCCATCGATAATGTTTGGATGTTTAATCGTTTCAACTTCGCTAATTGATTCAATAATTAAATTATCTGTTAATCCATTGAATCTGATTCTATTAATCTCTTCGCCACTTGCAGCAAGTAATGGATAAATAATTTCTGGTTCAGGGGTTATTTTTAATTCAAAATTCTTTAACTTTTGAAATCCATTTGACCTTGGCTTTATACATAATCTATGCTCTCCTAATTGAACAGAGTCTTCATATTTATATTCAAGTTTGTGAATGTATTTAATTCTCATTAATAAACTTCTTAATTAATAAAATATTTTTCTTGAATGAGATCATTTAATTTATTTAAATCAATTTGTAATGAATCGATTGCCTCATGTAAACCATCATTGATTATATCTTCAATTCTGATATAACTCCACTTGGCTTTAAGCAAACCTCTCATGCATTCTAATTCTGAAGGGTTTTCAGGAGGTGGTGAGGTATCTATACTCTTAAGAGTATTGCTTATCCCATCAAGACAGTATCTTACTGATCTAGGGAAAATTGGATCAAGTAAAAGAAATCTTGCAACTGAATTAGGCTTTATAGAATTTTGCTCTGCTTTCCTAAACATTTGATAAGCTCCAGCTGAGCGTAAAAGTGCAATCCATTGCAACTCATCAAGAACTCCTCCAAGTTTATCTAAGCTGGGTAGAAGTAAATAATATTTAACATCTAAAATTCTAGATGTTTTGTCAGCTCTCTCAATTAATCTTCCAAGAATGCTAAATCTCCAAGCAAGGTCTTTGCTTAGAGTCGCATCTGTAATTCCATAAAAAAGCTGACATTCCCTCCTTATTTCACTTAATTGTTCTTGTCTTGGTTTATTCCATATCGCCTCTCCATCTTGCATATTCCAATATAAAATATTGATTTGTTCCCACATTTCTGTGGTCATTACGTCTCTGATTTGTCTTGCATTTTCTCTGGCCATTTGAATGCAAGAAATTATGCTGTTTGGATTTAAACGATCTCTTATTAAAAAATTAATAACATCATCAGGTTTTTTCTCTGGGAACCTATTATCAAAAGATTCTCTGTCACTTGAGGCATCAATTAATGGGAGCCAAGGTTCTGCGCTTCCAGGTGGGCAATCTAATGACATTGCTTCACTTACTTCTACAAAACGAGATATATTTTCTGCTCGTTCTAAATAACGATTTATCCAATAAAGAGACTCTGCTACACGACTTAAAAGCATTTTATTTACCTACAACCCAAGTATCTTTGCATCCTCCGCCTTGAGAAGAGTTTACGACTAATGATCCTTTTTTTAAGGCTACCCTTGTGAGCCCACCTGGGCTTACCCATGAATCTTTTCCTCTTAATATGTATGGTCTTAAATCGACATGACATGGATATAGCTCCCCATCACATAACGATGGCACAGTAGATAATTCTAATGTTGGTTGTGCAATGAAATTTCTAGGATTGTTTTTGATTTTATTAGCAAATTCTTCTATTTCACTGGTCGTTGAGTGAGGTCCAATTAACATTCCATAACCCCCAGCTTCAGCTACAGACTTAACAACTAGTTTTGATAAATTTTCTAGAACATACTCTCGATCCTTTTTGTAATGACAAATATAAGTTTTTACATTTTTAATAATAATTTCTTCATCAAGATAATATTTGATGATTTTTGGAACAAAAGAATAAATCATTTTGTCATCTGCTATTCCAGTGCCAGGTGCATTTGCTAAAGCAACATGACCTGCCTTGAAAACATCAAGTAATCCACTAACACCAAGGCAGGATTCTTTTTTAAAATTAAGAGGATCTAAGAAATTATCATCAATTCTTCTGTAAATGACATCTACTCTTTTTAATCCAGAGGTGGTTTTTAAATATACATAATCATCATTACAAACTAAGTCATGACCTTGAACTAGTTGGATGCCCATTTCTTGAGCTAAATAACTATGTTCAAAATAAGCACTATTAAAAATTCCTGGAGTTAGTAGAACTATCTTGGGAGTATCTGTCCAAACTGCAAGTTCTTGAAGAGTTTTTAAAAGATATGATGGATATTCATCGATCGGTTTTACTATTCTGCCAGAGAAAAGATTAGGAAAAATATTTTTCATAACTAATCTATTTTCTAAGAAATAAGCAACCCCAGAAGGGCATCTTAAATTATCTTCTAAAACATGCCAATGCCCCTTTCTGTCCCTTATCAAATCTAGTCCTGAAATTTGACACCATTTATTTAATGGAGGTTTGAAACCTATCATTTGAGGTCTCCAACCTTCTGAACTCTCTATTAATTCTCTTGGAATTATTCCGTCATTAATTATATTTTGAGAATTATAAATATCATCAAGGAATAAATCAATTGCCTCAAGCCTTTGTTTCAGGCCTTTTTCTAATGTTATCCAATCATCTTTACTTATTATTCTTGGTAGTGGATCAAAAGGTAATATTCTCTCCGTCCCTTTTAAACCAGTATCATTTAACCTAAAAGTAGCACCATGTCTTAGTAATAATTTTTTTGCTGCAGAATGATTCCTGTTTAATTCTTCAAGCCCCATATTGTCTAAAGAGGAAAGAAGTGGAATTAATATTTCTCTAGCAGAGTTAACATTATCCTTAAAGTATTCATCAAAACTATTTTTAGGAAGATAACCAGAAAACATATATTTCTTCGTTTAGTAATTTTTACTTGAGCTTCAGATCTTAATTCGTATTTATGGCTACCAAAAATAAGATCTCTTGAATCGATCTATTTCATTATTTTGATCATTGAATTATATTTCTTAAAAATCTAAAAGGTATGAGTTCTAGTAATTGGCAATTTGTTTTGTTTAGATATTTCGCAAGCTTTCTTTTTATCCTCTCTCACAGTTTGCTGGTTCTTGATCATCTACCCGTAGGGGCGGCACTCCACGGGCTAGGGGAGGTTTTTATTGCGCCTTGGGCTTTTAGGGAAAGAGCTTGGGATCTTGTGGTTATTGCAGTTTTATTTTTCTTCTTCGATATCTGGGGACTTATAAACACTCCTTGGAATTAACTGGTATTATTTATTTATTAATTCTCTGAAAATGATACTAAGGATTAAATCTGATTTTTATAAAATTTTTAAAATAATTTTTCTTTTACTTCTAACAAATATTTCTAATTTATATGCACATAATATTTTTAATGGTGGTTGCAAAGAACATTGTGGACAAAAAGTTAAAGCTATAAATAATGAAAAAAAATTAAATAATTTTAGTGATCAAATGCATATTGAGAGTAAAAATTCATGTTTAAATAAATCTCTATGTAGAGGTTAACCTCTCGGGATTTTTTGAAATTGTTTTATTAAATTTTTTCTTTGATAATTTTCATGATACTATTATTAGCTTGATAATTCTTATTAGGTGGATTTATTTGATTTTTAATTAAAAAAATAAAAGTATATATTAAGGGTAGAAGTAATGATGACGCAGCAACTAAAGCAATTATCTGGTTCCACCTAATAAATGGTTTTTTTACAAGATCCTCTCCACACAAACCACATATAAGATTACCTTTTGAGGATTGTGTTTGAAATTGATATTTAGGATTGCAAAATGGGCAATAATATCGAACCATTTTTAATTTTTATTGTTTTAATCATTATCTATAAATCTAGAAGAAAGTCATCTTATTAAAAAAAAAGAGAGCTTAAATAAGCCCTCTTTTATCTC
The DNA here is from genome assembly GCA_003212615.1 of Prochlorococcus sp. AG-436-E22. Lineage (GTDB taxonomy): Bacteria > Cyanobacteriota > Cyanobacteriia > PCC-6307 > Cyanobiaceae > Prochlorococcus_A. Next base: position 27,653 of record QCPG01000009.1, read on the forward strand.
TTACTTATATTTCTTACTGAAGTTAATAACGCACCTAAATCATGGATCCTTGTTGTTAACTTCTATTAAGCCAAAGCTCAACAAAATTAACTAATTGTCTTTAACTGGGGCAAAAACTCTAGAATTAAGCTTGTTTCTTTAAGGGCACCTAAACGATGCAGAAGAAGGAAGCTTAGACATTAATAAAAAATAATTGGAGCAGTTAATTAAATTAGTTCGGTTTATTCCGAAATTTCAGGCAGGCTATCGATCATTTTGAAAGACCTCCTAGAACTCAACAATATAAAATTAGGAAAATATTTCTCTAAAGACAATCCGTTTTTATACGCATTGCTTTTTAATTAAAAATGTCCGAGAGTATTAATCGTGTAAATTTTTTTGAGATATTTTTAGTAAGTTTTGCTTATTTCTTTTGATATTTAATTCGACTATCTTAATTTTAAATAATTGAGGAACTCTTTTATGAATCATTCGAATGAAGTTAGTAAAACTGATAAATCTAATCCTATAGACGAATATTTTCAATGTCTCTCATATTGCGATATTCACCCAAAAGGAATAGATAATGACTGTGAGGTCATTTGTATGGAAAGACATTTAAAATCTAACTATTGGTAATTTTATAAATTTCTACTTTTTACTTAAATCCCTTAGAAAAAAGGTTAGTACGAACTTTAAATTTCCATACATTTACCACACCTTTTGCATTAACTGCTGCAAGTGCACAATCATCGGGTCTCCAGGATATTGCCCCTACTAAATCTCCTGCGAATGCAGCCCCAACTGGATCTCCATTACCATCATTTTTTAGGAAACTTGCAACAACAGAACCATCCCTAGATCCTGAGGCTACAAGCATACCTTTATTTGAAAAGGCTAGGCTCGAAATAGGCTCTGTATGGTGACATAGCTCTCCAGGCATAGTCCCTTCGGGACCATTTCCTATAAAACTCCATACTGTAATTCTTTCACTGCCACTAGTTGCTAGTAATTTCCCGCTGTCATCAAAAGCAAGATGACTTGGTTTGCCAGGGTATCCCGTCATCTCTGCATCCATTCCCGTTGATCTTCTCCAGAAATGAACTGAATTGTCTTGACTCCCGCAGGCGACTATATCTCCATCAGGACTTAATTCCATTGATACCAATGATCCTTGCCACTCAAGTTTTTGATTAGTTTTATTATTAACTATGTCAAAGAATGTCACTCTTCCGTAGCAAGCAGTTGCTAGCTCATTTTTATTTGACCATGTTATTGCACTTACTGTGCTTGGATGGTCATTTGAAATCCATTTCTCTTCACCAATCTCATTAAAAACATATACTTTTTTTGAGGAAGCTATTGCTAGAAATAAACCGTCTTTAGACCACTTTAGGTGTTCTACCCAACCTTTACCAAGATTAAGTGTTTTAATTACTTTACCTTCTTGGCAATTCCAAATCTGAACATTTCCATCCTGACCTGATGTTGCAAAAATTTCACCATCTGGATGGATGGCCATTGCTAATAGACCACCAGAGTGTGTATTTTCTTTTTCCCAAATAATTTTTCCAGTATCTCCTTCGAATGCAAAAATACCACCTGCCACGTCGCCAACAATAAATTGTTTACCTTTAAGAGCCCAGCCACATGCTATGGCATAATCGCTAACTTCAGCTTTCCATCCCTCGTGGAACATACCCCTTGGGCTAAATGGTTCTATATCAGGCATTTATCAAAGCCTTCTTGCATCTCTTTCTCATTTAGATTTCTACCGATAAAAACAAGTTGATTTCTACGAGGTTCGTTACCCCATTCTTTATCAGGTTGCGCAGTAAATAACATGTGTACTCCCTGGAAAACTATTCGCCTTGGGTTACCTGAGTAACTTATGAAACCTTTAGTTCTGAATATATCCACCCCTTTTTCTGAGAGAAGCCTTCCCATCCAAGTATTTAGTTTTTCTGGGTCAACATCTCCAAAACGCTCTATAGCAATTGAGCCTACCTCATCATCATGCTCATGCTCTGCTTGCCAGAACCTTTCAGTATTGAATGGAATCTCTTTATTTTCGTCACTTTTAATGACTTTCATATTAAATTCTTCAGCAGTGTGTTGTGTAAACAAACCTATTCTTGTTGGCTTTTCTATATGCAGGATGAAGGATTTATTTCCTTTATCCTTCAATTTGAGATTTATATGTTCTCCATATGGGATAGTATTTCCAGGCTCTAAAGTATTAGCTTTTTCTGCATAAAGTCTTACGGAGGATTCAGCACCATCTTTAAGTTCCTCCTCACTCTCACCTTGGTTAGCGAGAGCTACTAGGGACATTTCTGGATCGGGTCCTTCTTCTAGCCTTAATTCATATTTACTTGCATCAAGATCGTAAACACCTGTCCATTCAAAAGGATATTCTGGTTCAAGGAATGTTGGCCTGCGTTTAAGGATCTGATCAAGATCAAATGCACTTAGATTTAAGACTGTTTCAATTGGTACTTTGGCATTCTCGGCTCTAATAATTCGAGTCATTCGGTTCATATCTCTCAATCTCGATTCAAGAGTATCTAGTGCATCATCAGAGACTAAATCAGTTTTATTAAGGACAAGAACATCTGCAAATGCCACTTGTTCTGAACTTTCATCACTCCTGCCTAGCTGTTGATCAATATGAGCAGCATCAACTAAAGTCACAATTCCATCAAGAGTAAATTCAGAACTAATTTCTTCATCCATGAAAAATGTCTGAGCGACTGGACCAGGATCTGCTAATCCTGTCGTTTCTACTAAAACATAGTCAAACTTATCTCTTCTTTTCATAAGATTGCCAAGGACTCTTATTAAATCACCGCGAACAGTACAACAAATGCACCCGTTTGACATCTCAAACACTTCTTCATCGGCATTAATTACGAGCCCTTGATCTATACCTACTTCACCGTATTCATTCTCAATTACGGCTATTCTTTTCCCGTGCTCTTCACTCAATATTCTATTAAGCAAAGTAGTCTTCCCTGAACCCAAAAATCCAGTGAGAATAGTAACGGGAACTTTATCTTTGATGCTCATTTACTGATTTTTACTAAATAAACAATAGTTTAATAATAGTAATAATAAGAAATGAAAACCATTTTTATTAGAAAAATTTAATCTGAAAGTTTGTACCATTCAGACTCAAGATTGGAGCCAGATTCTTTATCACAGCTTCCACCTAATGAATCAACAATTGTACAAGTGTTGTGAACGGCTACTGAAATCGTATTACCATCCCTCATCAATCCATCAACGAATATTTGATTAGAAGCTAAAGGAACTGAACTTTGTCTACTTAAGTTCCTTAATAACTTAGATGCTGGAATTTGTTCAGGAAATATTGCCTGAACATTCTCTTCATCTAACATTTTTAAAGTAGAACTTATGTTGTCTGGCCTTAAGCTTGAGGAGTCTCCAAGAAAGTCAAGTAAACTAATGGTTTCAAAACCAAATGCATCCCCGTAGTATTCCATTGCTTTGTGTTTAGAGACAATTACTCTGTTTTTCTCAGGAATAGATCTTACTTGTTCGACGATCCAACTATCTAAGCCTTCTAAGAGAGAATCAGCTTTTTCGAATCTTTCATTAATTAGTTTTCTGTCACCTCTATTAAAAACTGAAATATCTTTCTTTAAACTTTTGCTTATAAGATCTCCCATTTTTATGATGTTATGTGGATCATGCCAAACATGAGGATCTAGTCCTCCATGGTCATGATGATGATGATGCCCCTCTCCTTCGTCTGGTACTTGTGCTATTGGTTCTACATCACTATTTGAAACGTCTTTAAAAAAGTGTTGAGTTGCTTCAAACTCAAAAGGCATGTGTTCAGTAAAAAATATATATTGACCATCTTCTTTGATATCTACGTTAAAAACAGTACTTTCTTTTCTTTGATCAAAGTTAAGAACAAAAGCTTTATTACTGGCTATCAAAGTACCATCATTTTTTCTGCTTATTGAGTCTTTAGATCCTAATAGTTCTTTAGCTAAATCTTCAGACCCTTCTATGTCATTAGATTTGAGAATCACCATCTTCATTGCAGGATCTGCATATTCTCCATCGACTTTTTCGAATGACCATTTGTAAGAACCCTTAGAAAGTTGGAATTTGCCTGCCCATTCGAAAGCACCCTCAGCGTGATCATCATGTCCACCATGATCTGAGTGATCGTCGTGACCTCCATGATCAGAGTGGTCATCTACCTTGGCTGAATGTTCAGCATGATCGTCATGTCCACCATGGTCTGAGTGATCATCATGACCTCCATGATCAGAATGATCATCTACGTCTATTGCACTAACACCTAAAACAACAGTATTCTTTTTATTTTCCCAATTTCTCATACTTGGAGTCATCTCTTTACCAAGAGTGAATACTTTGTCTGCGCTATTTAGTAATTGAGCTTGCCTTGGATTGATCTTTAAGTCATGAACATCTTTTTTTCTATCTACTAAGCATGTAACTTTGTCAGATGGTAATGCAATTGATTTAACTAAATCACAAACTAGTGGTTCTACTGCTACGTATGATTTTCCTTTAGCCATAACATCCTGCCCAAAGCCAGAAAATATAATCGTTCCAGCGATTAAGGAGTTTTTAATAATTGACTTACTCGAACCTGATCTATTTGTTAAAAGTCTTTTAAAAATTTGCATGAAAAATAATCAAACACTTAAAAATGATAATCATTTTCATTATGCCTGACAAGTAAAGGTATCAAATGTTATGAAAATAATACGCAATTTGTATTATTGGTAAGCTTGTAAAGTGACTTTTTAAAAGATTAATTAATGGCTACTTTAGTCGCTGAAAATTTAACCTTTGCATACACAAAAAAAAGTAAGCCAGCTTTGAATAAGGTATCGGTTGAGATTAAACCTGGAACACTAACAGCGTTAGTTGGTCCAAACGGCGCTGGTAAATCAACTCTTTTGAGAATATTGCAAGGACAAAATACTCCAGATAAAGGCGAAATAAAAATTGACGGTGAAAATTTATATAGATCTAGAGCTCTTGTGGCACTTATGCCTCAAAGGAGTTCTATGAATTGGAAGTTCCCCATTACAGTTGAAAAATTGGTATCTCTTGGTCAAATAAAGTATTCAAAATCAAGAAGTAATAACCCCTTTCAAATTAAGACTCTTCTAGCATATCCTAATTCTTGGATTAATAAATGTTGTGAATTAGAGGCGACAATGCAAAGAGTAGGCATTGCAAATTTGGCTAATAGAAGACTCGATTCTCTTTCAGGAGGACAGCAGCAAAGAGCTCTATTAGCAAAAACTCTTATGTCTCCTGCTAAAATATTTCTTTTAGATGAACCTTGTGCAGCTTTGGACCCACCTGCAAAGGAAGATTTTCTAAAAATTGTTCGTCAACTTGCGGATGCGGGACTTTCTTTGCTCGTAAGTAGCCATGATTGGGGCGAATCTTTAAATAACTATGATCAAGTAATCGTTCTTGATAAAAGTGTTTTGGCAGTTGGTAGCCCTGACCAAATAAAAGATAAATTAGAGGCTATAAACATTAGCTCTATAAACGAAAATAACTTCTGTGATTAGAAAATGTTCCTTTTTAATTCTGAGCTTGATAACAGTTTTGGCAAAGCCCGAAATACTCGAGGGTATGAAACAACAATTGGAATTTCTTTGGATTTGTTTTGGGTGTATGAATATCTTTTACAGGGCATCCTTCCATTTTTGATGTCTCACCACATTGAACACAGGTCAAATGATGAATATCTCTATCAACGGGAGTGTACAGAACCTCTCCTGTTGGGAGATGTCTAGACCGTATTAAGCCATGCTTTATCAGAACTTGAAGATTCCTGTAAACAGTCGTCAGTCCCATACCCTTTCCGCTTTCTATCAATTGTCTATGCAACTCTTGACCAGTCAATTCATCATCACATTTATTAAGTTCTTCAAGAAGTTGTTCTTGTCTTTTGGTAATGTCAGACTTAGTTACCATTGTTTCCGAAATCATTTTTTGTCCCGTATTTTTGATCATACCTAATCTTTCGAATAATGTCTTTTATTAATAACTGGTGGCTGGTTCCATTAATAATAACTATATTCTCCGGGATCTTATGCCCAGCTATGGGAACTGTATTAATCACTCATAAGAGATTATTACAAGTTAATTTAATCTCTCATTGTGTGTTGCCTGGTCTTGCTCTCGCATTAGCGCTCGGAATTCATCCCTCAATTGGTGGCGTTATAAGTGGTCTTCTGGGCTCAGTAATTGCGGAAAGTTTAACTAATAGAAAAAGTGAAAATTATGAAGCAATAATGAACACAATATTAGCCGGAATGCTTGGGTTTGGAGTCCTTATAATCCCTCTACTCGGAATAAGGATTGATTTGGAGGCAGTATTATTTGGCGATTTATTGACAGCAAATTTTGGAGATTTACTCAGAACAATAGTTGCTTTTTTAGTATTTATACTTTTAATGACTTTTGGATATGAAAAGGTAGTTTATGTTGGATTAGATCCAGAAGGCGCATCGGCAAGTGGTATAAACGTTTCTTTATTAAATCTTGCTTTGAGTTTTACAACGGCATTAGTAATTGTTAGTTCAATGTCAGCCGTGGGAGTAATTCTTGTTATTGCTCTTCTTTCAACCCCAACTCTGTTAGGGCTTAATAAGGCTCATAGTTTAAGAATTGCAATGATGAGGTCTTCATTTTTTGGATTATGCATCTCACTTCTGGGCTTTATTCTCTCTATAGTCTTTAATTTGTCGCCTGGACCTGCAATCAGTGTTATTTGTGTCGCATCTCTTTTGATTCCTAAACTTCGTAAATAATTAAATCTTAAATGTCCAATCAGAGTTTAATGCTTGAGCTTCTGGATTGTTTTTTAAAGCTACTTCCATAGCCTCTTTTTTATTATTAGCTATAACAACTTCATCAAATTCCTTTCCATTTTTTTTGAGACTTACTTTGAAACGCATAAAAATCTTTTAATTAATCAAAAGTTAACCACTAAGCAGTTAGATTTAAATACTTTTAAAAGTTAATTGATGAAATAGAAACTTTAGTTATTTTGAAGTTTTTCTACTACAGATTCTTTCTCAATTTTAGCTACATCCTGCAATCCATTAGCATCAAACCAAGGAGCGTTTTCCCAATTAAATCCTTCCCCAAAAGTATTATCGGGAGCAGCTACGTACCAGTGACATGATGAATCGGGAACATCTACAGCACATTTTGACCAGTCAGCTTCCCATTGTGGAACTTGTACCCACATCACAGATGCTAATAAAAAAGAAAAAATAAAATTCATAGTTATCGGTTAGCAAAATTTTGAAAGATTTTTTTCACATTCTTTCTTTCTTTTCTTCCAGTAATTCCCAAGTATTTGATATTTATGCTTATTTTTAAATTGACTTAAATGAATATTATTCTGATTAAGAACTGAAGTATTTTTGATTTTCATGACTCAAGCTGTCTATATAGATCATATTTAAGACACTTCATACATTTTTTGAAGTGAATTTATACTTAATTTTTGTCTTACTTTTGTGAAGGTAAGTATTTTTCGGGATTATTTTCAATATAAGTTAGCGAATATTTGACAACACCCACTATTACTGAAAAAAGAGCAATTGCCGAAATAATAAAAATGATTTTTTTGTAAATGCTCTTCATGAATTTTTTATATTTTTGATTATTTTTTTCATCAACGCCCAATTTTTCTGAAAGATTTAAATAATTAGTAATTTATACTGTAGCCTTTTAAATTACCTACGGAGTAGATTAAATACATCAGAAACTCCTCACACACTTTTTTCTGATAACTTTAAAAGTACTTGAGCGCAATGTTTGAGTACTTTTTGTATTTTTTGCGATGTGACAGTTAAGATAGAGGTCTATTAGTTATTACATATATTGAATTTAAGTGTGATATTTATATTGTGTGTAGGAGGAATTGATTTATTTCAGTGGAAACAAGGAAACACTTGATATAAATCAATTTTAAAAAGATCTCTCTTTGAGGGATCTTTTTTTTTGTTTGGATTATCGGAAATACATATTAAATCCTGAATATAAAAACGTATATGCTTTCTTCCAAAATAATGAGATACGTCATTACAAATTAGTAATTTAATTCGTTAGATTATGGGTTGTTAAATTCCTCTGTTAATGAAAATACCTTTTTTAGCGATTTTAATTTGTTCAAGCTTTTTATTCCCTTCTTCATCATTTGCCTCACATGTTGAACTAAAACCTTGTGTAGAGATTGCTCATTGTGTACGAGAAGAATGGGAGGTAAACAATATTGAGAAACCTTTTGAAGAGATTAAAACATTTATCGAAAACACTCCAAGAACTGAGATTATAGAAATTGATGGCGATTATCTTCATGCTGAGGCAACCAGTAAATGGATGAAGTATGTAGACGACTTAGAAGTATCTTTTCTACCTGAATCAAACATCTTATCAATAAGATCAGAATCAAGAGTTGGAGAAAGTGACTTGGGAGTAAATCAAAAAAGAGTTGATTTATTAAAATCAAAAATGTTTTAGTAAAAAATTGATAAATCGAAGATTGTTTTTATTGTTTTTTGTATAACTTTTCCATTTTTAAAAAAAATTAGCAGATAAAAAAGTGATAATTGTCATCATGCCTTGATAATGGCAAATTTATTAGATTTATTTAAAAAGATGATCATAAAAATTATATATTTATTATCATCAAGTTTTGTTTTGTTTTGGTTTTATAGAAACATTAAAAAAAATGGACTTAAATGGATATTCAAAGGACTTTTGCAAATTGGAATATTAGTATTATTTATTGGAGGGTTTTTCAAAATATTTTTAACTTTACCTCCTAATTTATATATAAAGATAATTTTTCTTATTACATATACATGGTGTACTATTGGAATTAATGTTAATTTCATGATTCCTCTGATTGGTTTGATTGATCAAAAAATAGTGAAAAAATAAAACTATAATATGCCTTAATTTTTAGTACAAAAATAAATCTATTTCCTTAGTTTGAAATATTAAAACTTATAAGAATTTTTTTTCTTTTGAAAGTATTTTTCTTGTATACCTAGTCTTTAGTGCCAAATCTGTCATTACATATATTCTAAATAAAAGAATGACTATTCCAATAAAGTATTTCATTGTTTTTTCTGTAATTACTATGTTTGAGATTTATTAATTATGCCAACAAATTTTAATATCTATTTCTTGAGATAAATTTCTTGTAACTGGACATTCTTTGGAAGCTTTTTACAAAAATTCAATAGTTTCATTAGAAGTTCTCTCTGGTATAAAAATATCTATTATTAGTTCTTTTATCTTCCTCTCGCTATTTTGTGTCATTCGTTTTTCAATATTTAAATATATACCTTTCAAATCAAATCCTTTCGATTTGGCTTTGATTGCCATAATTGTAAGTAGGCAAGTACCTAGAGATGTTGCTAATAAATCGGTTGGGGAAAAACTTTCACCTTTACCACAGTGATCTAAAGGTGCATCCGTTCTAATAAGACTTCCAGATTGTAGATGAATAGCCTCACAGTTTAAATTTCCTAAATAAGAACATTTCACTTTAGTCATTTTAAAAAAAATTAAATTAGGAAAATATTATTAATAAAAAATTATGAAACATGACAAGATTATTGATTACAAATTTTTTATTTGCATATTAGTGGAGTATTAAGGAAATTCATCATTCAAGTTTTGAAATCAGTTTTTATATTCATATTCCTCTAAGCAATATTCAATTAATTCAATTGATTTATTAAGAGTTCTTTTATTTTTATTTTCTAGATCGAAGCATTCATTTAAAACACGTATAGATTCATTTAAGAATGATTCTTCTTTATTTTTTAAATCTTTAACTTGATTTATATGAATTAATTTTTTAATCCCAATAATGGAAAATATGATTATTGGTATTGTGAAAATTGCTATTTTGACTTTATCCATATTATTAATTAATACAAATATTTTAATTTATTTAATATCTAAAAACTTTATATAGCAGATTGAACTAAGCAATTATATATGAAGCTGCAGTTATTGCAATAGCAGTAATTTAAATGAAGATGTATGGAACAACCTTTAAAGGTATATATAGATTATTTTTAGAAATAACTAGAATATTTATACAAATCATTGCATTCTTTTTAAACTTTATAAGTCTTCAAATATAAAAATTAATTTTCTATGCACAAATTCAATACTTTTAAAAGATTAAAAAATTTATATTCATTGAATTTTCATTAAATAAAGTATCTCTAAATCCTGTCTTGAGTCCGATATTTTTCTTTTTAAGAAGATTAATTCTTCTTGGCTCATTTTTGATTCTTTTATCATCAATTCTGCTTGTTCAATAGCATGTTCTATATTTCTAATTTTAATTTCTCTTATTGAGGGATCATCTTTACATGCTTTTTTAGTATTCGCATCTAACATATGTACGAAAAAATCACCTTGAACATAATCTAAATTAAAACTTCATTATTCTACAACCGCAAATTTAATTCAAATAAATTCTTATTTACATAAGAACTTTAACCTTAGCTAACCCTCTCTTTAATTGATCGAGTGGTTTTTTTTATGGTGTAATATACTCCTAGCATTTACTACTAATTTGGAAGATTCAAAACTTAATCCTGAGGAAAATAATTCAATCGAATCATCTCTCAATCCTAATGAAGATAATAAAGATCTTAATGAGGAGAATAGAAAAGAAGAAAATGTTAAGGAATTTACAGAATTTCTAGAGAAAGCAAGTAATCAAGATTATTCAAAAGAAAAATTAAATCTTGATTCAACGCAACAAAAACTAAACAAAGCTAAATCACTTTTCGAAAGATTTCTTAATAAGGGATTTGATGGCATTTCAACTAATCCAAACCACAAAATGTTGGCATTATTAATAATCCTTTTAATTAATTTGTCTGCATTTCTTTTGATTGGCAATATTGGTAAAGCTTTTTTAAGAAATGCAGGAATTATGGATTAGAAATTATTTCTTTCTTTTTGGATATTCATCTTTACAATTTTGATTCTTCTATTGAAAATGTGATATTTTCGTCTCAAATTAATATTTAAATAAAATTTGGATAATAAAGAGCCCGAAAATCCAGTTGTTTATCTTTCTAATTTAGTTAAGAAGTTAGATTACAAGAACAGAAATGGATTGGTAGCCTTAGCAATAATAAACCTTTTAGTAATTCTTTTATTTAAATTTTATTTGAAAGGTACTGGATTATTATCTTGAATTTCCTTACTTTTAGTATTATTCAGCATTCTCAAATTGTTTTGCTAATTTAAATGCCTTTTTAATTATTAGAAAGCCACCATATGCTCCAGCAAGTAAAGGTAATACTATTAATGGATTAGGAGAATATTCTGAATAATTTTTTACTCCATCAACATATTCATATCCTGAACATTTAAGAAAGCATAAGCTAAAAAATGTGAGACTCCAACCTATGATTGATAAAAAACCACCTTTTTTATCTCCTTCATAGAATCGGTCTAAACCTAAGCCCCATCCCAGTATTAAAAAAATTCCTCTAACAAGTGAGTTTTTTTCTTGATTTCTAAGCATAATAAAAAAATGTTCATTATGAACATAACCTATTTGTATTTGAGATGTGAGAATTTTTTATTAATTAATCTTTAAGATAATTTTTTTTATAGATTTATTCTAAAAATTGCTAAGTTTACTTGTCAGGCTGTTAATTATTAATTAGATAGTGTTTTTGGACCCAATAAAGAAATTGAAGGCCTTATATAAATAAATATAGACCCATACATATCTTGCATAATTCTCATTTCTTCGTCTAAATATACAATTGATACCTGGCAATTTGGTGATTCTTTATTCCAAGGTAATTTATTCCATACCTCTTTAACTGGATACCATCTATCCATAAGTAATCCACTAAATAATGGAATCTTATTAAGTCCATCAACTTTGGAAACTTTTGTCTTTTGTAAATTCATATCAAGTAAATTATTTTTTAAAACTAAATCACTTGCTAGGGTTATTACTCTTCCACCAAAAGTAGGTAAAAGTTTGAACCAACCTAAGATAGGGATTGTTGTGAGCCCAAAAATTGTAGTGTCAAAAGTAGATATAAATTCTTTTTTTTCAAAATCAATCTTTTGAGCAATTCTCCCAATAGTCGATATGCCAAATGATCCTACTTGTAATTGATGTAATTTAAAAAAAAGATTACTTTTAAATTCATCATTTAATGCCTTTTCTATAGCAAGGAAGAAAGGAGAACTTCGAAATAATTCAACATTAGAAAAAATCAATTCCCACTCTCCAGACATTGATTTTTCTGATATTTCGAAGCTAACGTTTTTAAGATCATCAATCAATTCCCAAATTTCATTAGCTTTTTCCTCATACATAGGAGAAATTAATTTATTTAATCTTTGCCCCCTATCTGTAACAGCAGCTATTTTATATATATTTGACTTTATCTCTCCAATTTCTTTCATAACTCCAGTACAAGAAATACTAATTAATCTTAGGAATTTAATTTGATTTTGATGGCAATTTTAATAATGCTGATAATAAAATCAATTAATATTCTCCCCACCTTTTACCAATATCAAAACCCCATTCAGAGGTTAACTTAATTACTTCATCATGATTTTTGCATTTTGAAAGGGATAACTTTTTACTAGGATTATTTTTTATTAGCTCAGCAATTTGATTCAGTTGCTCTATTTTTTTTAGAAAATTACTTAGATCTTTATCTGACATTTATCTTAGGAACTAAATTTTTGATCATAAGTGAATATGTAGTAAAGAACCCAGGCAACACCAATAATCAGAATAGCAATCATTATATTTACTGACCAAACAACTTCTAGCATGTTATTTTTTTTTATATCTTAAATATATCCAAAATATATACTAAAAATTCATCTTTAATAATTCAAATATCGAAAAATACATTATTTTTGCTAAATGTATAAAATAGTCTTAAATAAGTTTAGAAATCATGGGAGAAGCTAAGAGAAGGGAAGAGTTAGGGTTGCCGCCTAGGGAAAAGAAAAATGAAAACAAAACATCGAAAATTAAACTAAATGAAATTTTGAATAAATATCCATATTTACCATTAATTTTAGGTGTTTCATTATTAACGATATTAATTATCGACTTAGTGAACTATTACAAATAGTCATAAAAAGGTATTGTTTATAAAAAAATAAATTCTTAAAGAAGAGATTAAACCAAAGAAAAAAGTTGGTTTAAATAGGCAAAGCTACTAGAACTCTATTTTGATATTTTTAATACAAAAAATATTTTTAGTAACTTTATAATTTAATTAACTTATTTATAAAAATGAATCATAGGGAAATCACAAAAAAATATAGTGAGTTAATTGATAAGGCTGAATTTGCAACCGGTCGCAAGGAGGTTGTAGGGCTTCTAAAAAAAGCAGCTAAATTGAAATCTCAAATCGAAATTACTTAATATAAAAATACTATAATTATAAATGTAAAAAAATCTTTCAAATAACTTTTTACATGAGATAATCTCCATAAATTATTTTTCTTATGGATAAAAAAGGTTATACAACCGAAAGTGGTGGTAGACAAAATGGTTTTGCAATAGAACCAGAAATTAATCCTATATCGGAAGGAGAATCAAAAAAATCCCTATTTTTATTCATTGGAATACTAATACCTCTATTAATAGGAGGTTTTTATTACTTAAGGACTCTAAATATCTTTTGATTTTTTACAATACATTTTTAGCAATATATTCTTCTGAACTAACAATATCTTGCATTAAGCTTTCTGATGATGGGCTAAATCCATTTTGCTCTAAAAATGACTTAACCTTTTCAAATTTCTTCTGAATTTTTTTTGTATATGGGGTTGTCATCAAATAATCATCTTGTTCTGTTGAATAGTTCATTTGATTAACGAATTACTTTTACATTTAGATTCTGCAAAATAGCTAAGTGAAAGTGAAGTTATAAATATTACATAAATTATTTAATAGTAATAAATACTTATTTGGTTGTTTTGTTTATGGTTACTGTTGATTAATTGTCTCAAAGAGTACTTATAGTAACAAGTTCCATTAAATCCCTAGAATGTAGATATTTTTGAAAGACTTCTGAATAAAAAGCTTTTTTGGCAGCTAGTTTTGATTCAAATTCTATTACCAGACCTAAATGCCCTCCATCCCATTCATTTGAGGTTGACTCTTGCATTAAATCTCTTTTTATTATCACTCCTCCGACAGATTTAATCCAAGGCAAAACTGTTCTTATATATTCCAGAAATAAATCAGCATTTGCAATAGAAATCTTCTTTAGCCAATAACTCTTTGTCATCAAACCAACACATTCTAGGTAGAATATAGCATATCGGGTGAGTATTTATCCTTAGCTTATTAATCAAAAATTTTTATGTGAAATTAAAAGATTAATTATTAAATTTTAATCTTTTCTCTCAAAATGCTTAGAATATAAAGTTTATTGTGGAATAACTTTAATTTGATTATAACTTTGCATTTAGCAAAAATAGAAATGAATTAGAGGGTTTCTAGGAGCTTAGGTGGAGTTGCTCTGATAGTAATCATCAAAAATATTCATATAAATTTTTGTTATTAATTTTAAGGAGGTTTTTAAAAGCTTTTAAAAATGTAAGTTAATTCTTTATCCAAATATACTTTAATACAAAATAAATTGGAAAATATTTGAAAGATTCTTTTGGTATTTCATAGCTTAAGAATTTTAGTGATTCCTCTAGCCAATATCCAATATCAAATCCAAAAAGAATTTTTTCTAAAACAAACCAAAATTCTTTATCGAATATTATTCTAAAGTTTAAGTAAATGTATTCCCAATGGAATGTATTCCAATATTGGGTTAAAAATGAAGATAAAATAAGCCAAATAGATATAAATAGAAAGCTTTTAAGAAATTTATAAAATTTGTTCATATACCAGCAACTGTCTTATTTAATTTCAAATATCCCTTATTATTATTTGGATCAAATTTTATTTCCATGAAATATATTCAAAAAGATATAAAAATATTGAGAAAATAGAAAATCGCATGGCATTAATAATCTATTCTTCTTTTTTTAGATTCTGTGCCTTTAGATTTTTATTCTTAAGAAAAAATGCTAAAAACAGAAAAGCAAAATATATTAGTAAACTTATGCCAAAAATTAAAACTATCTTTGAAATATCCATAAATGATTTTTTTTATAAATTACAGCATTTTTTGCAAAGTTTTATCTATGGTAATGATTTTTCATTTATCACGATAACGAGCTTCAATTATTAAGCTAATATTATTTAAATCATATGCAAGTAGCTTTTGCCTGGAGCCTTTGTCTATCTGTTGGTGTTGTTTTATTATCAATTATTCCATTAACTATAGGGAGAGTTAAAGCGGGATATTCTGTTGAAAACATGTCTGCTCCAAGGGCTTTATTCGATGAATTACCTTCTTTTGGAAAAAGAGCAGTTTGGTGTCATCAAAATTGTTGGGAAAGTATTTCCCTACATGCACCCGCATGTCTTCTTTGTTTGATTACTTTAACTGACTCTAATATTGCAATAATTGCAGCATTGATTCATCCTATTTTTCGTTTTTTATATATTGGTGCATATGTATTTAATATCCCCGCAGCTAGAGGTTTAATGTGGGCCTCAGGAATTTTTACAACACTTTTGCTTTATAAAGAGGGCTTAACTCAATTGATATAAACTATTTAAACAATAAACTTTTCTAAATCTTTTAATTGATATTCATTTATTAGTTCCACTTTATTTGATTTTGCTAGTTGATGAGCAGACTTTGTAAAGCCAGATTTTGAAACTATTATTGCATGTGTACCTTTCCAAAATAATTTACCAGCTGAAATTTCCTGAACTGCTTTATTCCCAATGGCTTTTTCATGATCTTTGCATTGTATACATATTCTCAAATCATTTATTGACGCAATTAAGTCAACGCCTTGATCTCCTGTATTAGGGGTTTCTTTTACTTCCCAGCCATTTTGTTTGAGAATTTCCATACAATGTTTTTCAAATCTAATACCTTTTTTGTAGTTTCCCTTTTTTTTACTTGAGTAGTTTTTTTCTATTAGGTTTAAGCATGATTTCTCTATTTGACTTGCTATGAAAACAAACCAATCTTCAGTCTCGAGCTTTCTAATAGATCCAACTATCTCATCATCAATATTAGGATTTTCATTACAATACGATCTCCACTTTTCGAAAAATAATTCCAAACTTCCAAATTTTTTTAAAATGACTTTTTCCCAGAAGTATGGTATACCCTCTTTAAATCGCTTAGATCCATTAAATATATTTTTCTCAATGGCTTTTTCATCAAGAGGAGGATTGCCAATCCATTTTTTATAATCCTCGTTACCGTAAGCATCTATTTCCCTTAATCTGATCCTCTCCTCTAACAAATTGTATTTGTTCTCGTCTATTAAATTATTAATTGTTT
>QCPG01000010.1 GCA_003212615.1 Prochlorococcus sp. AG-436-E22
TGCTCTTTTATCTGTAAAAATAATTTGTCAGCTAATTGAAGAGAATTTAGTATTAAGAGTATTTCTCCATGTTGATTTATTATTTTTGTTATGTTGTTTTTAATATTGTTTTCATGATTAATAATTACGGGAATATTTAAATCTTTTGGAAGTTTAAACTTTATATTTTCTATTATTTCTTTTAATTCAGTTTTGTTAAGAAGATCGATTTTATTAAAAATTAAAATAATTTTTTTCCCATTTTTAATAAAGGAGTTGATTTCGCTTACTTCATTTCTATTAATATCTCCTGCAACTACAAATAAAATAAGATCTGTCTGATTTATATAAGAGTTGATTTTATCTGGGAATTTATTATTGCAGAAATCAAATCCTGGCGAATCAAGTAACTCTATACTTTTGAGCGTTTGATCTTTAAAGGTCCACTCTTCTGCTTGTATTTCTCTTGTAGAACCATTGATTATAGCTGTTTTGAAGATGTCTTCTTTAAAGAAAGAGTTTAAAATTGAAGATTTACCTACTCCTGATTTACCATATACGCCAATTCTTAATTTTTTTTCTTTGAGCCTAAAAAGTTGTTGATTAAAACAGATTATTTCTTTATTAAACATACTTTTTTCGTAATTAGTCAGGTCTATAGTCTCCCACCAATTCTTCAAAAGTAAATAATTTTTATGAATTTTTAGTTTTTTCATGATTTGTTTTTCCACCAACCAGCTAATACAGATAACACAGCTTCTGCACCAATAATTCCCACAAATCCTCCAAACTCATCTACTACTACTTTTACTCCTTTATGATTCTTGTCAAATCTTGTTAATAATTGATCTGCCTTAATCATTTCGGGAATGAAGTCCACAGGTTCGCAAATCTCTGATAATAATTTTTTATTTTCCCCATTAATTAATTTTGCTAACATATTTTCACGTTTAACTACTCCTTGTATTTTGTCAACTTTATCTCCCAAAATAACCCACCATGGGGAGGTATCTGACATTATAAGTTTTTTAATTTCATCAAGATTTGAAGACCCGTCAAGACAAGGTGCTGATACCCTAGGAATCATTAAATCTTTAGCTTTTAAATCATTTAGTTGAAAAACCTTAAATATCATTGCTGCTTCATCATCCTCTATCAAACCTTTCTGACTGCCGATTTTTGCCATTTGTCTAATTTCTTCTTCATCAGTTGAAATTTCATTTTCTGCAGTAATAACGGGAAATATTTGCTCTATTAATATTAAGAATGGCCTCATTAAACTATTTAATATTCTTAGGATTGGAACGGATAATAATGCTATTTGCACTGAAAATTTTGTACCAAGAGCTTTGGGTAATACTTCTCCAACTAAGACAACTAAAATATAAAAAGCAATAGAAAACAGGGTTAAGCCATAATTACTATTTATTATCAATGCACCGTATACGCCTAAAATAAGACTTCCAATTATGTTGAAGCCATTATTAGTAATTGTAATTACAGTTAAAGTCCTCCCAAGATGTTTCCTGAGTTTAAGGAGTTGATTCGCAGAACTTTTAGGCTTCTGTTTTGATGCTATTTCTAAAATTCTAATTGAATTTACGGCTAAAAAAGCTGCTTCTACACCCGAACAACATGCTGACCCAATTAAGATAATAAATATAAGTAAAATTAAACCGTAAACACTTGGTTCCATTAAAATAGAGTAGATACTAAATACCTTTTAGTTCATTCTTCCATCTTTTTTTAAAACACGCCAATACAGAATTTATGTTTAACCCTAATAGTAAAGTATTTGAAGAAAGAAGAGAAATTTTCTTAGATAAATTAGATGGAAAGGCTGCTATTATCCCAGGGGCTAATCTTGTAAAGCATCATGCTGATTGTGAATATCCTTTTAGACAAGATAGTAATTTTTGGTATTTAACTGGTTTTGATGAGCCGGATGCAATCGCCCTTTTCTTATCTCATAAGCCAAAGGGAGAGAGATTTATTTTGTTTGTCGCTCCTAAAGATGTAATTAGTGAAGTTTGGCATGGCTTTAGATGGGGTTTAGAAGGTGCTGAAAAAGAGTTTAAGGCTGATAAGGCTCACTCGATCAATGAACTAAGAGATTTACTTCCTGGTTATATAATTGGTTCTGATGAACTTGTTTTTTCAATTGGTAAGTATCCATTAATTGAGAAAATAGTACTGGAGATATTTTCACAACAACTTGAAAATCTCTCAAGATTTGGGTTTGGTGCAAATTCTATAAAATCGCCAGAAATTTATTTAAATGAGATGAGATTAATTAAAAGTGAATTTGAAATTAAGAGAATGAGAGAGGCTATACAAATTTCAGCAGAAGCTCATGAACTAGTTAGAGAATCTATCTCATCTAAGAACAATGAGAGACAAATTCAAGGCCTTTTAGAGGGATTCTTTTTGGAAAAAAGGAGCGAGAGGACCTGCTTATAATTCTATTGTTGCTTCTGGAGATAATGCATGTATTCTTCATTACACTTCAAATAACTCACCTTTGAATAAGGAAGATTTGTTGTTGGTAGATGCTGGCTGCTCATTAACCGATTATTACAACGGAGACATAACACGAACCATTCCAATAGGTGGGAAATTTTCCAAAGAGCAAAAAGTTATCTATGAAATTGTATTGAGTGCTCAGAAAACTGCAATTAAAAGTGCTGTAACCGGATCAAATTCTAGTACTGTGCATAATGTAGCTTTAACAATCCTTATAGAAGGTTTAAAAGAAATTGGTTTATTGTCGGGGAGTACTGAGGAGTTAATTGAGAATCAATTATATAAACATCTTTATATGCATAAAACTGGACATTGGCTTGGCTTAGATGTTCATGACGTTGGTGCATACAGAATTGGAGACTATGAAGTGCCATTACAGAATGGAATGATTCTTACTGTAGAGCCTGGTATCTACATTAGTGACAGGATACCAGTTCCTGAGGGACAACCCAGCATTGATGAAAGGTGGAAAGGTATTGGGATAAGAATTGAAGATGATGTTCTTGTTCAAGATAAAAACCCAGAAATTTTAAGTATTGCTGCACTTAAAGAAATTTCTGATTTAGAATTTTAAAATTTGACTTATATGGGTAATAGATTTATTTTTTATAAAGTTTAAATTTTAAAAATGGATAAATCAGATTCGTATGATTCTAAACTTTCTCAAGCAAGAGGTTTAGCCAGTCAACTTGGAATGTTTGCAGAAGAAAATGATATCCCTAAAGATCTGTGGGATTCATTAGAAGCTGCAATTTATGATTTTTATCAAGTTTCACATGATAGATAAAAATTTTTTTAGAAAAGTATCAATAATTAAAATCAAGAAATTTTGAATCAATCAATCAAAATGTGTCCATAAACTGATAAATTATTTATTGAACATAATTAAGTGAATGACTTCATCGGATAAGTTAAATCAAAATTCAACAGAAAAAAAGGAAGAAAACATTGATTATCCAAAATCTAAGAATTCTTCTCCTAATTCAGGAATGATGGGTGCTACAGCTGTATTAGCTGCTGCCAAAATTGATGAGGATGGAGTACCTATGGGTTATACTCCCAAACCTGACGAAGGAAGATTCATTATTAAAGTATTATGGTTACCTGATAATGTAGCTTTAGCTGTTGACCAAATAGTAGGAGGGGGCCCTAGTCCTCTAACTGCTTATTATTTTTGGCCAAGAGATGATGCTTGGGAAAAATTAAAAAGCGAACTCGAGAATAAAGGTTGGATTACAGATAATGAGAGAGTGGAAATTTTAAATAAAGCTACAGAAGTAATAAATTATTGGCAAGAAGAGGGTAAAACAAAGAAATTAGAAGAAGCCAAGATAAAGTTTCCTGAGGTAACTTTTTGTGGAACTGCTTAGAAATTAGTTTTTAGCAGCTTGAATCCTAGCCTCAGCCTTTGAAATCTCTTTAAGAGCTTTAAATTTCTCTGGATTTTTTTCATTTTCAGAGAATTTACTAATTGCTAATTTTGCCTCTTTCAGATCTTGTTCAGCATTTTGAACATTAATTTCAGATCCAATTTCTGCATTGTTTACTAAAACTATGACCTCATCTGATTCAATTTCAGCGAAGCCCCCCATTAAAGCTATCGATTTCCATTGAGAATTCATTCTTAGTCTTAAAACGCCAATATCTATAGCGGTAACTAAAGAAATATGTCCGGGCAGCACACCTAGTTGACCAGTAGTGCTAGGAAGAATTACTTCTTCAGCTTCGCCTTGATAAACATTTTTATTAGGAGCTAAAACTTTAAGAGAAATTGCCATTAATTTTAAATTAGTGAAGGTTGAATATATATATATATATTTAGAATTTATTTTTCTGACTTTATTTTTTCAGCCTTTGCTTTGACTTCATCAATGTTTCCAACTAAGTAAAATGCCTGTTCGGGTAATTCATCTAATTCGCCTGACAAAATCATGTTGAAACCAGCAATTGTATCCTCTAATTTTACGTATTTGCCAGACATTCCTGTAAATATTTCTGCTACGAAGAAAGGTTGTGAAAGGAATTTTTCAATTTTTCTAGCCCTGTCGACTGTTAATCTATCTTCTTCAGAAAGTTCATCTAAACCAAGAATTGCAATAATGTCTTGTAGTTCTTTGTATCTTTGCAAAGTTGATTGAACAGCTCTAGCAGTTTTGTAATGTTCATCTCCAACAACAGATGGTTGTAGCATTGTACTGGTTGAGTCTAATGGGTCAACTGCTGGATAAATTCCTTTAGCTGCAAGAGCTCTTGCAAGCACAGTAGTAGCATCTAAATGTGCAAAGGTTGTTGCTGGGGCAGGATCAGTTAGGTCATCTGCAGGTACATAAACAGCCTGAATGGATGTTATTGAACCTTCTAATGTAGATGTAATCCTTTCCTGTAATTCACCAACATCAGTACCTAGAGTTGGTTGGTATCCTACAGCTGAAGGCATTCTTCCAAGTAAAGCTGATACTTCAGAGCCAGCTTGAACAAATCTAAAAATGTTATCAACAAAAAGTAGAACGTCTTGTTTATTTACATCTCTAAAATGTTCAGCCATTGTAAGCGCTGACAAGCCTACTCTCATTCTTGCACCAGGAGGCTCATTCATCTGTCCAAAGCATAGGGCAACTTTTGATTGAGTTAAATCATCTGCATTTATAACGCCTGATTCTTTAAATTCTTCATATAAATCGTTCCCCTCTCTGGTCCTTTCTCCTACACCTCCAAAAACAGAAACACCACCATGCTCCTTCGCAATGTTATTAATTAACTCTTGAATAAGAACAGTCTTTCCAACACCAGCGCCTCCAAATAATCCTACTTTTCCTCCTTGCCTATAAGGAGCTAAAAGGTCGATAACTTTTATTCCAGTTTCAAAAACTTTTGGCTTAGTTTCTAGGTCAGTTAATTTTGGAGCAGATCTATGTATTGGTGAAGTATCTTTAGTTTTTACTGGCCCTTGTTCGTCTACGGGTTCTCCTAAAACATTAAATATTCTTCCTAAAGTTGCTTCTCCAACAGGTACAGATATTGGCGCGCCTGTGTCGATGGCTTCCATGCCTCTTACAAGACCGTCTGTGCCACTCATTGCCACTGCTCTAACTCTATGGTCACCAAGGAGCTGTTGAACCTCTGCAGTGAGAGCTATTTCCTGTCCGGCAGGATTTTTTGCTTCAATTCGTAAAGCATTTAATATTTTAGGCAATTTCCCGGCAGGGAATTCGACATCTAGAACTGGGCCAATTACCTGACGAACTACGCCTTTTGTTTTTGATGAAGTTGATGGAGTTGCTACCATTGTTTATTGATTGGTGATGAATAGCTGATTTTAAACAGCTCATAATCCGAAAATAATACCACCTAATGGGCATATTCGTTAAATGGGTTCGGCCAACCGCACAGTTGAAGTATGGTTTAATTGTTGCTTCGCCGTTTATGTTGTTGATGATAAGGATAGAGAATCTCTCTTTCCATTTTTATGACGCAAAGCGTCTCAATCATGATCCTCCATTAATCTATGGCAGCTGTTTCACTTACAGTCTCTACAGTAAAACCACTGGGAGATAGAATATTTATTAAAGTTTCCGAATCTGAGGAAAAAACTGCTGGGGGCATCCTTTTGCCTGATTCAGCTAAAGAAAAACCACAAGTAGGAGAAGTTGCTCAGGTAGGCCCTGGGAAACTAAATGACGATGGCTCTCGACAAACTCCAGAAGTGAGTATTGGCGATAAAGTCTTGTACAGCAAATATGCTGGAACGGACATTAAATTGGGAGGAGATGAATATGTCTTGCTCTCAGAAAAAGATATTTTAGCTGTTGTAAGCTAAAATATTTGTTTCAAAAATTATTAAAACTTATTACTAAATTGCTGCCTAAACATGGCTAAAAGAATTATTTACAATGAGCAAGCTCGTAGAGCGCTCGAGAGAGGAATCGATATCCTTGCTGAGTCTGTGGCTGTAACGCTTGGACCAAAAGGAAGAAATGTTGTTTTAGAAAAAAAATTTGGTGCTCCCCAAATTATTAATGATGGTGTCACAATCGCTAAAGAGATTGAATTAGAGGACCACATTGAAAATACAGGAGTTGCATTAATCAGACAAGCTGCCTCAAAAACTAATGATGCAGCTGGAGATGGTACCACAACTGCTACTGTTTTAGCGCATGCAATGGTTAAAGCAGGTTTGAGAAACGTTGCTGCAGGAGCTAATGCAATAACCTTAAAAAAAGGTATTGATAAAGCTACTGAATTTTTAGTTGGCAAAATTCAGGAAAATGCAAAACCTATCAGCGATAGTAATGCTATTGCTCAATGCGGAACTATTGCCGCTGGAAATGACGAAGAGGTAGGTCAAATGATTGCCAATGCAATGGATAAAGTTGGGAAAGAAGGTGTTATTTCCCTAGAAGAGGGAAAATCAATGACCACTGAATTAGAAGTTACTGAGGGAATGCGTTTTGATAAAGGCTACATTTCACCTTACTTCGCAACAGACACAGAGAGAATGGAGGCTGTTTTAGATGAACCATATATCCTTCTGACTGATAAAAAAATTGCGCTAGTACAAGATTTAGTACCTGTTCTAGAACAAATAGCCAAAACAGGTAAGCCATTAGTCATTATTGCAGAAGATATAGAAAAAGAGGCTTTAGCTACTCTTGTCGTTAACAGATTAAGAGGTGTGTTAAATGTCGCGGCAGTAAAAGCGCCTGGATTTGGTGACAGAAGAAAAGCCATGCTTGAAGATATGGCTGTTCTAACTAATGGTCAACTTATTACTGAGGATGCAGGTTTAAAGATAGAGAATGCTACCTTAGATATGCTTGGAACTGGTAGAAGAATAACTATTAACAAAGAAACTACAACAATAGTAGCTGAGGGTAATGAGAAAGCTGTTAATGCTAGATGTGATCAAATTAAGAAGCAAATGGATGAAACAGATTCCTCATATGATAAAGAAAAGCTTCAAGAACGTTTAGCAAAATTAGCTGGTGGTGTAGCAGTGATTAAGGTTGGAGCTGCAACTGAAACTGAGATGAAGGATAAAAAACTTCGTCTTGAGGATGCTATTAATGCTACAAAAGCTGCTGTTGAAGAAGGGATTGTACCTGGAGGAGGAACAACTCTTGCTCATTTATCTCCAATTTTAAAAGATTGGTCTGACAAAAATTTAGTAGGAGAGGAATTAATTGGAGCTAACATTGTTGAAGCTTCACTGACAGCTCCTCTTATGAGAATTGCAGAAAATGCAGGTTCTAATGGTGCTGTAATTGCTGAGAACGTCAAATCTAAGCCATTTAATGATGGATTTAACGCTGCTACTGGTGAATATGTTGATATGTCCTCCGCTGGCATAGTTGATCCTGCCAAAGTTACTCGTTCAGGATTACAAAATGCGTCTTCAATAGCAGGAATGGTTCTGACCACTGAATGCATAGTTGCAGATTTACCTGAGAAAAAAGATACATCTTCTCCAGCAGGAGCTCCAGGTATGGGTGGTGACTTTGATTATTAACTAAAAAGTAGTTAATAGTTTAACTTTTTAATTGGAGGGATTATTTTAAATGATCCCTTTTTTTAATATAAAACTTATGAAATCCAGCCAGCACTAAGAATAATTGCGAGAGTCAAAAATATACTTAAAAAAGTCCAAGTTATTTTGTTGAGAGATGCTTCTGCACTACTTGCGCTATTGAACATTGAGCTTCCACTGGCGGCGATGCCTCCCATTCCATCACCTTTGGGACTATGAAGTAAAACTAAAAGTATTAGAAGAACTCCAGAAAAAACCCATAACCAACTAAAAATTTGAACCATTGCTTAAATAAAAAGATTGTATTTACTTTAGACGTGTTGTACGACCTTATTATAACCTTTTAACTCGATTTCTTTAACTAGAGATTTGCCTGTCATCTCTTTTGGAATTGGGAGATTTAATAATTGTAATAAAGTTGGTGCAATATCTGCTAAGCCAGCATTATCCCTTAAATAAATCTCATTTCCCATATGTGGGATTTTTCTTTTTTCACCCTCAATAAAAATTAATGGAACTTTATTTATAGTGTGTGCCGTCCATGGTTCTCCTGCAGGACCTTTCATCACTTCTGCGTTACCATGATCAGCTGTTATAAGAATGCTTCCACCCATTTCTCCAGTAGCATTAACTATTTGACCTATACATTTATCTACTTTCTCTATAGCTTTAATTGTTGCATTCATATTGCCTGTATGACCAACCATATCAGGATTAGCAAAATTGATTACAACAAATGAATAGTTTCCACTTTTAATTGCTTTAGAACAACTAATAGTTAACTCTTCCGCAGACATTTC
Source organism: Prochlorococcus sp. AG-436-E22 (assembly GCA_003212615.1). Classification (GTDB taxonomy): domain Bacteria; phylum Cyanobacteriota; class Cyanobacteriia; order PCC-6307; family Cyanobiaceae; genus Prochlorococcus_A. Next base: position 8,827 of record QCPG01000010.1, read on the forward strand.
GGGTTCCATATCATAAGTTGCGACTCTTGGAGATGGAATCAAATGTCTCTCTTCTCCAGGTAAAGGAATTTCTACTCCTCCATTAAAAAAATATGTTACGTGAGGATATTTTTCTGTTTCTGCTGTTCTGTATTGTTTGAGTCCGTTGTCGGAAACTATTTGGCCGATAAAATTATTGAGAGATTCAGGAGGAAATGCAACTTGAACGGGGAAGTTTATGTCATATTGCGTAAAAGTAATTAAATTTAGATTTGGAAAATTTTTTCTTTCAAAATCTGAGAAATTGCTCATTGAAAGGGATTTGATTATTTGTCTTGCTCTGTCAGGACGAAAATTAAAGCAAATTAAACTATCCCCATCTTTAAGATAGGTTTCAGATATTCGTGCGGGCTCTATAAATTCATCCGTTATATTTTTGTCATAACTTTTTTTTATGTAATCCTGAGGAGAAATATTTGTTAGTTTAATATTTGGATCAGTCAAATTATCGTATGCTTTTTGTGTTCTTTCCCATAAAAGATTTCTGTCCATTATCCAATATCTTCCGCATATAGAAGCTATCTCACCTGTATTGAATTGTTTTATGCATGACTCTATTTGATTTATATATTTAGATGCACTTTTGGCCGGAGTATCTCTTCCATCAGTAATAATATGAATTGCAACTTTTTTAATATCATTATCAGATGCCCATTTTATTAAACCAAACAAATGATCAATATGACTATGTACGCCTCCATCAGAGCATAATCCAGTGATATGCAAAGTAGAGTTGTTTTTCTTTAATGAATTAGCCATCTCCTTTAACTCATTAACTATGCCTAACTGATTATTTTTTACAACATTTGAAATCCTTACAAGTTCTTGTTGGATTATTCTTCCCGAACCAATAGTAAGGTGCCCGACCTCTGAATTACCCATTTGACCATCTGGTAGTCCTACATCAGAGCCGCTAGCGCTTATTAGAGTGTGAGGATATGCATGCCACAATGAATCCATGATTGGTGTACTAGCCATTTTTATGGCATTGTCGGATATATCTTCTCGATATCCCCATCCATCTAGTATCGCAAGCACTACAGGGCTCTGAGGAACACTTAAACTATTTATATTTTTGCTGCTAATCTTTGACATATTTAGATCAAATTCATTGTTCAGTGATCCAATCTTAAATTTAGCTTTAAAAGCTGCTCTTTAACAATTTATATTTAAAATAGTTAGCTTTTGCTAATTTATGAAAAATTCTGAATGAATTCTATTTATTAATAAATCATGCCTAATAAAACAAAAAGGATCGTAATACTTACTGAAGTAGAGCTTAGAAAAACTCTTTCACGTTTAACTTCCGAAATAATTGAAAAAGTAAAAAACCTGGAGAACCTCCTTTTGGTTGGTATTCCTACTAGAGGAATTGATCTGGCCGAAGTTCTAGAAAAAGAATTATTCAGTAAAACAGGTTTCAAAATAAGAAAAGGAATAATTGATCCAACTTTTTATAGAGATGATCAAAATAGAGTCGGAACTCGACTAATAAAAGCAACTGATATTCCAACTCCTATTGAAAAACAAGAAATTCTCTTGATAGATGATGTTATTTATACAGGCAGAACAATTAGAGCTGCAATGGACGCACTATATTCATGGGGCAGACCTCAAAGAGTGATGTTGTTAGTAATGGTAGATAGAGGTCATAGAGAATTACCTATTCAACCTGATTTTTGTGGTAAAAAAGTTCCAACCAGTAAAAATGAAAGTATTAGTTTACGTCTAAATAATATTGATAATGAAGAAGGAGTTTTTCTTGAGTAGCTTTAGGTCAGAAAATATTTCCTAAATTATATTCTCCTAAAAATTCATCTTTGATATCGAAACACTTAACTAATAAATCAGCTTTTTTAGTGATATTAAAGAAAAGTTTTAAGTTGTCTTCTCCAAGATTAGATTTATTTTTTAGTTCAATTTTGAGTGAATTTTTGTCCCATTTAATAATTTCTTCTTCACTTTGAACCTCTGATAATTTTGGTAATCCATTTTCAAAAATTACATCATATTCTCTTTCTTTTTTTGTTTCTCCAATAATTATTTCAAATATTTTCTGATTATTTTTACTAGCCTGAAGGATCAGTTTAAATGGAGTATCAGTTGGCCATGTTTGACCTTTACAAAAGATAGGATGCCAGAAATGTTTTTGTTCTCTTTTATTAAACAATCTTATGGATAATCCTTTGTTTAATATGTCTTTAATTTTGACCCCTGGGGTCATTGCTAAAGCTCCTAAAGCTATTGATTCAATAGGAGGGGGTGACTTGATTGGAATTTTTGGAATCTTTTTTGTTATCCATTCTCTGATTAATGGTATTTGAGTGCCACCTCCAACCAAAATAATTGAATTTAAATCATCTACGGTACAAAATTTGCCTCTTGCTTCATTTAATAAAACTTTAAGTAAGGAGTTAAGGTGATTAAGGAGATTATTCTCAATAATGATTTTCTCAAATATTTCTTTACTTAGATAAAATTCTTTTTCTTGATATCCTTCAGTTAATAATATTGTTGGATACTTAGTTTCATATTTGATTGCCGATGAGCTGAGTTTACATTTTATTTCTTCTGCCTTTAAAAGATTAACTGCATATTTATTATCTGGAATAAAATAATCAACTATCCATTGATCAATATCTTTACCACCAATTTTTGAGCCTGTTTTACTGATTATTTCAGCACACCTTATTTTTTGTTTTGAAATTGAGCTTACATCATTTCCTTTAAATTTCAATAATTCAGCTACTGGGCTAGATTTTCCTTCTCCTCCTTCTATTTTGACTATATTCATATCTATCGTGCTTCCTCCAATATCTAAGGTCATAATTTTGGAGCCAAATGGAACATTAACTCCTAAACTTGCGGCTGTAGGCTCGTCAACTAGAGCTATTTCATCTACTGATATCTCTTCAAATAGGTTAACTAACCATTTTCTATAACCCTTGTATGTATCAATTGGAGCAGTTAAAACAAGCCTTTTGATTTCGTAGTTTTGAGGAATGTTTGCCCACAAAAATTTGAAAAATTTTTCGCCACATTCAGTAGGATGTAAAATATTTTTTTGGTTGAATTTTTCTATAGGATTTCCAATCAATCTTTTGAAATTTGAATGAAAAAATAAATCCGCATTAGAGTTATCTCTCATTTTTAAAGCACTAATACCAATTTTCAAAGTTTTTGAAGGTTCCTCGAACCAAACTGCCGTAGGGATAACTCCTGGAGATGATGTTATATTTGGTATTTCAACTAAAACAAAATTTATATCTTTTTGATCCTGAAAAGCTATTACAGTATTAGTATTCCCTAAATCAATAGCAAGGGTTCCAGATAAATTTTTTTCCATATAAAGCTTTTTATAAATCAATTTAGTTCGTTTTGTAATTTATGTTTTTAATAAGGCCAATAAATTGTAGAATATATATTAAAAATTGAAAAAATTTTTATGAACATATCAAATAATAGAGTTGTTGATTCTAATGATCTTGCTAAAAGAGGTGAGAGTTTAATAAGAAAATCAACTAATAGATACTTGACGACAGTAAGAATTGCTTTTAGAGCTAAACAAAGGCGTTTTGATGATTTTGATGGACTATTAGAAGAGTCAGCTATTAAACCTGTTCAAAGGTCTATTATTGAACTAAGCGATGAACAAGACCAACCAGATTTGCTCCCTGGTTAATTTTGTTAAAAGAACAAAAAAGATGGAGATTATTTAGAGATTTTAAAAAAGGCAAATTTTGTTTTTTGATTGGGGTTGATAATTGGTCAATTGAATTACAAAGAAGTGAATTTTATTCACTATATCTTTTACTTCGAAGACTTAATTCACAACTATTGAGTATAAGTAATGAATTAATGGATGAGGAGTCTATTACTTTAGAAATAGAGCAATTACCTTGGTATATTGAGTTAGAAGGGAAAAAGAATGAATGGAGTTTAAGATTTGTTTTTGAAAGTCAAGACCAAACTCGATCCTTTGAAATGTATTGGCCGATACCAATAGCACAAAGTTTATTTTATGAAATAAAAAAAATGTGGGAATCAATGGATTAAAAGATAAATAAAATTGGAAATTTTCTAAAACATTTCCCCTAGCTCAAAAAAATTTTTTCACAACTTTTCCACAGCTAACGTTTGAAAAATAAATGTCGAACTAAAGTATGTGGAAAACTATTTATTTTATATAATTCTTTATATTTCAGTAAGATTTATTGTTCAAATATTAGTTTCCTTGAAACCCCTTGTAATAACTATATTCTCATTATTCTATTTTCTGAGACAGTATCTTTTTAATACTTGTTGACGATTTAGTGATTTTGAAGAAAACTGAATCTTGTAGTTTTAAATTTTAAAAAATTTTTTGAACATGCAAGAGTTAAATTATGAAGTAAATCCAATAGTTTTAAAGCAAAAAGATGAAGTCATTAGTTTCAAATGTGAACTTCAAGAAAATCTTCAAAAGGCTATGAAAGAATTTGTTGAAGAACATCCTAATTGGGATCAATACAGGTTATTACAAGCTGCTATTTCAGGATTTTTGATGCAACAAGGATTTCAAAATAGAGATTTAACGAGACTCTATATTGGAAATATGTTTTCTATGAATTTTAATGAATAAAAATTTTTTATATTTTTTCAAGTAGTATTTTTGCTACCTCATTTCGGACAGGTAATATTGATAACCTATTTCCTTTCTTCACAACTAATAACTCATTATCACTGAATAAAATCTTTAATTGAGGTAAACTTAGAATCTTATTTGACTTAGATATATATTTTACTTTTACACAATCCCATCTCGGATTTTCATGTTGCGATTTTGGATCAAAATACTTTGAATCTTTATCAAATTGCGTAGGATCAACAATATTTAGATCTATCACCTCCATAAGTCCAACTATACCTGGGGGTTTGCAGTTCGAATGATAGAAAAAAACTTTATCTCCTTTATTCATTTTTCTCATGAAATTCCTAGCTTGATAATTTCTTATGCCATCCCATAAAGTGACGCCATCAGTTTTTAAGGTATCTATGCTGTAAGCATCAGGCTCACTTTTCATTAGCCAGTAATTAATCTCAGTCATATCAATTAGTTTTAAGAAAGTTACAAATCGTGAATGAATCGTGAATGAAATTAGATTTCTAGCTCTATTTATTTAGAGCTTTCTTCTCAATTCTTTTTTCAATCTTATCGAAAAGTTATTCGAGAGGATATATATAGTTACAGATCGCTTGAGACTGATTTTTTTATTTTTTCGTGAATCTTGGTTAAAAAATAGAGTAAATCAAGAAAGCTAGTTATTGCAATGCTTTTCAGCGATTGATTTACGCTTCTATTCACGATAGTTTGTAAACCTATTCACGATAACCCCAAAGAAGCTAGTCATAGATTCATTCACGATATGTCTATAGGGAACTATGTACTACAAGCAATATAAAAATTTAAAGTCATTTGCTCTTCAAAAGGATAGCTCTTGCTTTATTCCATCTCCGCTCGAAAGACTCTTCTCTACTCGATTCTTCTATCTGATTGCCATACTGATCTACACCGTTGTAGTAAACGCCTAGAACGTACTCTACAAAGGGTTCAAGAGCTTTCCTGCTCTTAGATTTAACGAGCTTTGTGAACGCTTCCATCGACCTCTCAAGCTCGTTTCTTTCGAGGTTCTGTATCCACATTGAACCCTGATGATGATAGAGAATAACCTTCACTACTTCGTCGTAAGATAGCCAAGGATGGGCTTCTTTTATTTGTTGTGTTCTGTCCATTTATTTAAGTGTTAATTGTTAGTTATGTCTGTGTAGTTTTCGAGGGGTGGTATGGGGTCAATCGTCCTTGCCTAGTCGTATATATGACCCTTCACAAATTTCTACCAAAATTTAGGAGTTTATTAATTTAATAGGTAGGGGTTTATATAGCTGGACTGCAGATCCCTGGAAATCTATAGTTTGCAACATTCAATTATTTAAATAATACAAAAATTATTTAAAGTGTAAAATTACAAAAATATTAGTTTTGAGTTCCTCATTGTGTTGCAAGCGCTATCGGCAAAAATGGCAAGGTATAACTTACGTTATGCAATGAGTAATCTTCAAAAAAGTTATGAAAGTAATTACGATGAATTCTCTAAAGATACTTGGACCAAAAATATTTCTGAAAATCTGGAAAGCTTAATGGGTGCATGGAATCCAGAAGTAAAGGATTTGCCTCCAGAAAAAGTTATAAGAGATTTTAATTCATTTGTTTTATCGGGTAAATATAAAGTTTATACAGTTAGAACATTAGCGGGGTCTGTCTCTGATCTTTCAGAGGTAAATTTAAAAAGATTTTCTACCTTAATAAATTACTATCATTTCTCATTAAACAAAAAACCAAAGGAAAAGAAAACTTTCACTTTCTTTTTAAAATGTATATTAGAATTTTTCCCTGAAGAAAATAATGAAAGTTCCTTTCAATTAGAAAGGTATAAGAAAGAATTTATACAATCGCTTTCTGAAAATTGGGACTTAAATATCTCTATGCAAGAGTTGTGGGATGAGTTGTGGGATGTGTTTGAGTATTCAAGTTATCAAAAATATCAAGATGAAAGAATTTGTCTAATTAAAGCAAGAAATAAAATAGATAAAGGAGATTTTGTCCTAGCTAAAATCTATTGCGATATAGGATTAAGATTTAATGATTTTTCTAAAGACATTCGTTTACTTAGAACTAAAGGTATTGCTCATATAAAACTTAAAGAATTTGAACTTGCATTAGTGCAATTAAATAAAGTAATTACATTAGCGCCTAAAGATGAACATGCTTTATCACTAATTGCAGAAGTTAAGGATGCTTTAGATCAAAAAAAAGGAGCAGATAATAAAAATTTAAGTAAAGAATCTTCTCTTGTTAATCCTTCAGCTTCTGATTCTTTGAAATCAGACTTTAAATCTGAGGATGTTTTTCAGGAAGCTAAAGATAAAGAAGACTCAAGTCAGATTGATCAAGAAAGTCCAGACTATGAAAAAAGAATTGATGAAGAAGAAAATAAAATGGATGAGTATTTTTATTACAATCGTGGATATAAAAAAAGTAACTTAGGAGATTTTCAAGGAGCAATTGCTGACTATTCAAAAGCAATAGAGATAAATCCAAGTTTTGAAGATGCACTTTATAATCGTGCGGATTCTAAATATAAACTTGAAGATTATTTAGGAGCTATTTCTGATTTAAGTAAGTTAATAGAGATAAATCCAAGTGATGATCAGGCATATAACAATCGCGGAAATGCAAAGGAAAGTTTAGAAGATTATTCAGGAGCAATCGCTGACTATACAAAAGCGATAGAAATTAATCCAAATTATGCAGAGGCATATTCCAACCGTGGAATTGTAAAGAAAAATTTAGGAAATTTTGAAGAAGCAATTGCTGACTATACAAAAGCAATAGATATCAATCCAAATTATGCAGAGGCATATTACAATTCTGGTCTTTCTAAATGTGAATTAGGAGATTTTGAAGGAGAAATTTCTGACTATACAAAAGCAATAGAAATTGATCCAATATATATAGATGCATATCTTAATCGTGGAGTCGCTAAGAAAAATTTAGGAAGTTTTGAAGAAGCAATTGTTGATTACACAAAAGCAATAGAAATTGATCCAACATACAAAACGGCATATATTAATCGTGGAAATGCGAAGCGTAATTTAGAAGATTATGCAGGGGCGATTGCTGACCATACAAAAGCAATAGAAATTGATCCAACAAGTACAGAGGCTTATCTTAATCGTGCATCTGCAAAGGTTGATTTAGAAGATTTTGAAGGAACAATAACTGATCTAAAGAAGGCAAAAGAATTGGGTTCTGAAATGGCTAATGAAAGGTTAAATGAAATAGAAGAATATCTCAGGGACAAAGAATATTCAAAAAGTATTAGAGATTAATCCAACACAAGAATCATGTTATTTCAATGTTGGACTTGCAAAGTATGAATTAGAAGATTATGAAGGAGCGATTTCTGATTACACAAAAGCAATAGATATCAATCCAGCTTATGAGAAGGCATATATCTGGAGAGGGTCAGCAAAGGTTCTATTAGAAGATTATGAAGGAGCGATTTCTGACTATAACAAGGTAATAAAGATCAATCCAAGTAATGCAGAAGTATACAACTTTAGAGGAGGTATGAAGCTTAAGTTAAAAGATTATGAAGGAGCTATTCCTGAATACACAAAAGCAATAGAAATTAATCCAAGTTATGAAGAGGCATACAATAATCGCGGACTAGTAAAGGTTCAATTAAAAGATTATGAAGGAGCGATTTCTGATTACACAAAAGCAATAGAGATCAATCCTAGTTCTTTAGAAGCGTATTCCAGACTGGGATTAGTAAGGCTTGATTTAGAAGATTTTGAAGGAGCAATTGCTGACTATACAAAAGCAATAGAGATCAACCCAAGTGATGCGGGTTTGTACAAAATGCGTGCAAATTCAAAGGCTTATTCAAAAGATTATGAAGGAGCGATCGCTGACTATACAAAAGCATTAGAGATTAATCCAAAGGAATTAGTATATTTTCAAAGAAGTAATGCAAAATCTAATTTAGGTGATTATGAAGGAGCGATCGCAGATCTCAGCAAGGAAATAGAGGTCAATCCTAATTCTGCAGAAGCTTTTTACTTTAGAGGATTGATGAAGAGTAAGTTAAAAGATTATGAAGGAGAAATTGCTGATTTAAATAAGGCAAAAGAATTAGGTTCTGAAGTTGCAAAAAAAACATTAAATCAATATTTGGAAAGTAGCTCTTCAAGAAGTCAAAAAGAACTAGAGATAGATCCTATTTCTGCAGAAGCGTATTGCAGTCGAGCAAATTCAAAGATTAATGTAGAAGATTATGAAGGAGCAATCGCTGACTATACAAAAGCTATAGAGATCAATCCAAATTACGCGGAAGCATATAACAATAGAGGACTTACGAAACTTAAGTTAGAAGATTCTGAAGGAGCAGTCTCTGATCATACAAAAGCAATAGAGATCAATCCAAGTTATGCGAAGGCATATTATCTTCGAGCGGCTGCAAAGGAAAATTTAGATGATCTTGAAGGAATGATTACTGATCTAAAGAAGGCAAAAGAATTAGGTTCTGAAGATGCAAATAAATTTTTTAAAACTAATTGAAGATAGTCTTAGTGAATAATTTTTTTCTTTAGTTTGCGGTGTGTTGGAGATCCTTCTTTGAAGTATTTAGCGAGGTCTAGTTTTCTTAAAAGTCTTTCTCCATTGTTTAGTTGTTCCATGTTTATTGATTGGTTGTTTTTTTCATTAGTTTGTTTAGAAATTAAAGAGAGATTATTTTTATATTTTGATTTATCTTATAAGGGTAATGAATAAAATTTTAGAAATTAATTTCAAATAATGGCTATTCCCTTTTCGCCTCAATGGAGATATGAAGCTAGATCTGTAAAAAGAGTTGCAGAGCACTACGAGAATTCTCATTCTGTTTGGACGTTAGAATTATTCGTTGCACATTTAAAAAGACTTGTAGAATATCATAAAAATTTTTCTGCTAAGAAATGGCATTTAAAGTACGCCGAATTTGAATTGAAAGTTGTACAAGACATTTTAGAAAAACAAAAAAAACGAACCCCAAAAGAGCAATGGGGAGGGGTAAATCAAAAAGTAAAACCTGACTTGTCAGAAGAGGCATTAAAAAAATGGGCACCATGGGATGCTTTGCCTGATTATGGTCTGAGGAAGTGAAAATAATTTATGAATATCTGACAACTAATATTCCTTTGAAAATCTTTTATTAATAATCTAATTACAGTATTTTTTTAAAGCCTCCGTAGCCTCATTATTTCCTAGTTCAGAAGCTTTCTTCCAGTTATTACATGCTTCTGTCTTATTTCCTAATTCGTAATTTATTGATCCTTTTATTAGATAAGCCTCACCATCTGTTGGATGAATTTCTATCAATACTTCTAAATAACTCAGTGCATTCAAGGTATCTCCATCTTGATATTCAACTTTAGATAAGTCTCTTAATGCACCAATAGAAAAATCCTGACTTAACATATCCTTGGCTTCGCTATTACCTTGCTTATATGCTTTCGTCAGGTCCTCTAAAAAACCTTTAGCATCTTTTAGTTTCCGCTTTACATCACTTCTCGTTTTATAAACCTCTCCTAGCATTCCTCTAAAGAAAATTACACCTCCTTTAAAAGGACCTGTGAAACTATCAGCAGTTACTTGTTCAATAACCTTGTTAGTATCTTCTAATGCTTGCTCATAGTTTTTGAAATGAAAATTAAGTCTTCCTCGAGCGGCAAGAAGAATATATTCATTAGGTTGTTTTTCTAATCCCTTATTAATGTAAAAAAAAGATTCTTTTCTTAAACCAAAATGTCCAAGAATTGCAGATAAGTAATTAATAGCTAATAAACAGTCATCATTTTTGATCTCCGGATCAAGCTCTATAATTCTTTTATAATTCAATATTGCTTGTTTTAACTCTTCACTTAAGTCCTTTTCAGTCTGATTAGGTTTATTTTCATAGAGGTTAGATTTGTCTTTATAGCAAGTCGCTCTGAGAGAATATGCCTTAATGTTATCTGGATTTAAATCTATAGCTTTAGTTAAGTCAGTAATTGCGGAATCATAATCTTTCAAGCTTAGCTTCATTGATCCTCGTTGATAAAATAATGAACTATCCTCAGGATTTATATCAATAGCTTTAGTTAGGTCGGTAATTCCGGAGGAATGATCTTTTAAAAAAGCTGAACTAACCATTCCTCTTAAATAAAAATATTTTGCTTCACTGGGATTAATCTCTATAGCTTTAGTTAAGTCATTAATTGCAGCAGAATATTCATTTAATCTATTATTTGCAACTGCTCTATCATGAAAATATGAGTCATTATTTGGGTTAATCTCTATAGCTTTTGTATAGTCATCAATCGCAGAAGAAAAATCATTTAGTCTAGCTTTATTTAGACCTCTTAAATAAAAATAATAATCATTTTCATAACCTATATCTATAGCTTTGGTAATGTCATCAATCGCAGAAGAAAAATCATTTAGATTAGCTTTTGATTGCGATCTTAAAATAAAATAATTTTCTTCATCAGGATCAATTTCTATAGCAATATTGAAATCATCAATCGAAGATGCATAATCTTTTAGACAACCTTTTATTTTTCCTCTTTGGAAAAAATATTCTGCTTTATTGGGATTAATCTCTATAGCTTTGGTAATGTCATCAATCGCTGCTTCATAATCTTCTAAATCAAACTTTGTCAATCCGCGATTATAAAATGCACTCTCATAATCCGGATTAATCTCTATAGCTTTTGTATAGTCATCAATCGCTCCTTCATAATCATTTAAATTATCCTTTGTAGCCGCACGATTATGATATGCATTTTCATTACTTGGGTTAATCTCTATAGCTTTTGTATAGTCAGCAATAGCTCCTTCATAATCTTCTAATTTAAATTTTGCTAATCCGCGATTGTAATAACAAGATGAGTCTATTGGATTCATCTCTATTACCTTGTTATAGTCAGCAATAGCTCCTTCATAATCTTCTAAAAAATACCTTGCAAATCCGCGATTATAAAATGCTTGCTCATCTTCTTCAGTAGATAAATATTTATCAAAAGCTTCAATTGCCTTGAGATAATCGCCTGATTTGACATATTCGTTACCCTTTTTAAAATAATTTTCAAATGCAGAATCTAATAAAGTTTGACCTCCTAAAGGATAATTATCTGATGAAGGGACTTCGGTTGAAGAGATTACAGAATCGCGATTTAAATTTTCATTATCAAGATTGGGATTAGATATTGATTCTTCGCTAAAACATTTTTTTAAAAGCTCTTTGGCTTGATTATTTCCTAGCTCAGAAGCAATAGACCAATCTTCAAAAGAGCCATTTTTATCTCCTAAACTGTATTTCGATAAACCTCTATTAGTAAAATTGTCAGCTTCCTTAGGTTCAATTTCAATAGCTTTTGTATAATCTTTTATTGCTTCTTTATAATCTTTTATCGCATGATATTTTGCACCTCTATTCGTATAACAAGCTGCTGCTCTGCTTTCAGGTGTAAGCTCTATTGCTTTGGATAGGTCATCAATAGCACCAGTAAGATCATTTAAATCTGATTTTGTCTTGGATCGGTAGAAATATACTGATCCATTATTTGGTTCAATTTCAATCGCTTTTGTATAATCTTTTATTGCTTCTTTATAATCTTTTATCGCAGCATTGGAATTACCTCTACAAAAGTATGCGTCGAAATATTCAGGATCAATTTCTATTGCTTTATTTAAGTCTCTAATAGCTCCTTCTTCATCATTATCTAAATGTTTATTTCTTGCACTTTTAAACCAATCTTCTGCTGAGGATTGTTTATTAAATAAATTGCCAAAAAAGTTAGTCATCTAAAAAGAGGCACTAAAAATGAAGTTTGAAAAAACTTAAATAATTAGTTATTTGAAATTTATTTTAGATGTTATTTCAAGAAAAAAATTTATATTTACAAATTAATAGGAGTTTGGAAAAAAAAGTCCACTATTGAGAGTTCATAAAGCTCAGACTCAAAGGAATGTTTAATATCTAAATCTCTTTATTATCTTTAAAGAACCGCACTTTATTGGTTTACCCCAATTATCAAATTTACGATTTTGACAATGATAATTTCTTATATACATTATTTGCCTTGTATTATATTCTTGCTTGCAATGTGAATCTGGCTTATCTTTTCTATTACTTCTAAATTTTTGACATGCCTGATGAGCCTCATAGCTAGAAGGATATTTGCCAAAAGCATTAACAGCAGTAGGTAAAGCAAGTGCAGCTAGTAGTGGGAGTAATAAGCTTTTCATTTATTTTGTATTCTTTCTCCCTGACCATTCTTTTCTATCTTTGAGAACACCTGAAGAAGATTCGATAATTAAGCCAATAACAAGTATTAAAAAAGCAAATTGAAAGACAGATTCTAATCTCCAACCTTGAAAAAAAAGTATTCCTCCAACTAAAAGAGAACCAATACATCTTCCGAATCCCATTACGACAATAAAGATGGAACGTGTAATAGAAGCTCTATTATTTTCTGCTCTTCTATTTAGTACAAAAATTATTTGTGCGATTGATGCTGGTGCGGCAATAATCCCAAATAAAGCCAAAATTATTCCAGTGATTGATGCCCAATTAAGAGATGCGTTAACCATTTTTAAATTTTACTTGTTTAAGTTATAACTTTTTATTGGTTTATTTCTTGAATTTATGCAAATTCTGTAAGAAGACAATTAACAAACTAACTAAAATTATCAAAATCCAAATGCCCGCTGATAAGTTTCCCAATATTGTAAATAATGTAAACCCAAGTCCTAGATAAACTAAAAAGAAAACTACTGATTCAGCCAAGGTTGGGTGATCTTCATGTCCATTAGGCATTGGTATTTATTTAATTGATTTCTTATACCAAATATCAAAAGGCTAAACAAATATGAGTCTTGAAATTGTAGAAGGGGATCTTTTAAAGCAATCAGTTGAAGTAATAGTAAATTCATGGAATAAGAATTTTATTCCTTGGTGGTTACTTTTACCTCAAGGCGTATCTGGGCAAATAAAAAAAGAAGGCGGGTTTGAACCTTTTAAGGAGATTAGAAAAAAAGGATTAATGAAAACAGGATCTGCTGTCTTTACTTCAGCGGGCAAATTAAATTTCAAAGGTATTATTCATGTCGCAGGACTAAATGTTTTTTGGGTAGCTACAGAAAAATCAATAAGAGAATCTACAAAAAATGCTTTAAGAATTTGCTTAAATAAAAAAATTAATTCAGTTGCTTTCCCATTAATTGGAGCAGGAACTGGAGGTATAAATAAAGAATTAGTTATTAAATTTATGAGCGAAGAGATATCTAAAAATGACTTCAAGGGTAAAGTGATTTTAGTTTTATATAAAAAGAAAGCTTAATAATAGTTTGTTTTTAACGAAATCTTCTTTTGATGCTGTATTTAGCAAAGTCTATTAACCCTGAATACCTAAAACTTGGATCGATATAGTGCTGAATAACATAAAAAGCAAAATAATATGCTCTGCAGAATCCCCATATTGCAAAAGCTAAAAGTACGAAGGTTTTAAATTCAAAGTGAATTGATATGAGAAGTAAGGAAGCAAGTAAACCAACTAAGAACATTAATCCTCCTTTTAGGTAAAGGAGCCAAACTTTCTTTATGTCCGCCATGGTTTTTCCTCTAATTTAGAGCATCCGTCAACTAGTAAAAAGTTTGAGTAAAGTTTGAGTAAAAAATTATGATTCCTTATCTTTTTCTACGATAGATCAGCTTCCAAATTGAGCAACTTTAATAGTTAAGGGAGAGGATAAAATTCTTTACCCATAGATGGTTTGATTGATTGCTTTTTTGAAAGATAAGGACTGCATATTTTCTTTTTATATGCATACTCTTCTTCTTTTGAAGTAGTGTGGTTTTGTGCCTCATTAAAGGCACTTGCATGATCGTATCCTCTTTGAATTAAAACCTTATATTTTTTCTTAAAGGTAGACCACCATAAAGGGATACCCTTCCCTTTTGCCCAATCAACACATGCAGCTCTATCCTTACCAATTTCTACAAAAGCTAACCCTCTTATAGTGGCAGCCATTTGGATCGCAGTTTCATCGTTTTTGTAGCAAACTAAATACTCTGTATAAGATTTAATTGATTCTCTGTAATCCTCTTCAGTTAGCCAAGAAAAAAAACCTCGCCTTCCTAAGAATGTTTTTACAGCAATAATATTGGGACTATCGCATTTCGCTTTATAATTTACAATATTTGCATTAACAGCAGTAGGTAAAGCGAGAGCAGCTATTAGTGGGAGCAGGAGGCGTTTCATTTATTCAACTGGAGTTAGTGAATAACAAATGTCTTTATAACCATTTTCTTTATCCCACTCTTTCATCTCTGGAGTACTTGTAGCAGCAGCAAATCCTTCTAAATCTTTTACTTTAAGTATTAAGTGACTTTTATGGTCATTTACCTTGATGAGTTCATATTCCTCGACATATTTATGTCCCTCCTTTTCATGGAAATCTGCTACAAATTTATCGAAATCTTCAAAAGAACAATCAAAAGTAGAAACTATTAAGGTATTCATAAAAAAGAGGGTTTTATCCCTCTAAGTTTAGATCGACTGTCAATCAATAAAAAGTTTGGATAAAGTTTGGAGGACGTGTTATCCAAACTTTTTTGGGTATAAATTTATTATCCATTAAAGTTCCTAATTAGGAAAGTGATGGGTGGTATGGGGTCAATTGACCTTGCATGTACGTATATTTCGACCTGATAAATTTCTGTAAAAATATAAGCGAGGAAGAGATGCAAAGAGGTCATTAGAAAGAACCTATTAATACTTAATTTATTTAGAAAAAGAACAAAAATGATGAGCTCTCTGATCGTCTACATCCGCCATTAAATCATATTCTTTTAATTTTTCTGTAATCCTTTTATATTCAATATCATTTACTAAATTAGCTAAATATTTTTCTAAAGAATTAATTTTAATTTCTATCTTCATTCATAACCTTTAGTTTATTTATAGCTATGAATTATCTTTTTAACTTTATAATTGCTTTTGCTAGATAATAATCGAGCTTTTGGATGACCCAAAATGAATTACCTAGAAAGAACCTAGACCTCCCAATCTATGTCGTAATCATCATCAATATCTTTTCCCCAAACCCTCGCAAGTTCTCTTAGTAGAGTTTTTACTTCCATATCTTTAGCTCCAGACTCTTCTTGGAACTTGGTGCAAATGACTTTAATTTCGTCATAAGCTTGCTCTAGCAATATTGTTTTTTGATCTGGATTAGCCATTTAATTTTTATCATACTTATTGCGTTTTTTATTATTAGGTCCGTTTCTTTTTTCACCCTCATTAACCCTTATCTCTCTTCCCATCCATTCAACGTCTTGAAGATCATCAATAGCTTTTTTCTCGGAATTGTGATCATTTAAATCTACAAAAGCAAAACCTCTTTTTCTTCCTGTTTCTCTATCAAGAGGTAAATAACATTTCTTTACTACTCCATAATTACTAAAAAGTTGTTCAAGATCTTCAACTTCAGTTTCCCAAGATAAATTCCCAATAAAAATAGTCATTTCGTTAAAATCTTTTAGTGAATGTAAAAATAGTTGCTTTGGACTAGTGAAGCTATCTCCAATCAAATGCTTCCATTGTTCTTATCCTAACTCTTGATCATCTATGTAAGAAGAATAAATAATTTGATATGTCTTACATACCCATTGCTTTTCTTAGCTTCGCAGCCTCATCTAAACCTTCCATAATTGTAAATGTAGAATTTTCAGTAGCTTTTTGTCTTAGTTTTGAAAGTTCTCTATATTCTTCAGATTCATAGGCTTCAACAGCTGCTCTCATGGTAGGGAATTCACAAATAACTGCTAAATTAGCATCCTCCGTCCTCTCCTTTCCTTGTGGCGCTGTATCTTTTGCAAAAACTTGTCCACCAACCTCTTTTAGCCATGGACCAACTTTTTTTACATATTCATCAAATAAGTCCTGATTAATTATTCTTGCAGTTGAGATCCAATAACCTTTAGCTCCTCTTTTATCCATGATGTATTGATGTTTCTAATATTCAATTTAAATCAACTGTCAATCAATAAAAAGTGTGGATGAGGTGTGGATGGAATTTTTTTGATTTCTCAAACTTCTTGCCATGACTCAAGGTACATTGTTAATTAGCCAGTAGTTAGGTTTAGTCATAGTCTATAATTTGCGGAAAACTACAATGTGTGAACGGTGTGAACAGAATATTCAAAATGTTCAATTCTAGGTTCATTATCCATCAAAGTATCTATTTAGGAAAGGGAAGGTCGTTATGGACTTATTTACCTAACCCGTGAGTTGCGCATGGCATCCATAAATCACCCATTTTATGAATTCCTTTGCATCCAAGTTTTTTGGCTTCTTCAATAGCTTTGGCTTTCGTGGGATAGGCATAAATATTTATTGAATCTGAAGAGTTAGTTTTTTTAGTGCTTTGTTCAATCTTAGGTCCTATAGGAGTCCAAACTTTTAATCCCATAGTTGTCACTCCAGCAGAGAAAACACCCATCCCAACAATAGAGGCATTTATTACTCCCATTGCTACTACACCAAGAGAAACTACTCCCATTGGCACAATTCCAATAGTGACAATGCCCATGGGGACTATTCCAATTGATATATATCCAAGCGGAGCTATTCCAATTGCAATCTTTTTTGGCTTACTGCCGCAATGTGCAGGACCATCATTTTTATTTTGATTGGTATTTTCTGAATCCTTCATTTAAGACCTAATGATGATGGTGGTGATTGTGACCCTTTTTGTTCTTGTCATGAGAACTTTCATGAGCTTCATGAGTTGAGCAAGGCATCCACTTATTACCCATCTTATGTGCTCCAGTGCAATTAAAACTTTTAGCAGCTTTTTCAGCTTCTCTTTTGGAATCAAAAAGTGCAGGCGTTTTTGTTTCTTCAACTTTTGAAGTGCAGCCAAGACTAAATAGGAAAGTTATTAAGAAAAATGGGGTAAGGATTAATGTTTGTTTCAAATGAATTGTAAGAATTTATACCAATCTTAATATGAAATTACTAGTTAATCTAGATCTACTAGTAATGTCATGTATTTAAAGATGCATAAATTTCTATAAATTTAATTTTCTAAAGGACAATTTTCGTATGAAATCAAAAAGACTGATTAGACTCTCACTTTTTGGATTAATTGCTATGCCTATATCAATTTTTTTTAACAATGACCTATTAGCAAATAATCTATTTAATCAAGAAATTCTTCTTGCTATGGGTGGTGGACATGGTGGTGGTCACAGCGGTTGTAGCTCTGGTAACAAGCCAGGTGTTTTAAAATTGAAAAAAACATCTTCGAAATTAAATTGGAAGAAAAGACAACTAGTTAAAGCAGAAGCAGCTGGAGAAGACACTTCTTCATTACTATCTGAAATAGCTGAATTAGAAGCTATCATTGAGAAACTTAGAGAGAAAACTAAAAGCTATCATAAATAAAAATAATTAATCTAAAAACAAATTGTTTGAGTAAATGTGTATTTATTTTTTTAAGTACACATTTCTGAGTTTCACCTCATTTATATGATTTGGATCTATTTGAAAAGCTTTTTTAACGATCTTATCTTTTAAATTTATACTTTAGTTTCCTTATAATAATGGATAATTTGGTTATTATATGATTGATTAGTGATTTTTTAGTTGATTTTTCGATGAAAAGGACTCAACTTAATATTAATATTGATCCAAATCTTTTAAAAGAAATAAAAACTAGTGCAAGAAAGGAAGGTAAATCTTTAGTTGAGTATGTAAATGATTTTTTCATAAAACATCTAAATAAATATGCTTCAGATGATGTAGAAACAAGATTAAGTAATCATGAAAATAGGTTGAAATTTATTGAAGAAAATATGGGTTTAGCTATAAAACAAAAGAAAAAGTTCCCAGATTTTACGCCTCAAGAAGCAGCTAACTTTAATGATTTTGTTAAAGCTATTTTCGACAAAGAAGTTAAGAGAAAAAAATATAATTCAACTAAAGATGCATGTAACGAACTTATTAATCATTTGAATTGCTTTGATAAATGGAATGAAAGATGTTCACTTAGATTAAAAGAGATTCTTTTTATCGATCATGGGGATTCACTTAATTGTGATGAAATGAATTCTCTTAAGGATAGTCAAATGTGTCCTTCTCCTCTAAGAACTGGAATAATTAATTGGATTAATAATTCAGAAAAAGGAAAATGTTCTTGTTCTAATAGCAAGTTTCCTTCAGAACAAATTATCCGCGCAAAAGGAGCTGAGTTGATTAGTGATATAGAGATTTAGGATAGTTCTGTTGAAATCCAGACTTAATTGACTTTGAAGTTAGATGTTTATTTAGTAAGGACTAATAGCGATATTAGGTTGACTTTCAATCACTAGAAAGTTCGAATGAGGTTCGAATGGAATTTTTTTGTCAAAAATAAAACCCTTGCCATGACAAGCACAATGCATCCAGTTCCTTTACTAAATACCTAATTTAAGTCAATATACAAATCGTCTATTTAGGCTATTAATCTAGTAAATTACTATTTAACATAAGACTACAAAAAATTATAGTGTGAGGCTTTTTTTGTGAAATTATTTCAAAAACTACTAATTGCTCCTGCGACATTAGGTTTAATTGCACCAATGTCTGCTACAGCAAACGAAGTTACTATCAGTAACTTTGCCCCAGCAGAACAACTTGCTGTAACTAATAGTCGTGTAGATGGTTTAGAAGCAAGACTAAACAACATTGAAGCCGGTAGTTTCTCAGAAACAACAACTGCATCATTCTCCGCTGATATGGCTATCGGTGCTCGTGATGGAGTAGCTGGACAAGAAGCAATTACCGCTCTTTATGGTTTCCAAATCGACCTTAATACTAGTTTCACTGGTGAAGATTCTCTAGACATCTCTATTGACGCTGGTAATGGTGGTACTGATGGACTTGATGAACTAGATCTTAACGAAACAAATGATGTACTAACAGTTGATGGTGTTCAATACACTTTCCCAATTGGAGATAAAACAACTGTTTTTGTTGGTGACAATGTAGATGGAAGCATGCTCTTTAATACTGCGTGTGTTTATGGAGGTCCATCAAATTCATTAAATGATTGTGGCAATAACTATTCTGCTTTAAATGGTGGTCAAGGTACTGCTGCTGGTGCAAGCTTTGATATCGGAAACGGTTTTACAGCTGCAATCGGTTATACAGGTGACGGATCTACCACTAATGGTTTATTAACTAATGAAGGTGATGACGCTTATGCCGCTCAATTAATTTATACTGCAGATTCTTATGGTGTTTCTTTAACATACGCAGACAAAGAAAATCCTCAAGCAAGTGTAACTGATTCAACATTCTGGGCATTAAATGGCTACTTCACCCCTTCAGAATCAGGTTCCATGCCTTCTATAAGTTTAGGATACGAAACAGGTAGTAATTCCATCCCAACTATTGGCACAGGAAAATATGATTCAAGTACTTGGTTTGTTGGATTGCAATGGGACGAAGCAGGTCCAGGAACATTGGGAGCTGCTATTGGAACTGCACAGCATACTCTACATAATAATACTGCTGGTGTTGAGGATGAGGAAGTAATGTATGAGGCATTCTACTCTTACCAAGTTAATGATGGAATGACAATTACACCTCTTGTTTACTATAGAGAACAGAGTTTAGGTGTAGATGACCAAACAGGCATTATGGTTAAAACATCATTCAGCTTCTAAGTTCATTAGTTTAATTTAGAAAATCTTACACACACGAAAAAGACCTTCCATTCCAAATGGGGGTCTTTTCTTTATGAATTTGTGCCTGTGTATAATTTGTCCTACTCAAGATTTGATTTGTAACTTAGGTGGCTCGCTAGTTCTACTTATAGAAAATCAATTTAAAAGGTTTTTTACTAGAAGTATTATTAATAGATATATCCCAAAATAAATGTATTTTTCTTAATTAGTTAGACAACATTTATACCAAGCTATATAAATTAAGTAATACTAGATATCAAATATAAACCAATATATAAATCGTCTTTTTAGGCTATTAACCTAGTAAATTACTAGTCATATAAGATTGTAAAAATAATATAGTGTGAGGCTATTTTTATGAAAACTTTTAAGCAATTAATTGCTGCTACATTTACGGGAATTTCTTATAAAAGTTTGAATAAAGTTTGGATAAAAAATTACGATTCCTTGAGATCTTAGTTATAGATACTCGTGCTCCTTTTTCATTAGCCAGTAGTTAATTTCTTTATTCATATCAAGTGATCTACAGGAATTGTAGTGTGTGAATAATGTGTGAATGAGATAGCTACTGAATTCTTATAAGATTAGATGGCAAGTAAGGAAGCTTTAAATATTTTAAGTTTAATAGCTCATAAAAGATATACTTTTTATTAATGCTCGCCTAATTTTTAATAAGACAGTCTTAGAGGCTTTTATATGAATAAGTGGTTCAACTTTATTTTTTTAGCTGTTTTTCTTTTTTTCATTCAATTGAATCCGACCCCTGTGAATGCGTGCGTTGAAGGTTTGTCTTGGGGG
>QCPG01000011.1 GCA_003212615.1 Prochlorococcus sp. AG-436-E22
TGTTGAGCAAGTAAAAGCAGCAAAATCATTTTTTGACTCAATGCCATTCCCAGTTCACGTTCAATGGACTAATTCTCCCTCTGTAATAGAGCTGTTAAAAAGCCAAGAAAAAAATGGGTTAGAACTTTTAGGAACTCCAGGTAAAGGATGGGCTGTTTGGCAAGGTATAGGAGTTGCGACTAGAAAATCAGAAGTTGTTGCTCTTTTTGATGCTGATATAAGAACTTTTAGTCCTTTGTATCCTTCAAGAATGATACTTCCACTTTTAGATGAATCATATGGAATATCTTATGTAAAAGCTTTTTACAGCAGGTTATCTTTAGAAACAAATCAATTGCAAGGTAGAGCAACAAGATTATTTGTAGGACCTTTATTAGCAAGTCTTGAGCAGTTAGTTGGGAAGGGTCCCTTTTTACAGTATCTACAATCATTTAGATATCCATTAGCAGGTGAGTTTGCTTTTACTAAAGACCTTGCTATGAATTTAAGAATACCTTGTGACTGGGGTTTAGAGATAGGTTTATTATCAGAGGTTTATAGAAACGTAAGAACCTCCAAAATAGCCCAAGTTGATCTAGGTTTGTTTGATCATAAACATAAGAATATTGGTGATTCTTCTAAAGAAGGATTGCAAAAAATGTGTACAGAAATACTTTCAAGTGTTTTAAGAGGTCTCATGGAGCATCAAGCCGAGACCTTAACTAGCACTCAACTGGCAACTTTAGAAGTTCTCTACAAAAGAGTTGGAGAAGATAGGGTAAAACAATTTGGATTAGATTCAGCAGTCAATCAACTTCCATACGATAGGCATGAAGAAGAGCTATCAGTACAAAAATTTGCGAAACTATTGAGACCTGCTACAGAAGATTATCTAGCTTGCCCTACGACACAGCAGTTACCAAGTTGGTCAAGAGTTCTATCTTGTGAGAACAAACTGCAAGAAGATTTAGCTATTGCTGGGACAAAAGACATAAAGACAAGTGAAAAAGAATTAATTAAAAACTTCTAAAGCAAAAAATACCTTTGAGCCATTGGGACTTCATCAAGTGGTTCACAAGTAAGAAGTTCCCCATCCGAAAAAACTTCATAAGTTTGAGGATCAACTGAAATATTTGGTAGTTTGCTATTAATTTTTAAGTGTGATTTATTGATATTTCTCGTATTTTCTACTGCTATACAATTTTTTTGTAATCCTAATTTTTTTGGAATATCTTGATCTATTGAATTCTTACTTAAAAAGGTAAAAGAACTCTTAGTTAAGGATTTACCAAAATTTGCAAACATAGGTCTACCATGAACAGGGCCTGGAGTTGGAATTGAAGCATTTGCATCTCCCATTTGAGACCAAACTATAGATCCTCCTTTGACAACTAATTCAGGCTTAACTGCAAAAAATGAAGGTTTCCACAATACTAAATCTGCAATTTTTCCCTTTTCTATAGATCCAACGTACTTATTAATACCATGAGCTATTGCAGGGTTAATTGTGACTTTAGAAATGTATCTCTTAACTCTGTAATTATCGTTTCTATCAGAATCTTGTGATAGAGGACCTCTTTGTACTTTCATTTTATGAGCAGTTTGAAAAGTTCTTATTATTACTTCACCCACTCTTCCCATAGCTTGTGAGTCACTAGCAATAATTGAGAAAGCGCCCATATCATGTAGGATATCTTCCGCAGCAATAGTTTCTCTCCTTATCCTTGATTCAGCAAATGCAATATCTTCTGGAATTTTAGAATCTAAATGATGACAAACCATTAACATGTCAAGGTGCTCTTCTAAGGTATTCCTCGTATAGGGTCTTGTTGGATTAGTACTGCTTGGAAGAACATTATTTTCTCCACAAATTTTAATAATATCTGGCGCATGACCTCCACCCGCTCCTTCGGTATGAAAAGTATGAATTGTTCTTCCAGCAATAGCCTTGATGGTATCTTCAACAAAGCCTGCCTCATTTAAAGTATCAGTGTGAATACAAACTTGAACATCAAATTTATCTGCAACATTAAGACATGAATTTATGGTGGAAGGAGTCGTTCCCCAATCCTCATGAAGCTTCAATCCACATGCACCAGCTTCAACTTGGTCAATAAGATTTCTTTCGTTTGTTGAATTGCCTTTACCAAAAAAACCTAAATTCATCGGAAATGCTTCTGCAGATTGAAGCATTCGAGAAATATGAAAAGATCCAGGAGTACAGGTTGTGGCATTTGTGCCAGTTGCAGGTCCAGTTCCTCCCCCTAACATAGTTGTAATTCCTGAAGCTAGTGCTGTCTCAATTTGTTGAGGACAGATAAAGTGAATGTGAGTATCTATTGAACCTGCAGTTAGAATATGACCTTCTCCAGCTATTACTTCTGTTGATGCACCAATAACAATATCGACTTTATCCTGTACATCAGGATTACCAGCCTTACCGATTTCAAAAATCTTTCCATCTTTTATACCGACATCAGCCTTAATTATTCCCCACCAATCTACGATCAAAGCATTAGTTATTACAGTATCTACAGCTCCATCTCCTCTTGTCACTTGAGATTGTCCCATCCCATCTCGAATAACTTTACCTCCTCCAAATTTAACTTCGTCTCCGTAAGTAGTTAAATCCTTTTCTACTTCAATAAAGAGTTCGGTATCAGCAAGCCTTACTCTATCCCCGGTAGTGGGGCCGTAAGTTTGAGCATAAGTATTTCTATCAATTTTATAGGACATAATTTTAATTATCTAAAGAACCGTTAACTAATGAATTAAAACCATATACAGTTCTTAAACCTGTATATGGAACTAATTTGACATCTGTTGTATCTCCAGGTTCAAATCTAATTGCTGTTCCAGCAGGAATGTCAAGGCGCATACCAAGTGTTAATTCTCGATCAAAAATTAAAGCCTTATTAGCTTCAAAAAAATGGTAATGAGATCCAACTTGCACAGGTCTATCTCCAGAATTAGAAACTGTTACTGTTTTAACTTTCTTACCAAGATTTAATTCGATTTCTCCTTGTTCAGGAATTATTTGGCCAGGAATTAAATTACTCATAACTAATTAATCGGATTGTGAATAGTAACTAATTTAGTCCCATCAGGAAAAACAGCTTCTATTTGAACTTCATCAACCATTTCAGGAATGCCATCCATAACTTGTGATTTTGAAAGCCAAGTAGTTCCCTCTGACATTAATTGACTTACACTTTTTCCATCTCGAGCTCCTTCAAGAACTTGAAAACTCAAAAAAGCAATTGTTTCAGGATAATTAAGCTTTAGACCTCGATTAAGCCTTCTTTCAGCTAAAAGCGCAGCAGAAAAAATCAATAATTTATCCTTTTCTTGAGGTGAAAGATGCATAATAAAAAATTAAACTATAAATTCTTAAAAAAGGTTCTCTATGAACATAATTAATAATTCATAGAATCTTGTAAAGGCCATACACCTTGATATTTTGGCGCAGAAAATCCACAAACAGACCTAATTTGTTTCCAAATACAAAAAAAACATTTCCTAGCATCTTGAGAAGAACTCCCTAGGAATCGTACAGAAATTCCATTTTCAAGGATGCCAATTGATAAATTATTATCAGTTTCATTGAAAATCTTTTTTATATTCCCCACAAGATTATTTATTTTGGACTTGGAAAAATCTTTTTCGCAAATCCATATTAATGATCCAAAAACAGGCATGTAATCCATGCCTGACTTTGCCTCATAACTTGCTTTAGATAATTCAATTTGATCAATATATTCCCAATCATCATATAAATCATTATTTCTCATAATTTCTAATTTAGACCTAAAAACTCCACTCTCAATAGATTCTCCAGAAGAAGATCTTCCAAGTCTTATTAAATCCGTAAATAAAAAACTTGAAGTTTCTGAAATAGATACTTTAAACTTTTGATCATATAAACCATTTGCAAAGATAATGGTTTCTTGAGGCAAATATTCCAGATGAGAGTTATCAAGAATATTTATGAGATTTTTTTGCTTTGAAAAACTTCCTTTTGGATTAATTTTAGATCTTCCAACAGATCCATATACTTTCTGAGCTGAAGAAGTTGTCAACAATACCTTAGAGTTTTTTGTAAGATTCACCTCAAACTGAAGTAAATCTCCTCCCACCAATCCCCCTGCTGTATGAAGAACAGGTAAAATGCATCTTCCCTCCTGATCATGAGTAGACTTTAATAACTTGTAAGGAGAAGTTGATTTAGATTTAAAGATTGTTTTATCAACATTTCCTAAACTTGCTTTATTATTGAAAAAATTTAAGAAACAATTACCTTCCCAAGGAGTTTTAATCATAAATTGTTTTCTTTAATTACTAAATTAAAGTAACCAAAAATTTTGATTATGAGAATGAATAAACAAATAGTTGTAACTGATTGGATTAAGAAAAAACCCAGATTAGGTTCATTTTTAAAACTTACCCTAAGTTCAGATGAAAGAAGAATCTTACGAGGTAAAAGATTAACCGATTGTGATCAAGAAATAATCTTACAATTACCTAGAGAGGGCAAATTAAATGATGGAGATATTCTTTCAACTAATGATTCCAATTTTTATGTAGAGATAATCGCCAAAACAGAAAATTTACTTGAAATAAGTTCAAATTCTAAAATTGAACTTATTAAAACTGCTTATCATCTAGGGAATAGGCATGTAGAAGTAGAAATTGAAGAAGACATTCTTCTAACAAAAAGTGATTACGTAATTGAAAATATGCTTAAAAATTTTAATGTTGATATAGAGAATACTCAGAAAAAATTTTTTCCGGAAAGAGGTGCCCATACTCATGAGTAAAAGTCACTTATTAAAATATTTATTAATAAGCCCTAACTTACCAGTTGGAGGATTCTGTTATTCGGAGGGATTGGAGAGTTACCTAAATATTAAAGATTTAAAAGATTCAAATTCGGTAAAAGAATTAATCATAAGTGAACTAGAAATTGGCCAGATTAGATTAGACGCAAGACTATTATTAGATTTTTTTGATATTTTTAACGAGTTAAACGACGGCAAAAATTTAAAAAGTAATTTGCAATATCTATTGAGTTTGGATAAATGGATCCTCTCATCAAAAGACTCTGTCGAAATGAGAGAACAACAAACTCAAATGGCAAAATCTCTATTTGATCTAAGCAAAGAATTTGGATTTGAATATCTATATAAAAAAAATAAAAAAAACTCCTGGCCTTTAGCGTGGAGTTGGGCTTGTTATTGTTTTGAAATTACGAAGTTAGAAATGGTTGAGAATTTTTTCTACTCGTGGAGTGCAAACCAACTTAGTGCAGCATTGAGAATTATTCCTATTGGTTCAACAAAAGCACAATTAATTCAGAGAGATTTATTAGCAATAATTTCAAAAGTTTCTAAAGAAATTATGGACAAAGAAATTAATGACATCTATTTTGGCAATGTAGGTTTAGCTATGGCACAACAAAATCATAATGACCTTTATACAAAACTTTTTAGAAATTAATTTATGAGCAGCAAATTGAGAGTAGGAGTTGCTGGGCCTGTAGGCTCAGGAAAAACTGCATTAGTAGAGAATCTATGCTTAAGCCTAAAAATAAATTATGAGATAGCAGTTGTCACCAATGATATATACACAAAAGAAGATGCTAACTTTCTAATAAATAAAAAAGTTTTAGAGGAAGGAAGGATTATTGGTGTAGAAACAGGAGGTTGTCCTCATACAGCGATAAGAGAGGATTGTTCCTTAAATAAAAATGCAGTTTTAGATTTAGAAAATAAATATAATCCTTTAGATTTTGTTTTTGTAGAGAGTGGAGGTGATAATTTAGCATCTAGTTTTAGCCCAGAACTTGTAGATTTATCAATATATGTGATTGATGTATCTGCAGGAGACAAAATTCCTAGAAAAGGTGGGCCAGGGATCACAAGGTCAGATTTATTATTAATAAACAAAATTGACTTAGCAGACATGGTTGGTGCAGATTTAAATATCATGAAAAGTGATACGGAATTTATGAGAAAAGGGAAACCTTGGTTTTTTACCAACCTTAGTAACGGCATGGGTGTTGAAGAAATAACTAAATTTTTAGAATCACATATACCTAACAATCGAAACTAGCAAAATAGTTATTTGTTATATATTGGATTCAACAAAAAGTTACGACTGATACAAAAGGAATCCTCACTCGTTAATAACTTTTACTTTATCCCCCTAATGAGGGAAATTACCTAATTTATCCTAATTCATGAGAATTTCAAGGCGTATTTTGGCAGGATTAGCTACTGCCTCACTTGCTGTCACAGCAACTTCATGCGGAGGTGGTGGAACCTCCGGAAGTTTCGATGACACGGTAACCGTTGGTATTTTGCATTCGTTATCTGGAACAATGGCAATTTCTGAATCAACCCTTGTTGATACTGAAAAAATGGCTATTGAAGAGATAAATGCTGCTGGTGGTGTAACAGTTGGCGGTAAAAGCTACAAAATAGAATACATAGTTGAAGATGGTGCATCTGATTGGCCAACTTTTGCTGAAAAATCTAAGAAACTTATAGATCAAGACGGAGTTCCTGTCGTATTTGGTGGTTGGACATCTGCTAGTAGAAAGGCAATGTTACCAGTCTACGAATCAAAGGATGCTTTCCTTTACTACCCAATTCAATATGAAGCCCAAGAATGTTCTAACAACATTTTCTATACTGGAGCCACACCAAACCAACAGTCAGAACCAGCTACAGATTTCATGTATAAGCGTTCTCCCGCAGCTGGTGGGGATTTCTTCCTTGTAGGTTCTGATTATGTTTTCCCAAGAACTTCCAACACAATCACAAAAGCTCAGGTAAAACAGTTAGGAGGTAAAGTTGTTGGAGAAGATTACCTTCCATTAGGAAATACTGAAGTTGCTCCAATTATCTCAAAAATCAAGAAGGCACTTCCTGAAGGTGGAATAATCATCAATACACTTAATGGTGACCAAAACGTTGCATTCTTCAAACAGATTCAAGACGCGGGTATCACACCTTCAAGTGGCTACTACGTAATGAACTATTCAATTGCTGAAGAAGAGATTAGTACTATTGGTCCGGAGTTCCTTGAAGGTCACTATGGTGCCTGGAACTACATGATGTCAATTGATACTCCTGCATCTAAGAAATTTGCTGCAAGTTTCAAGAAAAGATGGGGAGCTGATCGTGTTGTAGCTGATCCTCAAGAATCTGCTTATAACATGGTTTATTTATGGAAACAGGCAGTTGAAGATGCCGGAACATTCGACGACAACGCAGTAAGGGAAGCCCTTGTTGGACAAAAGTTTGATGCTCCACAAGGTCCTGTTGAAGTTATGCCTAATCATCACTTATCTCAGACAGTAAGAATTGGAGAGATTAATGCAGAGGGTGGATTTACAATCCTCGAAGAGACAGGAGTTGTTCTGCCTCAAGCATGGAACCAAAAGCATCCAAGTTCAAAAGGATTTGCATGCGATTGGACAGATCCTTCAAAAGGAGAAAAGTATAAGCTTTAATATAATTAAAACCTATACTTAAAAATAAAAGGAGGTGTAAACCTCCTTTTATTTTATATAATCAAATATTTTCTATTTTTAAATTGGAGTTACTTCTCGATAGTCTTTTTAATGGTGTTGCAATAGGATCTGTACTACTTGTTGCTGCATTAGGTCTAGCAATTGTTTTTGGTCTTATGGGTGTAATAAATCTTGCCCATGGAGAACTTATGATGCTTGGGGCTTACACAACATATGTAACACAATTAATTTTCAAATTACCTATATTAAAACCTTTCTACAATTCGTACATAATAGTTTCTATTTTCCTTGCTTTTATTGTTAGTGGAATAGTAGGAATTCTCCTGGAAAAAACAATAATAAGAAAGCTTTATGGAAGTCCACTAGAAACACTTCTCGCAACTTGGGGCGTAAGCTTAATTCTTCAACAATTTGTAAGAAGTGTACCTTTAGCTTATGGGACCGGTCTGGTTATAAGTCTGTTAATTGGTTTATTCTTACCAACAACATTCACTTCAAAAATAAAAGAATCAATAAATTTCAAATATTTTAAATTTAGTGCTTGGATATTTGCTGCATTAACTGGGGTCCTGACAGGTAGCTTAATCTCATCCTCTGTCAGTAAACTTAGTAGAGCAAGCGCTCGAAATGTTGATGTAACAGCACCCTCATGGATGAGAGGTCAAGTAGAAATTATTGGCACTGCATTTCCTAAAACAAGATTAATGATAATTGTCATTACTCTAATCTCTGTAATAGCAATAACATTATTTCTTAATCAAAGTGCTTGGGGGATGCGTATAAGAGCAGTTACTCAGAACCGACAAATGAGTGATTGCCTTGGTATATCTACTGAAAAAGTGGATATAATTACTTTTGGAATTGGATCTGGCTTAGCAGGAGTTGCCGGGGTAGCAGTATCTCTTTTGGGTTCTGTAGGTCCAAATGTTGGGGGAAACTATATAGTGGGTTGTTTTATGGTTGTAGTGCTGGGAGGAGTAGGAAATTTATTAGGAACAGTACTTGCTTCATTTGGAATAGGAATAATGACTGATTTAATTGGAGCTGGAAGGCTCTTATCAATATGGCCAGATATGCCGTTACCTTTATCAAACACAATTAACTTTTTTGCGACCACCAGTATGGCAAGAGTAATGATATTTGCACTAATTGTTATATTTTTACAATTTAAACCTACAGGTTTATTTCCTCAAAAAGGAAGGATGGTTGAAAACTAATGTCCTTAAGTAAAATTAAATTTGATAAAAAAATAGTATTATCATTTTGGATAATATTAATAGCCTTAATTATTGCTGCACCAACTTTACTCCCTGTATTTAGACTGAACCTTCTAGGTAGATACTTATCCTTATCCATAGTTGCACTTGGTGTAGATCTTATCTGGGGATATACAGGTTTACTAAGTCTTGGACAAGGTATATTTTTTGCCCTAGGTGGATATTGTGCAGCAATGTATTTGCAAATAACCAGCTCCTCTGAATTTCCAAATAATATTCCCGAATTTTTTGCTTTATATGGTGTTGAAAAATTACCTTTTTTCTGGGAACCGTTTAGATCGCCTGTTTTTACCTTCTTCGCTATCTGGATAATTCCAGCATTAGTTGCTGGTTTAATTGGATTTCTTGTTTTCAGGAATAGAATCAAAGGGGTTTATTTTTCTATACTTACTCAAGCTTCTCTCCTTGTATTCTTTAACTTCTTTAATGGACAACAAAAACTTATAAATGGAACAAATGGATTAAAAACAGATGTAACACAACTATTTGGTCAGATGGTAGGTTCTGAGTCCATGCAAAGAATATTCTTTTGGATAACCGCCATACTAGTTATAACCGCATGGTTTTTTGCAAAGTGGGTAGTTAAAGGAAGATTTGGAAATATTCTTATAGGGATACGAGATGATGAACCAAGAGTTAGGTTTACAGGATACAATCCAGTGATATTCAAGACAATAATATTTTCTATTGCTGGAGGTCTCGCTGGAATTTCGGGCGCTTTATATACTGTTCAGTCTGGAATAGTATCACCTCAATTTATGACTGTTCCATTTTCTATAGAAATGGTTATATGGGTTGCAGTTGGAGGGAGGGGAACTTTATTGGGAGCGATACTAGGAGCAGTTTTCATCAACTATGCAAAAAGTCTTGTAAGTGAAGCTTTACCTGCTAGCTGGATGTTTATTCAAGGAGGGTTATTTATCTTAGTTGTAACAGCTCTGCCAGAAGGAGTTTTAGGATGGATTAAAGGAGATGGTCCTAGGAATCTTCTTCAAAGATTTGGTTTAAGAAGGAAGATTGAAACCTATCCAAGCTTAGAAATTAATAGTAAGGAGAAACATAATGAATAATAAATATCTACTAAATTTAATAGATATCACTGTTAGCTTCGAGGGTTTTCTAGCTCTTAACAAACTTAATTTAAATTTGAAGAAAGGAGAATTAAGAGCTGTAATAGGACCCAATGGCGCAGGTAAAACTACATTTCTTGATGTAATAACTGGAAAGGTTAAGCCAACAAAAGGGGAAGTAATTTTTAAAGGAAGATCTTTAGTAGGTAGAAAGGAGCATAAAATCGCCAGACTTGGAATTGGAAGAAAGTTCCAAAGTCCTAGAATCTTTGAAAATCTAACAGTTAAAGAAAACCTTGAATTATCAGTAACAACTCCTAAAAGTCCCTTAAACCTTATAAATAAAAGTATTAAGGATGATCAGATTAATGAGATCGAACGTCTTATGAAAATTGTTAATTTACCTCAAAAAGGTGATTTGAAAGCTGGTTCTTTATCTCATGGCCAAAAACAATGGCTCGAGATAGCCATGTTAGTAGGACAGAAGCCAGATTTAATGTTAGTAGATGAACCTGTTGCTGGTTTAACTGATGAAGAAACTGATCTTACAGCTGATTTATTAAAATCTTTATCAGGAGAAAATACCGTAGTAGTGATAGATCACGATATGGAATTTATAAGAAGACTTGATAGTAATGTTTCAGTATTAAATCAGGGAACAGTATTATGCGAGGGGACAATGGAAACTATACAAAAGGACCAAAAAGTTATTGACGTTTATCTTGGAAGGCCTGAGGATTAGTTATGGAAAATTTACTGGAAATAAAATCATTAAATACATATTATGGCGAGAGTCATATTCTCAGAGATGTAGATTTAAATGTTCAATCAGGAGAAATGGTTTGTTTGATTGGAAGAAATGGAGTTGGTAAAACAACTTTATTGAAATCACTTATTGGTTTGTTAAAACACAAAAAAGGCGATATTTATTTGATTGGCGAAAATATCAATAGAAAAGCACCTCATCAGAGGGCGAGAAAAGGAATGGCTTACGTTCCTCAAGGGAGAGAAATTATTCCATATCTATCAGTTGAAGAGAATCTTATGTTAGGAATGGAGTCTCTTCCAGGAGGATTATCTAAGAACAAGAAAATAGATCCATTTATTTATGAACTCTTCCCAATCCTAAAAGATTTTCTACAAAGGAAAGGAGGAGATCTTAGTGGAGGACAACAACAGCAACTAGCTATTGCAAGAGCATTGCTGGGCAAACCTCAACTTCTATTACTCGACGAACCAACGGAAGGTATTCAGCCGAATATAGTTTTAGACATTGAAAATGCAATCAATCAGATAATTAGAGATACAGGAATTGGTGTTTTATTAGTAGAACAGCACTTGCATTTTGTAAGACAAGCCAATAGATATTATGCGATGCAACGCGGAGGTATTGTTGCCAGCGGAAATACTAGTGAGTTGAGTCAAGCAGTTATTGATAAATTCTTAAGTGTTTAAATAGATTATTATTTTAAGTTACTTAAAAGTTTTATTCATTTTTCGCATCTTATTAGGTCTATACTGTTTGGATGTTCATTAATATATTTATTAAATTCCATTGCCAGTGTTCTAGCTTCGTAAGCATCAGAAGCATAAAAACAATTTTCTAATCTGACATTTTGAAAGTCACGATAATGAACGGTATAGGGCTTCAAGGTATTATTTTTGTTCATATTTAATTAGCTAAAAAGCAATCCTTATATATCTCAACAATGCATATGTTTATAAATAAAAAGTATATCTTTTGTTGTTATCAAAATAAATTGACTTTAATTATGTATTTAATGACACTTTATGAAGCAAAAAAGTAATTAATCTTTTTCTTTTTTATTTTTAGAATCTTGCTTATTACCTTCTATTAAAAAAACAAATTTTGATAAAATATAACCAAAAACTGGGACCCAAAACTTTTCATAAAAAAATTTCATATAAAATTAAGCAGCTAATGATTCGTTATCTTTAATTTCAGTTTTATTAATACGCTTCAAATCTATAGAATTAAATAAATGTTGCATAACCAGAAAATCAAGTTCCCCTTTCAACAAATCGGCATCTGATGAGAGTAGATCATCAACAAAATCATCAAAAGTATCTGAAAGAGGATTCACAATTAAAAATTATTTTTGCCATTATCATCGCATTAACAACAAAAGTCAACCAAATTTGAATATTAATTTTTGAATTTTTTAAGAATTAATGAATAAAGACTAAAAATTTAAATAATAAAAATAAATAAGCAAAATAACAGATTTAATATCAAGCTTAGGGTTTTTGAATTAAATTTCATTTATGTTGCTTTTCTTAATTTTATATCTCCTGATTAGCGATATCAAAACGACAATACACATATTTGCTAAAAAGAAATTTAAAGAATTAATCATCAAACCATTTAATATATTTATAGCAAGACTATTGATGTGCCAATTCGTAAAGAATCACTTAAAAAATGTTTAAACGCAATAAATTTTTATAGCAAACAAATTTGATATTAATAGTTAATCTTAAATATTATTTTTTAATTAGCTCGAAGTAACCATTTTTATTTAATAAGTACTTATCAAACCAAAGGCTTAATAGATTGTCTAATCCTATTCCATTCATTTTATTTATTTGCGAAGTCTTATAGTCTGAGAGTGCAAGCAATAAATACGGAAAAATCATATCAGAAACCCCTTTTGGCAGTTTTTCTAAAGGTACTCCATGCGCTCTATCCCATAAAATTTGCATATCCTGAGAGAACAAAGAACTCCAATAACTAAAATTACAATATAACTTGTCTGGAGGAAGGAGATTTACAGATAAACCTGGGAGAGATGAATTCATAGGAATAAATATTTTATAGATTAATTGAATTTAGGTTTTTGAAATGATGAAAAATAATCTTAATATGCGAATCTCCTATATATACAAATTAAACCTAACGCACAGTGCATCACTTAGCAACACCTTATTAAGTGTTATATTTATCCATCATTTCCTGGAATTTTAGGAATGATAAAAACTTTTTATAAGTTTGCAAGTCAAACTCATCCTGATTTGTTTCTCTTAAAAGGCTTGTTTTACTAGAATGATTATGATTACTTGATTTAGTACTGATTTTAAATATTTCACTATCTGAAGAGTATTTAATATCAGTATATGACTGATTTACTTGGCCAGTTATCTTATTAAATATACCTCTTACAGAAAGTGCTTCCTCTACTAAAATACTTATTATTTTTGAATTACTTAAATTGTTCTCTGTGCTCAACTTTTCAATTATTCTCATAACATCTTCTCTAGGAATAAAACCAACTCTTTTTTTCTTGGTAGGCATTTAAAAATTAATTAAAGTTCAGCACTTGACTGTAATAAGTGTTGCACTATATTCATTATAAGTCAATTTAATGCTAATGATTTTACCAACAACATTACTCTTAGGAGCCCTTGGATATCTTTTCTATACTTCAAAAAAAGAATTTTCACTAGATCACCATGAACTTATAGAAAACCAAAAAGAGAATGATGATTTGTATAAAGATTTGGAAGATTTATTTATTTAAATTAGTAAAAGAATATCTATTAACTAATATCTAAGAACTTTATTTCTTAACTAAAGATATACAAAATTCAAACCATAATTAGAATCAAAACAAAGATATAAAATCTATGACTGTTCATCAAGATTACGAAATAAAAATCAATTTAAATGAATTGATTGAGAAGAGAATTCCTTGCTGTGATTTACTTCATCCAAATCATTGCTTAACTGAAAAACAAGTATCTGAAATTGCACATGATATTCGTATGGATATAAATTTGCATGATCTTTATAAACAAGTAGATCAACATATAATGAACTATGTAACTTCAACTGGTATTGATAACAAAGAGCATTGGGTTGAACCGCATCTTCCAGATTTGGAGAGGGATTTAAAAGAAGAAGTCGGTATAGAATTTGATTAATCTTTTTTCATTTTAAAAAAACTATTAATATATGTATTTTTTTTCTAAATCATCTATTAATTTATAAATACTTTTAGCTGATCTCTTTCTTTTCTTTAAAATCGAAAAAACTATAAACCCAATCAATACTACAAAGAATGGAGTGAAAATTATAATTTCAGAATTAATAGGCATTAAAATAACATTCATCTATATATTTAAATTATTAAAAAGTGTGACTCGAATAAATAGGTACTTTATACAAATAACTTTCACAATAAACGATTAAGATATTTTATCAGTAGGAGAATGAGTGAATAATTCTTTATAAATTAAGTATTAAACAAACTTAAATTCTATAAGTTAATGATTAATTATTTCGCCTTAACTATAAAAGAAATGGGTATAGGTAAACTAGAGTTAGCAGTTATTGGAGTAGTAATTTTATTATTTCCAATATTGTTTGTTTATACATCAAAAAACCTTGATGCTAAGGGAGTTTTTGAATGGATGCTGGAGAAACCCAATGATTGGATAGGAAGAAAATAACACTTTAACAATTTCATATTTCTAATCAAATTCTAATTTTTCTAAACTGCTAATAGGAAAATCATAAATCTGGCAATTATTTTCTAAACCATCAACAATTGAATTTTTTAGTAGAGAATAGTCTATTAGGTTATTGAGTTTATTATTTTTAAATTCCTTATTAGTTTCTCCAATCGCGAATGCCAAAGCCCCTTCATAAGAGATCCCAAATTTGGAAGTGTTGCAGTAAGTTCTAGTGAATTTATTAGAAATCTTTTTAGTATATTGTTCAAGAGTTTTAGAAGAAGTATCTAAAGAGTAAACAGGCCTAATAAAGATAAAACACAACGTTAAAAAAAAGATCGTAAAAATTCTTTTTATTAAAATCATCATAAATTTAAAATTTACTATAATTTAAAATTAAAAAACTTAATTGACTATATATTTATTAAAAATTATAGAAATTAATAATCTTAATATATGAAAAAAGATATTTCAAATTCTGAAGTCAGAAAATTTCTAAATTAGTAACTTATAAGGGTGAATTCTTTTTCTTATTTTTGAAAAATACCTAATAGCTTTTTCATAATTAAAAATTCTTATCCATAATCAATTAATACCAAATACTTTTTAGGAATTTAATAAAAAATCACGAAAAACAAGTAAATTAATTATTAAAAATATTGCTTGAGCTATGGAAATGTATTTACACTTGAATTATTGTTTGATTTAAGAATTAAAAACAAAATATGGCCTTACCAGAATTAATATATGCTCCTATAGAGGGAGGAACAATACATAGATATGAAATTAGTGGTGGCAAGAGAAAGTTCTTAAGATTTATAGGTTGTTATCTTGGCCAGTGTAATTTCCACAAAAATATAGATGAGGCAATTGATTACATAAAAAATTTAAAAGAATTACAAAAGATACAATAAAAACCAACTAAAGATACACAAATAACTCCCCTAACTAATTATTTATTAAACATCGATATAAATATTGCTACAAATAATAGAGAATTTTATTTTTATGAGAAATTCATTATTTACTTGAGTTATAGTTCGAAAAGATAAGTAGTAAATTAAAAAAAGAAATTAATTTATGGAAAACAGACAAATTAATTTTTTTAAATCTAAAGACTTAAATACAATTAATAAGCCATTAAAAAAAGGATCACTAGTTGAAATTGAATCCTTTGATATTAGAGAAAAGCAAAAGAAATTAAACGTAGGTTTATTTGGTTGGTATGCAATTTGTCCTTCAAAAGAACTTAAAAAAAATAAACTACATTATTTTTCACTCTATGATGAGCCTCTTATTATTTATAGAGATAAGAATGAAAATGTAAGGTGTATTAAGAATATTTGTCCACACAGAGGGGCCTCCTTTTTTGGAGGAACATTATCAAATGGTGTAATAACATGTCCATATCATGGCGCTGAATTCTCTTCAGGTGGAAGTTGCCAAAATCTAGACCGAATAACCTGTAGTCACATAGTTGATAATAACTATGATAACTACGCCAAAAGAATACATTTATCTCAATACAAAGCATTAGAAAAAGATGAATATATATTTGTATATTTTTCTAATAAATCTGATACTGATCTAAAAAATATAATTGAAGATTCACCTATAAGTAATTACGAATTATCTAATAATGGTTTTTCATATCAGGATTATGTATCTGAGGAGGTATTCGTTGACTTCAAATGTGATTGGTCAAGGATAATTGAAAATCACTTAGATATACTTCATCTTTTTTGGGTTCACGGAGACACAATTCCTGATAAAGATGTTAATAAAAACGTACTTGTTAGTTTTAATCAGAAAATTAATGTTACTAACGAATACATTGAAAGTATTTATTTCTATAAGAATGAACCTAAAAAAGAATTTATCAGAATAAGATTCATGCCACCAGGAAGGATATTAATTTATAAAGGAGATCCTTCTATATCACGATATTTGCAAGTTTTAGATCATATTCCACTAGGAAATAATAAAGCAAGAGTAATAGTAAGACACTACAGGAAATTTTTAAAAAATAAACTACTTAATAACCTAATATTATTTAAAGAGAATCAAAGAAAGATTTTTTACAAAATATTTGATGAGGATTATATAATTTTAAAGACACAAACATATAATAACAATTTGGGTTTAATTAACAAAGATGAAATAAAATTATTGGGAGAAGACAGAATCATAAATTACTTTTGGAAATGGTATAAAAAGTCTGAAGATAAAGATAAACCCTGGAAAAATATTAATAAAACTGAGAATCTTTCTGTATACGACAAATTCATATTGAAATATCCACCAGAGATAAAGAGGTTGGAAGTTATCAATAATATAGAAATTATTAGAAAAACATTTACAAGATTTGTTGGGCCACTACTAATTCTTATGTTAATTATATGATTTATGAAGAAAGTAAATAGACCTTCATGGTTGAATTGGCTTTATCTTTTTATATTTATTTTAAGCTCAATTCAATTAATTATATTTTGGAGCAATAAGTTTTAGTGGTTAATAAATTTTGGTTTGAAGCAAAAAATATAAATTGTTTTAAGAACGGTATTAGAGTAATCAAAGATTTAAGTTTAAAGATCTCATTTTCAGAGAACGTAATATTAATAGGACCAAATGGTTCAGGTAAATCATCATTAATAGAAGTAATTAATAGAAACATCTATCCAGTAGTGGCTTATGATTCGATACTAAAAATATTCAACAAAGAAGTTATAAATTTATGGGAACTAAGACAAAGAATAAGTACTGTTAATAATGATATTAAAGATAGAATAAATCCAAATCTAAAAGTTTTCGATTTAATTTTAAGTGGACTGTATGGAAAATATTGTTATGTATCAACTAAATCTGAAAGCGACCATTATAAAGTTGAAAGTCTTATGAAAAATATGAATATAACAAGTTTATCAAAAAAATATTTTTCTTATTTATCAGATGGAGAAAAACATATTTCTCTTATTGCCAGAGCGTTAATTAAAAAACCAGATATATTAATATTAGATGAGCCAACTGCAAATCTAGATTATAAATCAAAGTTTTTTGTAATTGATAAGATTAATGAATTATCAAAATTAAATACCAAAATTTTATGCGTAACTCATGAAATCTCAATGATAACATCAATTTATGACCGAATCATAATGCTAAAAAGTGGCGAAATATTCGCTGAGGGGGATCAGAATCAGATTATAAATAGTGAAAATCTTAATAAATTATATGGTATTGATGTAGAAGTAATTAAAAATAGTGGATTTTGGATTATCAACAGATTATCTAAATAATAATCATAAAAATAACTATACCAATAGCAAGAAAAATTAATTTTTTTCTATTAAAAAATGTAGGAGATTTTTTTCTAAAATAAGAAGATCCACATTTAGAGCACACTAACTTACCACCTAAAGATCGATCTGAAACTAATGAAGAACTTCCACAATTAAAACAGACTCTATTTCCGCTCATCACTAAATAAAATTTTTAAGAATTCTGTTTAAATTATAATCTTTAAAACATATGTAAAGATAAAATACAAAAAATATGTTGATAATGAGAATCTATTGCAATAATCGTTTTTATGATACATAATTGATAATAATTCTCATTATCATATTCTAATTAAATGAATTTCCATCCTTATGGAGAGTTCCCTTCAAAATCAGTACGAATAATAACTGGACAATCTGTGCTAATAGATCCAACCTCAAGGCCGATAGGCACCTGCCTAGAAGTTGAAAGTGGAATTGCTAGAGTTTATTGCCCTTGCGAAGAAACTGAAGGGATGACCCTTGCTTTTTTACAATCAGGTGATCAATTAAGAACAGACCTTTTATGTAGCGAGGGTGTCTGCGTTGAAGCATTAACAGATTTATCTTTTCATAGCAATGTAAATATTGATGAGAATATTGGTTTCGATGCCGTAAATGAGTGGACTTTGCAACTTCTCAGAATTAGACACTTGGGTAATGCAGAACAAAGATTACAAGCTTTATTTTCTATACTAGTAAATCGTTTAGGAAAAAGATGTGGTCAATGGTGTGAGCTACCTTTTAGGTTAACTCATGAAAGGATAGGTGAATTAATAGGTTCAACACGCGTCACATCAACGAGATTAATTTCTAAATTAAGATCATCTCAGTTATTAATAGCTCCAATTGGCACCCAAACAGTAAGTGTTGCGCCTTCTTTTATTGAAACATCGCTGCTATAGAAACATGAAGGAATCACAATCAATAACTAACAATCTGTTAATGGAAATTGATCTATTATCCAATAGACTCAGAAATATAAAGCAATCATTCAAAACAACTTATAATAAAGGATTGAAAGAAAGGTTATTTTCTGAAAACAAACATATTCATAAAAGAATTAATGAGATTCACAAAATAGCTGAGCTCTTAAATAAAGAAAATAATGAGAAAATCAATTTTTCAAAATTACTTGTAGAAAAGACCAAAAGGACATTAAATGAAAATAAATTTGAAAGTAATTTATTTTTTATTTAAATCACTATCTATCAATAAGATTGCAGAGGGTTGATTACATGCAAACTTAACTTTACCCAGTATGTTTGCAAATTCATCTTCGGATTTTGTTTGAGCATCAACAATAGGATCTAAAAAAACGTTGGTCCTTGTATCTGAAGTTCTTTCGGCAATAGAATAAAGTTGTTGGAGCGATGAGGTTAAATCAGCCTCCATATTAAAAGAATAAGAAATTAAATCTTCTATGGAATCCCATGTTTGAACCGGTTCAGGAAGTTCATTAAGTTTCACAGATTGTCCTCTAGCAATTAAGTAATCTGCAAATTTCTGAGCATGTTCCAATTCGCCTTGTGATTCACTGAGAAAATGAGAAGCAAATCCATTTAAATCCCTCTCTTGAAACCAGAGGTAAATAGAAAAATATTGAACATTGGCATATCTTTCCATTGTTAGATGTTCAAAAAAATTTTCCAATAAGCTATTGTCCATTGGTTGAGCAATAGCTCTTCCAGATGGACCAAAATTAATTAATTTCTTTGTTTTTAAATTATTTTCATTCATTATGCAAAATTTGAACTATATAAATAATACAACATATTGTATAAATTAGTAATTAATTAATCCTTTAAATTAAATTAAATAATATGATAATGAATATCAATAGCAATATTATAAATGAATATAAAGTACGATTTTTCTGAACTGCTTTTAACTAATAAAATATATATAAGTAAAAAAAAGAAATGTAAAAAGAAAAAATGCTCTAATTGGAAGGGGGGAAAGTGTAATTGCTTATAAAAAAAATTAGATATATACCTTATGTGCCCCAGGATATAAAAAATAATAACTATTTTTATTTATAGAAAGAGAACATTTATCACCATTTTTTAGAAGATTATTAATATTAGTTCTAACCCTCAATATGTCGTTATTAATAGATACTTTATAGATAAGAAATTCACCAAGAAATTCTTTAGATATTACAATCGCATTTCCAGATTTAGATCTTTTAATTGAAATAAATTTAGGAGAAATTGACATGCTTTTAATATTTGTATTGTTTAATGACCCTGAACTATTTATTTCACCTAAAGAGGAAAAATATGAATTACCATTTTTTTTGATATTCAGAAT
Source organism: Prochlorococcus sp. AG-436-E22 (assembly GCA_003212615.1). Lineage (GTDB taxonomy): Bacteria > Cyanobacteriota > Cyanobacteriia > PCC-6307 > Cyanobiaceae > Prochlorococcus_A. The sequence continues at coordinate 19,967 of QCPG01000011.1, forward strand.
ATTATTTCCCAATATAAAGCTACTAACAAAAATAGTCTTGGGATTATTTAGTAGATTAATTGGTGTATCAATTTGGTGTATTTTACCTTCATTCATAACGGCAACTTTATCGCAAATTGACATTGCTTCTTCAGGATCATGAGTAACCATTAATCCACTGGCATGGCAACCTCTTAAAATATTTGGGAGCTCACTTCTCAATTTAAGCTTGACATGCATATCAAGACTACAAAAAGGTTCATCTAATAAAATAAAATTTGTACCTGGAGCAAGAGCCCTTACAATTGCAAGTCTTTGTTTTTGACCTCCAGACAATTCATGTGGGTACCTTCCAACAAAACCATCAAGACCTACAACATTTAATAAATAGTCAACTCTAGATCTATCTTTTTTGTTTTTCAAACCAAACATTGCATTTTCAATAACAGTTAAGTGAGGGAAAAGTGCATAATCCTGAAAAACCATCCCAATATTTCTTTTCTCAGGACTAAGAATTCTTTTTCTACTTGAAATTTCCATATCATTTAAAGAAATCCTTCCTTTACAAGGATATTCAAACCCTGCGATCAACCTCAAAAGAGTGGTCTTCCCACACCCAGAGGGGCCAAGAAGACCCAACAATTCACCATTTTCAATTTTTAGGTTAATTTCATTTAATATCCATTTTGAATATTCTTGTTTATTATATTTATGATGCAGATCATCAATTATTAAAGCATCATTTTTCACTAACACTTTCTATTTTAAATATTTTAAATTAGCAGAAAATATCCTTCTAAAATATCTCTTGTATAATTTTATACACCAATTATTCTATCAAATTTAATGAGAAAAGCTGAAAGAGCAGAAATAATACGACAAGAACTTAAAAAACTATATCCATCGCCTCCAATCCCTCTAGATCATACAAATGCCTTTACACTTCTTGTCGCAGTAGTTTTAAGTGCTCAATCAACAGATAAGAAAGTTAATGAATTAACAAAAAGCTTATTTAAGGTTGCAGATAATCCAGAAAAGATGATGCAGCTAGGTATTAATGGCATTTACGAATATATAAGATTTTTAGGTCTATCTAATCAAAAATCAAAGAACATCTATAACTTATCTAAATTATTGATTGAGAAGCATAATGGTACGGTCCCAGATTCTTTTGAGAAACTTGAATCTCTTCCAGGGGTAGGTCATAAAACAGCATCAGTTGTAATGTCTCAAGTATTTAAAATACCCTCATTCCCAGTAGATACTCACATACACAGGTTGGCACAAAGATGGGGGCTATCAAAAGGAGATAGCGTAGTTCAAACAGAAAAAGACCTAAAAAAAATATTTCCTGTTAATGATTGGAATACCTTACATTTGCAAATAATCTTTTATGGCAGAGAATACTGCACAGCAAGAGGCTGTGATGGAACAAAATGTTATTTATGTCGCACTCTTTATCCCAAAAGAAAAAAGAAATTTATATGTAAAAAGCCTTAAGAAATTTATATAATATTTAAATTAGTTTTTTAATCATGAAAATAGCAATTACTGGTGCATCTGGGAAAACAGGTTATAGAATTGCCGAAGAGGCAGTTAAAAAAGGATATAAAGTAAGGCAAATCATCAGAAAGAATTCAAAAGTCTCAGCAGGACTAGAGCGTTTAGTAACAATTAGGGTTTCATTAGACAAAAAAGGAGAACTTGATGAAGCTTTAAAAGATATTGATGCTTTGATAATTGCGACTGGAGCGAGAGCATCATTAGATTTAACTGGTCCTGCAAAGGTTGATGCATTAGGTGTATACAGGCAATTAGAGAGTTGCAAAAGAGTTGGTATTAAAAGAGTTATTTTAGTTAGTTCCCTTTGTACTGGTAGATTTTTTCACCCATTAAACTTATTTGGTTTAATTCTTATTTGGAAGAAATTAGGTGAAAACTTTCTACGCAATTCAAATTTTGAATGGACTATTATTAGACCAGGCGGATTAAAGGAAAATGAAGATATTAAATCAGAAAATATAAATTATTCAAAAGAGGATACTCAAATTAATGGATCAATCCCAAGAAGATTAGTTGCGCAATGTTGTATAGATTCTTTAAAAAACAAAGAATCCATAAATAAATTAATAGAAGTTACAAGTTCGAATGATAATAAAAAGATATCTTTTAAAAAAGCTATGCAAATGATTTAAAAGATGTAAATATATAAATTAAAACTATGAAAATAAATCCCAAAATTGACGCATTACAATTAATGCTTACTGATTTAAGAACAAGAAATGAGCCAATAAGACATAAAGCTGCATTTAAAGGCTGTCAACCAGAATTTCAAAGTCTTGTATCAAGATTAATAAAGCAGTTAGAGGACGAATTAGTTGCTGAAAAGCTTAATAATCGTGATAGTTGAAAAATTTAGATTACCTAAATGAAATTAAGTTATCCAATTTTGCTTGTTCTGAAAGTTCATCATATCCTCCAAAAAATTTATTATCCAAAAATATTTGAGGGAAAGTATTATGGCTACTTTGAGCCATAATTTTTTGAAAGCTCTCATCATTGTCTACTAGAGTCACTTCATGAGGGATAGATAAAGAATTAAGCAACCTAATTGCTCTTTTAGACCAAGGACAATCCTTTAAAATATATGCTTTTACACGTGATTCATTAGTGATTAAATCATGATTTGAGATATTAATAATTTTCTGTTCAAAAGAAAGTAATAATATATCAGTACCTTTTTTTACAATACATCCCTCCTCAAGATGCCCGCCAAACACATTACATCCCTCATCTGCAAAACTCAAATGTAAATGAACATCTCCTTTATTAAAATGTCCGTTTAAAGAAACTATCTCTAGATTTCCTTCAAATTTATTTATCTCTTGATTACCGGGGCATTGAATACAAACTGTTCTAAGATTACCAACCACTCCAGAAACATACCCGTATAAATTATTCGATAAAGAATATTCTTTTATTGAATTCATCAAATCAGATTCTGGAGATAGCTTTAGGCTATGAGGCTGCATTAGATATAAGGAATAATTTTGTAATATAAAACATCATCATTCATAAAAAGAAGTTGAGTTTATAATCTTTAGGATTCAGATTTAAATTAAATTTTAGAATCTAGCATCAAAAACCATTTAAAATTTTTACTAAAAATTTATGCTTGTTGAGAGTGTAATATATTTTTTATATACAAAAACTAATTTGTTATTAAGAAAAAATCTTAAAAATTTGGCATTGAATATTCCCAATTTATTATCGATATCTCGCCTTCTCCTTGTATTTCCATTAATACTTTTTTTAGAAATTAACAGACCTTTTTATGTCTTTATATTGATTATTATTGGAGGCTTAACTGATTATTTTGACGGGTTAATTGCAAGGAAATTTAATCTTAAAACCAGATTAGGAGCTATCCTTGATCCCTTAAGCGATAAAGTATTCTATTTAATTCCTTTGACCTTCCTTTGTAAAAATAATTTTATACCCTTCTGGTCTTTGTCATTAATTTTATTTAGAGAATTAATTATCTCTAGCCTGAGGAACTCTACAAAGGACGGTTTACCAGCATCAATGTTAGGAAAATATAAAACATTTTTCTTTTTTATTTCAGTAATTACCTTCTTTACACCATTAAAAATTAGCTTATTGAATAATTTGGCTTTAATTTTTTATTGGTTAGGATTCATACTAACTTTTGTGACTTTATTAGGCTATTTAAGAATTAAAAAGAATATTATCTGAATTTTCATCAAACTCCTCACTCTTTTTATTATTAAAATCATTAACAAAACTATCCTTTAGACCATTAAGTAAATCAAAAGTTGGCGCCCAATCTAAATCACGTTTTATCTTAGAGATATCAGTCTGATAATGATTTAATCTAATTGGAAATCCCTTTCGAGACTTTGGATCTAATTTTTGATAATCAAATGTTCTTAAAAAAATCTCATTTTGGTTTAATCCAAGAACATTCGCACAGAAATAAATTAAACCCTTGATTGTTACTCCTTTTTCACCTGAACAATTGTAAATATTATTTTTGGAATTTTCAAAATTTATGCACCTAATCATTACATCAGTTAGATCCGAAACATGGCCTAGCTGAGTAATTAAGGAGCCGTCACCAGGGATTGGTATAGATTTTTTAGTAAATAACCTTTCAAAAAACCAATTTTCTATTTTATTATAATTCCCTGGCCCATAAATATAAGTAGGTCTAAAACTTGTAAAAGGAATTTTTTGGTTTTTTAACCAATTTTCTGTCTCAAACTTTCCTTTGTGCCTACTTTTTGGATCAATTGGATCAACTTCGGATAAGGGTAGTTCACAATTATCTTTATAAACACCGGCAGAGCTGACATATATATATCTTTGGAAAGAGTTATCTAAATTTTCTATAAGAAGTTTCGTTTGTTCTAACTCTCGTCCAGAAATATCATAAACAACATCATACTTTTTATTTCTTAGTCTGACGATATCTTCTGAATTATTTCTATCACCCTTAATTAAATTTGTTTTTTCAGGATTACTTTTATTACCTCTCGTGAAAATATCAATATCATAATTTTTACTTAATAACTTTCCAACCAAAGACTTGCCAACAAATCTAGTGCCGCCCATTACAAGAATTTTCATATTCAAAAAATATTTAACTGAAGTAGTAATCTTAAATAGAATTACATATTGAATAGTACTACTAATAAGTTATTAATGAAAAGGATGATTCTATGGACCTAATACCAGCAATTGATTTAATGAATGGTAAGTGTGTAAGGCTTTTTAAAGGCGACTTTAATAAAAGAAAAGACTTCACCAAAGAGCCTCATGAGCAAGCTAAATTTTGGGAAAGCGAAGGGGCAAAATATATACATATAGTTGATTTGGATGCTGCAAAAACTGGATCCCCAACAAACGATAAATCAATAAAAAAGATTGCAAAAACAGTTAACGTACCTATTCAAATAGGTGGTGGGATAAGGTCTCAAGAAAGGATAGAACAATTATTTTCTTATGGAATTGATAAAGTTATCATGGGAACCTCTGCAATAGAAAATAAAGAGCTAGTTAAAGACTTATCAAATAAATTCCCTGGAAGGATAATTGTTGGGATAGATGCAAAAGATGGAAAAGTTAGTACAAGGGGTTGGCTTGAGCAATCTAACATTTTTGCCACAGATCTAGTAAAAGAGTTTTCTTCATTTAAAATTGCTAGTTTTATTGTTACAGATATAAATACAGATGGGACGTTAGAAGGGACAAATGAAGAATTCATAAAAAGCATACTTGAAATTACAGATATTCCAGTAATAGCCTCAGGAGGTGTTGGTTCAATTTCTGATTTATTATCGTTAGTAAAATTTGAAAACTCTGGACTCTTTGGAGTAATTGTAGGTAAAGCTCTATATGAAAATAAATTCACGATAAATGAAGCGAATAATGTATTGTCATCAGAGAGATTAAATGACTTTGATTTAAACAGAAATTACTATGCATAAAAGAGTATAAAAATTGATTTAAGGCTGGTGTTGGCTGTAATTGTTAGTTAATTTTGTATAAGAGATAGGAAATCTAGTCTTGGAATTAATTTCAAAAAAATCGATATTGATTATTGCTCCAAGCTTAATAGCAGAATCTTTATCACTTAAGTTAACATCACTAGACCAAAATTTAGATATTAATTTTAATAATGGAATAGGTGATAAAACTCCAGATTTAGTTATATGGAATGTTCTTAATTTTCAATCAGAAGATCTTATAAGGTTTGAATTATTAAAATTAAGAGAAAGATATGATGAGTCAAAGTTTCTTATAATTCTCTCTGGCGAAATTGTTTATGAAGCAAATACCACTCCAACGTTAAATGCTGAAGGTTTTCTTTTAAATCCCAGTGCAGAAAAAGTTCTTGAATGTATTGATACCATTTTAAATGGAGGAAGGGTATTTGATATTGAAAATAATTCCCGAGTTCAATTAAACAAAAATAAGCCTCTCTCTTTTAGTCAAAAAATTCTAACTTCAGGTCTGAAACAAATAGACACTGAGATTAACTATATATTCAAATATGTCAACTCTGATTCAACACCAGAATTTTACAAATTCATTTTAAAAGGAAGATTAAGAGAACTTATTACTGCAAAATCTTTTCTAATTTTCTTATGGGGTAATTCACTAGAACTTTATACAGAGGCGTTTTACACTGAAAATAAAATTAATCTTGAAAATAATAACACTGTATTCATTAAAGATAAAAACACTACAGAAATATGGAATTTAATTTTAGGTAGACTAAAAGAAAGGTATAGCTCAACTAACTTACAGGTTGAATTTAATAATTCATCAATAATTCTCTCTGGGATAAAGAAAGAATTCATTTCACGACTTATTTGCAAAATGTTAGATGAGTTAGATAATTTACTAAAAAATATTAAAGAAAACTATAAGGAGAAAGATTTTAAAGATGATTTAAATTCTCTTATAAAAGAACTTAAAGTTAATACAATTTCAAATATAACAGACAGCTATTTTCGATTAAAAAAAGGAAGTGAATCTATCTCAATAAATGATTTTATCTATAGTGAGGTAAGTTGCGAAGAGATAGATACAGAATCACATGAATCAATAATGTTTATTGCGCCAATTATTAAAAATGAAGCTCTTGACTATGATGGGAAATTACTCCCTCTATATGAAACAGAATCGTTTTTGATCCTTGAAAATATAATTTCAAATTGGACAATAAGAAACTGTAATTTATTAGCTTCTGAAATGTTTAATATTTGTTCTTCTTGGCCTGAATTAAGAACTGTACTTATAAATCCTGAATTACAATCAACAAGAAATTTTGAAAGGTTTAGAAATAATATTAATAACTACAATCGCTGGCATGATTATATTTATATGCCTATCTACTTGTATGAGAGTAAACGAGAGTATATTGATATTATCGATAAAAAATTTACCCGTTACTTTAAAAATGAAAATAGGGAGAAGGAATTAGAGAATCTAGAATGGTTACAAAAACAAGTTACATTATTAGTTGAGATAAGAGATGCAGTAGCACCCCAGTTAGAAGTTGCGGTAAAATATATCGGTAATCTTTTCGTAACTTTTCTTACAAAGGTCGTTGGCAAAGCTATCGGTCTAGTTGGGAAAGGAATCCTACAAGGATTAGGAAGATCAAGTTCCAAGTAAGTTTTTAGACTTTAATGAAAATAATTCAATGGATCCTAATAGTATTAATTTTCTTAAGTCCATATAAAGCAAATGCCTATAGAGATACAGACAGTTATGATGGCAACATTTTTCCTATATATGCAGGTAATGGAGCAATAGTTCCTCCTAAGACATCACTCAAGGATTCATTAAATAATAAAAGGGTATCAGTTCTATTTTTCTACCTTGATGATAGTTCTGATAGCAAAGCAATGTCTCCGGTGATATCAGGTCTAGATTTGATATGGAGGGAAAATATAGATATTATTGCTTTAACCACAGATGAACTACAAAACGAAGAGAAATCTGATCTTCCAACTGAACCCAATTTTTATTGGAATGGATTAATACCTCAAACTATTATTCTTGATCGTAATGGCCAAATTAAATTTGATAGAAATGGAATGGCTGACTTTGGAGAGATGAACAAAATTATTAGTCAATCAACAGGGATCGAAAGGGATAAAAATTCCTTATTTACAGTA
>QCPG01000012.1 GCA_003212615.1 Prochlorococcus sp. AG-436-E22
AAATTTGTTACTAGAAAAACCTGTTGCAATATCGTCCCGTGAAATAGAAGAGCTTCAGAGAATATCTTTGATTAATAACTTAAGCGTATGTGTTGATTTCGAATATAGAGCAGTACCCCTTTTCCTTCAGACAAAAAAACTTCTTGATGAAAATATTTTAGGAGAAATATATTTAGTCAAATTAGATTGGTTAATGGGGAGCAGATCCGATCCTAAAAGAGCTTGGAATTGGTATTCTTTGGAAGAAAAAGGTGGAGGAGTTATTGGCGCCTTGGGGACTCATGCATTCGACATGTTGAATTGGTTTTTTGGAGAATCAATAAATGTATCTGGCAAGTTAGCTACATCAATTAAAAAAAGACCTTTACCTAATTCATCTGATGTAAATAATGTTACGAGTGAAGATGTATGTTTAGCAAATATAGAAATATCAAACTTCAGCTCCAATCTTATTCCATGTCAGGTATCTTTATCATCTATTTCTAGAAATGGTAGAGGATTTAGTTTAGAAATATATGGAAGCGACGGTTCACTTATTCTTAAAAGCGAGAACCAAAAAGATTATGTCCATGGTTTTAATTTAAAATATTCAAACAACGAAAATAAAATACAAAATCTAACTGCAGATTCAAGTTTTAATTTTGAAAAAACATGGACTGATGGGAGAATAGCCCCAGTTTTAAGAATTCAAGATTTATGGGCTCAGAGTATAATTAATAGAACACCTGTAATCCCTGGCTTATGTGAGGGACTTGCTAGTCATAAAGTTTGCGAAGCCATAAAAGAATCTTCGAAAAGCGGATTAAGTATCAAAATTTAAGACTATACATTTATAAGTAGCAATTATTACCCGATAAAGTATTGGATTGATTTTATTTTTTTTTCATATTCTGGAAAAATCAATTGAACTGAATTATTAAAGAATGGCTTTAAATTATTACAAAAATGAGCTTAAAGAAAATGCTCAATTACTAGCTTCTAAAGGGAAAGGGATATTAGCGGTAGATGAATCCACTAAAACAGTAGGTAAAAGACTCGCTGGAATTGGCGTTGAGAATACTGAAGACAATAGGAAGGCATATAGAGGAATGCTTTTTACTACAGAAGATCTTGGCAAATATATAAGTGGAGCAATCCTCTTCGAAGAAACTCTTTATCAGAATCACCAAGATGGTGAGTCAATGGTTAAGAAACTAAATGATTTAGGTATTATTCCAGGAATAAAGGTCGATAAAGGCCTAAATCCACTTCCAGGAGCAGGAGATGTAGAAACTTTTTGCTCTGGCCTAGATGGGTTAGTTGAAAGAGCAGCAAAATATTATGAACAAGGTGCAAGATTCGCAAAGTGGAGAGCAGTTCTGCAAATTACAAATGATGGTTGTCCTTCAAAACTATCAATTCAAGAGAATGCTTGGGGATTAGCAAGGTATGCAAGATCAGTCCAAGAATCTGGGTTGGTACCAATTATTGAACCTGAAATCTTAATGGACGGCGATCATACTATTGAAAAAACTGCTGAAGTCCAAGAAGAGGTAATAAAGCAGGTTTATATTGCCTGTCAAGCAAATGGAGTTTTTCTAGAAGGCACTCTATTAAAACCTTCTATGACTGTTAATGGAGCAGATTGTCCAACGAAGGCTGATCCTATGAAAGTTGCTGAAATGACAATCAGAACTATGGAAAGATGCGTTCCTGCATCTGTTCCTGGAATAGTTTTCTTATCAGGAGGGTTAAGCGAAGAAGCTGCTTCTGTTTATTTAAATAATATGAACACTCTTTACAGGAAAGCTTTATGGAATGTTTCATTCTCCTATGGAAGAGCATTACAGCACTCATGCTTAAAGGCCTGGAAAGGAAGCGACGTTGAAGCAGGTCAAAAAGCATTAATAGCAAGAGCTCAAGCAAACTCTGAAGCTTCAAAAGGTGCCTATGTTGCAGGATCTCAACCTTCATCTGATGAGCAACTGTTTGTAGCAGGCTACACTTACTAACTAAAAAATTCTAAAAATATACTCTGGGTCATAAAATTAGTTTCTTTAATTTAGTATTTTGTATATCTAATGACGTGACATTTGATACCTCTTTATACTAAACTCTCGGAAACATATGCTTTATATAGCATTTAACTTATTTTAATTATGGCCCTCGTTCCACTAAGACTACTTTTAGATCACGCTGCTGAGAATGGTTACGGTATTCCAGCTTTCAATGTTAATAATCTTGAGCAAGTTCAAGCAATCATGGAAGCAGCATATGAAACTGATAGTCCTGTAATCCTCCAAGCTTCAAGAGGGGCAAGAAATTATGCAGGAGAAATTTTCCTACGTCACCTAATACTTGCCGCTACAGAAACATATCCTAATATTCCAGTAGTAATGCACCAAGACCATGGTAATGAGCCATCAACATGCTATTCAGCAGCAATAAATGGTTTCACATCAGTAATGATGGATGGTTCTCTAGAAGCAGATGCAAAAACACCCGCTAGTTACGAATATAATGTTGCAGTTACTAAAAAAGTAGTAGATTTTGCTCATTCAGTTGGAGTTAGTGTTGAAGGAGAGTTGGGTTGCTTAGGTTCATTAGAAACAGGAAAAGGTGAGGCAGAAGATGGTCATGGATTTGAAGGTGAACTTTCTACAGATATGCTTTTGACTGATCCTGAAGAAGCTGCAGATTTTGTTGCTAAAACAAAAGTTGATGCATTAGCAATTGCTATAGGTACAAGTCATGGTGCATATAAATTCACAAGGAAGCCTACAGGAGAAGTTCTAGCAATAAGCAGAATTGCTGAAATACATAAAGCACTTCCAAATACACATCTTGTAATGCATGGATCTAGTTCAGTTCCTCAAGAATGGTTGGATATCATTAACAAATACGGTGGTGAAATTCCTCAAACATATGGAGTTCCTGTTGAAGAGATTCAAGAAGGAATAAGAAATGGAGTCAGGAAAGTCAACATTGATACCGATAACAGACTTGCTTTCACTGCCGCTGTTAGAGAGGCAGCATTTGCTGATAAGGCAAACTTTGACCCAAGACATTTCAACAAGCCTGCTAGAAAATACATGAAGCAAGTTTGTCTTGATAGATACAAGCAGTTCTGGTGCGAAGGTCAAGCAAGTAAAATCAAACAAAACAGCACTAATTATTTTGCTGATCTTTACGCAAAAGGCGATTTAGATCCAAAAGTAAAAGCTACTGTTTAATTTCTTCCCAAATTAAATAAAAAATGACCTCCAAAATTGGGGGTCTTTTTTTATTTCATTATTAATGATTTTAATGTAAAGAGACCATCAGTCCCTCCAATTATCTCGTCACATGCTCGCTCTGGATGAGGCATTAAACCTAGAACATTTCCCTTTTCATTAGTTATACCTGCGATATCGAATGAGGATCCATTGGGATTATTTTTATATCTCAAAGCGATCAATTCATTATCTACAAGTTTTTTTAAAGTATCAGAATCACAATGATATCTTCCTTCCCCATGTGCTATTGGCAACTTAATAGTTTGTTTTTCATCTAAATTATTAAACCACCCTCCTTTTGAAGAAACGATATCCAGTTCAACGTCATCACAGATAAAATTAAGATTTTTATTTGCAACAAGAGCACCAGGCAAAAATCCTGATTCTGTCAAAATTTGAAACCCATTACAAATTCCTAAAACTCTTTTCCCGCTTTTAACAAACTCATCCAAGGCATTTATTAATGGAGAGAATCTCGCAATTGCTCCGCATCTTAAATAATCACCATAGCTAAATCCCCCAGGTATAACTATTGCATCTACATCACTTAAATCTGAAGACTCATGCCACAAGTATTTTGTTCTTATATCTAAACAACCTTCCAATGCCCATGAAACATCACGATCACAATTAGAACCAGGGAAGACAACAATTCCTACAGTAAAATTATCCATCTTATAATTTTTCTAGTGAATACTCATAATCTTCAATAACAGTATTTGCGAATAACCTATCACACAATAAATCAATTTTTTCTCTTACTTCGTTTTCACCATTACCTTCTATTTTTACTTCAATCATTTTTCCTATACGTAATGATTTTATTCCCTCGGCTCCAAGTTTTATAGAGGCAGATTTAGTAGCTTCCCCTGCTGGATCTAAAACTGAGGGTCTTAGTCTGACAAAAACTTTTACAGCAAATTGGTCCAATTAAAAATTAATTTCTACTAGAAGATTAGTTTAAATTTTAATAAAAAGTACTATTGATTAATAAACAAATATTTTTACCTTAAGGTTTTCTGAGTTATTAGATGTTTATGTAGCCTCTACCAAAACATACTAAGCAAGTTCTTCTTGAATTTTGATGTGTTTTAAAATTTCCTGCCCCACCACATTTTGAACATTTTATTTTTTCAATTGATGTAACTTCGTCAGATATTATTTGTTTTAAAGCAATTTTTGGATTTTCCATCTTGGGCTTTCTACTGTTTAAGTATCCCGACAGCTAACTATAATGTCAAATTGATATTTTTGGTTCACTTAAAATCTTAAATTTCTCTTTAATTTTTTTATTGAAAGTTTTTATAGATTTTTCATCAAAGGAAATTATTACTAATTCAAGCCCAGCATTATCATTTGGTCTCCAACAATTGTCTGGAGCTTCTTCAAACCAAGTATTGATTTTCTTTCCAACAATTTGTATTTGTAAAGGCAATGATTTGTTTGGTATCCAAATACGTCCTTTTATTCGAAGAATGTTTAATTCATCCAAGATTTTTGACATCTCCTTTTCAAAGTCATTTTTTTCAAGGAAATAATTTAATTTAATTGAATCTGATACAAGTTCAACATGATTATGGTCATGCTCTTCAGTTAAAAATTCTTTATAAGTCTCTTTTTTAAAATTAAAATCAAATAGATAGTTCAAATCAATTTTGCCATTCTTGGATTTAAGGACTGGTGTAGATGAGTTCAGACTTCCTTGAATTTTATTTTTTACAACGTCAAACTGATCATCATTTAAGATATCTGATCTAGAGACTAAAACGATATCAGAAACTTCTAGTTGCTCCTCAAAAAGTTCATCTATAGTGGCGTTGTGATCAATTTTATCTGTTTCATTATATTGTTTTGTTATTTTATTTAAATCATTAATTGGTGAACCATTAAGCATTGATTCTCCATTAACGATACCAACAACAACATCAAGGTAGATAGAAGACCTAATCTCAGGCCAGTTAAGTGCTTGAATCAAGGGAATTGGTAGTGCCAAGCCACTTGTTTCGATAATTATTGATTCGATCGGAGGATTAAATTCTAGGAGAGCTTTTATTGATGGAACAAAATCATCTTGAACAGTACAACATAAACATCCATTGTTTAATTCGATTACACAGTCGTCTTCAGAGTCATCACATTTATCACAACTTTTAATCAAATCACCGTCAATTCCAACATCACCAAATTCATTAATTATTAAACCAAATTTTTTATTACTCTCTTTTAATAGATATCTTAGAAAAGTTGTTTTACCTGAACCAAGAAATCCCGAAACAACTATAACTGGTATTTTTTTTTTCATCTTTGATGATTAACAACCTAAGCTATATTCTGTACTCTCTCCTGTAGAACTATTTGTGCCATTAGCAATCGCACATAATTGTTTTTGTTGTGTACGACTAAGAACAGCATCAGTAAAATCTGCACCATCTATTTTTGCTCCTTCAAAATTACTCTCCATTAATAAAGCATTTGTAAAATTAACATCCGAAAGATCTGCATCTGTAAAATCTGTTGCATAAGCTAGTGCATCTCTTAAATTGGCTCCATTAAACTTTGAATTTTGCAATTTACTATTATTGAACACCGCGCCTTCTAAATTACTTTCACTGAAATTAAACCCATTCAAATCAAATTTAACGTATTCGTTACCGCTTAAATCTTGACCATGCATATCTGGCTCTAAATTAAGTTCTTGCTGGTTTCTAATTTCAGGAGGTCTTTTAGCCCATGCAGAATTTACAGAATTAAAAAATAAAATCCCAACAAACAAAAAAGAAATTAATGCATTCTTTAGTGAAGGGAAAACAATTGATTTAATCATAATAAAACTGTATTTTAGAACTTAGGTATTTAAAGTTTGTAAGACTATCTTAAAGGAAAATATATGGCAATGTCACTAAAGGTTATTGTTCCTCCTCATCCATTAATAAAACATTGGCTTTCTATATTGCGAGAAAAAAATACTCCAAATATTTTATACTCAACAGGATATGAACAATTAGGAAAATGGCTTACATATGAAGCATTACGTAATTGGCTGCCATATAAAAAAGAGATAGTAAATACTGATTATGGGGACGCAGATGGATTCTTTATTAATAATGATTATCCAATAAAAGTGCTCGCAATGTTGCCCGAAGGTTTATCTCTTTGGTTTGGATCTAAAGAGGTAATTCCTAATGCAACTCTTTCATTAGGAGAACTTCCTAAAAATATTGAATCAAATGAAGGAGTTATTTTTTATTCGGAACAAATAACTACAAAATCGGCAACATTAGAAACTTTAATTAAATTAAAGGAATTAGGAGTTGATTCCAATAGGATTTTGTTAATAACTGCTATTTGCTCAAATAAAGGGTTAAATGAAATTGCGAAATTGTTCCCTAACCAGGTAATTTACACCTCTTGCATAGATGAGGAAGACGAAAACCTAAAATCATTAGTACCGGGTATTGGGAATCCTTTATTGCGTTTGAGTACTATATTTCAAGATAAGAACTAATATAGAATATAGGAGCAAATATTTTACCAATGTCTGAATACAGAGATTCGTCTTCAAGTAATCTTTTATCATTAATAAGTGGAGCTTTTATTGGAGCAGCAGGTTTAGCTTGGTGGTTAATATCCGAAGCAGACAAAAGAAAGGAGGAAAAAAGACAAAAAGCAATGATGTATTCCTCCAGGATTCAAGACGGCTCTGAAGCGATTGATTCAAATGAAAATACAAATGAAGTTGAAGGAGAGAATCTGGAGAAGAAAGTTGAGCAACTTAATTCTGCAATTGCTGATGTGAGGAAGCAACTTGAAGAGTTGGGGCAATAGAATAAAAAAGGTTCTCAAATAATATGAATAAACTCAGATCATCTGCAATAACCCAAGGTGTGCAAAGATCCCCTAACAGATCGATGTTAAGAGCTGTTGGATTTAATGATGAAGATTTTAATAAACCTATTATTGGAGTTGCAAATGGATACAGCACCATAACACCATGCAATATGGGTTTAAATAAGTTAGCTCTAAAAGCTGAAGAGTCAATAAAAAGATCAGGTGGGATGCCTCAGATGTTTGGGACTATAACAGTAAGTGATGGCATTTCTATGGGAACAGAGGGCATGAAATATTCCCTAGTTTCAAGAGAAGTTATTGCTGATTCAATTGAAACAGCATGCAATGCTCAGAGTATGGATGGAGTACTTGCTATAGGTGGATGTGACAAAAACATGCCAGGTGCCATGATTGCAATTGCAAGAATGAATATTCCCTCAATTTTTATTTATGGAGGGACAATAAAGCCTGGGAAATTGCATGGAGAAGATCTTACTGTTGTTAGTGCATTTGAAGCTGTTGGACAATTAACATCAGGCAAAATTAATGAAGAAAGGCTAATCCAAGTTGAGAAAAATTGTATTCCTGGTGCTGGTAGCTGTGGAGGGATGTTTACAGCTAATACAATGTCTGCGGTAATAGAAGTATTAGGTTTAAGTCTTCCTCACAGTTCAACTATGGCTGCTGAAGATCTTGAAAAAGAAATAAGTGCAGATAAAAGTGCTGAAATATTAGTCTCTGCAATAGAAAAAGATATAAGACCTCTAGACCTAATGACTAAGAAAGCATTTGAAAATGCAATATCAGTAATTATGGCAATTGGCGGATCAACAAATGCGGTATTGCACATCTTAGCTATTGCGAATACTGCAGGAATAGATATCAATATTAATGATTTTGAGAGAATCAGACAAAAAGTACCCGTTATTTGTGACCTTAAACCGAGTGGCAAATATGTGACAGTGGATCTTCATAATGCAGGTGGGATTCCACAAGTAATGAAAATACTTTTGAATGCAGGATTAATTCATGGCGATTGCAAAAACATTGAAGGCAAAACCATCTCAGAATACTTACAGAATATTCCAGACAAGCCTCCAACAAATCAAAATGTCATAAGAGATATAGATGACCCTCTTTATAAAAAAGGACATTTAGCGATATTAAAAGGTAACTTAGCGAGCGAAGGTTCTGTAGCCAAAATTAGCGGAGTAAAAAACCCAGTATTAACAGGTCCAGCAAAGATTTTTGAAAGTGAAGAGGATTGTTTAAAATCGATATTAAATAACGATATCAAAGCTGGTGATGTTGTTGTTATTAGAAACGAAGGCCCTGTAGGAGGTCCAGGCATGAGAGAAATGTTAGCTCCAACATCTGCAATTGTTGGTCAAGGGCTAGGAGAGAAGGTAGCTTTAATTACCGATGGCAGATTTAGCGGTGGTACCTATGGTCTTGTTGTGGGTCACATAGCTCCAGAGGCTGCTGTTGGAGGAAATATTGCTTTAATAAAACAAGGTGATTTAATTACAGTAGATGCTGTAAAACAGCTAATTGAAGTTGATTTATCAGACGAAGAATTAGAAAAAAGAAAAAAAGATTGGGTAAAACCTATACAAAAATACAAAAGAGGAATTCTTTCAAAATATTCGAGAATCGTAAGTACATCAAGTTTAGGTGCTGTTACTGATTTATAAATCAGCTCAAAGTTTATTTTATTAATCAATAAAACTTTTAATCCTATTTGCTAAATTTTCCAATCTAGCGCTGTATTTTGGTGAGTTGCATTTTTTCCCATTATTGCTATCCATCCATAATGTTTTAACTCCACACCATAATATTGGTTCATCAGGAAAATTAAGCTTAGAAATTACTAAAACCAACTCTTTATTTGATTTAAAAAGTTCTAATTCAAGATCATAAATTTCTAATCTTTTACCTTCTTTATCTCGACATAAGATATTAACTGTTAAATCAATATCTTCTTCTTCGAATTCGTATTCACCATTTATTTTTACGACAGAATGAACAAAAGGTTTATTTGTTAAATCTGCCGACTTAGCGATTAAGCTCTCTATATTATTAGGTGGATTTTCAAATAACACTTATTGATTTAATTAAAACTTTTATGGAACCCTGTTTAAACTCATTATTAAGTAATCCATCATCACCGAACTTAGAGTGTAGTAATTGCAATCTTTTAATTTTAGATGGCTTGAATTTAAATGGGAATCGTACTTTATTAGCTCTTACTGAAGGTTTTAGCTCACTAAAAGGAATTTGAACATTTGTTGTTCCGAATTTTTTTGTTGGGAATGATTTAATCCACTTGAGACCACCTGGAATAAATTCAGTTAGTCCTAGTAAAGCATCTTCACAAGCGACAGCAAATTTAAAAGTTCTTCCTTGTCCATCAATATTTAATTCAAAGGATGAATACTCAGATACATTTAAAGAAGGTTTATATATAGAAGATCTACAACTAACAAATCCTCCTGCTTTCTCCACAATATTACCCTTTAATATTAAACCAGAATTTGAAATTTCACAAAAAGCTGAACTTGATCCGCCCATAACGGTATCATTTAATGTTTTCCAACCATCGAACTCCTTTTCCTGGAATAAAAACTTTTTCTTATTCATTAAATAATTTAAATTATTATTAGACTTTAACTAAATTTCTAATTCTTTTGCAGATTCTTGATCACAAAAAATGGAAATTTGATTAATAGATTTTATTAATTTTGATGGTGTTCTGTCGGGAGGCTCTTTTTCATCTAATAACCTCTCAAGAGCAATTTTTTTAGAGGCTCCACTAACCAAAAATACTATCTTTGATGAGGCTGAAAAGACCTTTGGAGTTAATGAAATTCTTTTTAATCCTTTACCTTCATTAAAAATAACAAAATCATCTACATTATTATTTTTTTGATAAGGGAATAGTGAAGCTGTATGACCATCGTCTCCAAGACCTAATAACGTAAAATCAAAGAATGGAGGGTTTGATCCGCATTTTTCAAATAATTTAGAAATAAATTGATTTTTTGTAGCTTCATCATCAGCTTTTATATTATTGAAAATTTCATAAAAAAAAGCTTTAGATCCAAAATTAGTTAACAATGAATTTTTCAACATTAACGAGTTACTTAATTCTGAATTTGGATCAACACATCTTTCATCTCCTAAAAAGACATCAACCTTATCCCATCTAAGATTACTATTAGATAGAAGCTGATAAACAGATTTAGGAGTTGAACCTCCACTTACACAAAATCTGAATCTGTCTTTCTTTTTTAAGGTATTAATAATTTGACTTTCAATAAACTTAAAAACGGCTTTTGATAGTTCTAACTTATCTTTATAGATATATAGAGTATATCCATTTTTAAACTTTTCAATCATTTCATCCATTCAGTATGAAAACTACCTTCTTTATCAATTCGTTCATATGTATGCGAGCCAAAACAATCTCTCATTGCCTGAACAAGATTCTGAGGAAGTCTATTGGTTCTATAGCTATTCAAATAATCTAAAGTACTGGATAGGCATGGAACTGGTATACCGGCTTTTGTGGATAAAGAAACTACTTTGGCTAAGTTATCTAATCTTGTCACAATTTCATTATTGAACCAATCATCAAAAATTAAATTTTTTAGATTAGGGTCTTTGTTATAAGCATCTTGAATTTTACTTAATAATTTGGATCTAATTATGCAACCACCTTTCCATATTTGAGCAATTGACGGCATATTCAAACCATAGTTATATACTGAAGATGCTTCTCTTAAAATATCCATCCCTTGGGCATAGCTAGCAATTGTGGCAAGGACTACAGCATCAAATAAAGGTTTCATTCCATCTGATATATTTCCCAAATCAAAATCCTCTATATCTTTAATTGGAATAGTTTTTTCAATCTCACTACGTTGATCTTTTAAAGAACTCATTACTCTTGCATTTAAAGATGCATAAATAGTTGGGACGGATACCCCAAGTTCTAAAGCACTCACAACAGTCCATAACCCAGTACCTTTCTGGCCAGCTTTATCTAATATTTTCTCCACAACATCATCTCCAGTTATCTCATCTTTTGTATTTAGACAAATCTCTGTTATCTCAACAAGATAAGAAGCTAATTCATCAGTATTATTCCAAATACCAAATACCCCTGACATCTGCTCTCCATTCATACCTTTAACTCTCTTCATAAGGTCATAAGCTTCTGCGAGTATTTGTTCAATTCCATATTCAATTCCGTTATGAACAGTTTTTACAAAATGACCTGAGCCTCCTGGCCCGACATATGCAACACATGGGCCGTCTTCAACTTTGGCAGCCATCTTAGTTAATAAACTTTCTATTGCATCATATGAAGCCTTAGTACCGCCAGGCATCATACTTGGCCCTTCGAGAGCTCCTTTAGCACCGCCTGAGACTCCCATTCCAATATATCCAAAACTTTTACTTTCAAGAGTGTTTACCCTTCTTTCTGTATCTTTAAATTGAGAATTACCGCCATCAATTAATAAATCACCTTCCTCTAGATATCCAGAAATATTGTCTATAACAGCATCTGTTGCGGGGCCAGCTTTTACCATCATTAGAATTCTTCTAGGTCTCTCTAGCTTATTAACAAATTCTTGAAGAGTTTTAGCTCCCTCTATATTCTTCCCAAGACCCCGACCTTCTAAAAATTCTTCAGTTTTTGAAAAAGTTCTATTAAAAACTACACTAGAAAATCCATTTCTCTCTGCGTTAAGAACTAAATTTTCGCCCATAACACCAAGACCTATCAAACCAAAATGTGCCTTGGACATAAAAAATTAAAAAACTCAATAAATATAGTGTGCATGCAACTAAACAAAATTGCTCAAAAAAAATACTTATGTCAGCGAAAAATGATCGAAAAGAGTTAAATAACAGTTCCGTTTGCAATAGTTGCATTTTTAACCACTACAACAATTCCATTTCTTATATAGAAGCCTAATTCTGGCTTATCTGCTTCTTCTACTCGATCTTTATTAATGATCACGACATTATCACCAATCCTTGTATTCTTATCAAGAATTGCTCTTTTTACAGTAGTCCCTTCACCTACTCCAAGAGGTGTTCCGCCCCCTTTTCTTAATTCAATCCTCTCTTCAGGGGATTCAAAGAAATCGGCACCCATAACTAGAGTGTCCTCAAGAACTGAATCATTTTCGATCCTGCTTCTTACACCTAAAACACAATGTAAAATACTGCATGACTTCAAAATTGTACCTTCACAAACTATTGAATCAGTAATTTGAGCATCTACAAGTTTAGAAGGGGGGAGAAATCTCGGTCTTGTATAAATGGGAAATTTCTCGTCATAAAAACTAAATGGTGGTTTTGGTTGCTCTGTTAACGCCAAATTTGATTCAAAGAATGCGCCAATGGTTCCGATATCTTCCCAATAATCATCGAAAACATAACTCTTAAGAGTATCTCCCCTTTTAAGAGCTTCAGGAATTATGTCTTTACCAAAATCTGTATAATTAGGAAATTTATTTAGAAGATCAAAAAGAGTATTTCTACTAAAAACGTAAATCCCCATAGAGGCAAGATAAGGTTTTTCTGCAGCCGATTCCTTAGTCAATCCAAATTTGGAAGTATCCACTGCCATTGCCTTTAACTTCTCTCCAGAAGGCTTCTCACTGAATTCTTTTATATTTCCTAAATCATCTGTCCTCATGAGACCAAAGCCTTCTGCTTGAGCTTCATCAACTGGTAAAGCTGCAACAGTTAAATCCGCTCCATTTTCTCTATGATGTTGAACAAATAAACTGTAATCCATTCTATAAAGTTGATCACCTGACAATATTAAATATTCATCAACATCCCATTCTTGAAACAGCCATTGGTATTTTCTTACGGCATCAGCAGTACCTTCAAACCACTTTGGACTATCAGGAGTTTGTTGCGCGGCTAAAACTTCAACAAATCCTTGACCAAAAGGGCCATTTAAATTATAAGTTCTTGCTATATGTCTATTAAGAGATGCACTATTGAATTGAGTCAATACGTACATTTTTTCAATACCTGAATTAATACAATTACTAATTGGGATATCTATTAAACGATACTTACCTGCCAATGGGACAGCAGGTTTCGCCCTCATTTTTGTTAAAGGGTAAAGTCTAGATCCTTTTCCTCCTCCGAGGATGATGGCCAACACACGCTTCATTCAATCTAATGGAGGTAGAGATACAACTATTTAAAGTAACTGATAATGGGCAGATTTAGAAATAGGAATGGTCAGTTTACAAAGGTATTTCGATAAATCACTAGAAAAACTTAATATAAATAAAGAAAAATTAGCTATTTTTATCCTCTTCTGCTAAAGAAAACAATTTTTCAACGATTTTTAAAGAGGCTTGTCTTTCTTCTCTTGATTGAGGACTTCTCAACTTAGTAACAGGTGTGTGAAGTATTTTATTGATAATTCCTTTGGTTAGAGCTTCAACAACTTTTCTTTCTCGAGCAGAAAAATCTGGTCCCATCCTACTAAGTGCTTTTTGCAATTCCTCTTTTCTAATTAACTCCAAATCTGATCTAAGTTTATTAATTACAGGAACAGCCTCTAAACTAGCCCACCATTCTAGGAAAATGATTCTTTCTTCTTCTACTAAAGATTCTGCTTCCTTTGCAATTTTCTGTCTGAACTCCTGATTTCTTGAAACGACCTCTTGTAAGTCATCTACATCAAATGATTTTACAAATTTATGATGTTTAACATCATTAGATATATTTCTCGGTACACCAATATCAATAAATTTAAGTTTATTATTCAAATTTAATTTTTCAATTTTAGCGAGATCAATTATTGGATCTTCTGACGCTGTACTAGTAAAAACAAGAGAAGATATGGATATATTTTCATCTAATTCGTTTAAACCTTTACAAACAATCTCCAAATCGGGGAAATCTCCCGCTAGATTTAATGCTCTATCAATATTTCTATTAACAAGAATAAGTTTATTACATCCTTTTGATTTTAAATGTGTTACTAAAAGCCTACTCATTCGTCCAGCTCCAACTACAAGAACCTTTTCTGATTCCAAACTTACAAGAGTATCAACCCCCTTTTCTTGACCAATTTTTAATTGTGCAAGTTCTACCGCTGCTGAACTAATTGAAACAGCTCCAGTTCCTAAATTTGTTTCGGATCTAACTTTTTTACCTGTACTAACTGATTGGGTTAATAATCTATTAAGAATAGGTCCAGTAGATTGATTCTCTTGTCCTAATCTCATCATTTTTTTAACTTGCGAGAGGATTTGTCCCTCACCTAAAACGAGACTATCGAGTCCTGCCGAAACTTTCATCAAATGCAAAACTGCATCTTCTTGTCTAAAGCAAAAAAGATGCGGGTTTAAATCTTCAAAAATAATTCCAGAATAATCTGATATAAATTCTTTGATAGATGAAATTCCAGAATTTTTATCCTTTACTAGCGCATATATTTCTAGCCTATTACAAGTACTTAAAATTGACACCTCTAAAACATCAGAGAAAGCTTTTAATGCTTTCAATGATTCTGTTATGGATTGGTCGGGAATACTTAACTTCTCACGCACTTCGACAGGTGCCGTGCGATGACTCAGTCCGACGACAACAATATGCATAAAATCAAAAGTGAATTTTTAAAGGCTGATACTCTTTGCACCATCTTTTATATGGACAGTATTTGTGAACCTTGCAGTACTATCTAATGTACTAATAACTAGACTACTTGTTCTAACACAATCCCTTTCAAATTTAACTCCGTCAAATAATAATCCATCAGTTATTCCACTCCCAGCGAAAACAACATTTTCTCCCGATGCCAATTCATTCGCTTCATAGATTTTATCTATATCTGTTATGCCCATTTCATTAAGACGTTCTATATTTCCTTCTTTTGTGTAATCAGCCCATTCAGAAGTTTGAGCGATTGCTGGATCATAAACTAGTTGACCTTGAAAGTGTCCACCGAGAGCTCTCATTGCAGCCGCTGAAATAACACCCTCTGGAGCTGCACCTATACCCATCAAGCAATGTGTTCCAGTACCTGCGAAACCACATGCAATCGCAGCTTGAACATCACCATCAGAGATGGGTTGTACTTTTGCACCACATCCTCGAATCTCTTTAATTAAATCTTTATGCCTAGTTCTATCCATTACAACTACAGTAAGCTCATCAATAGAAAGGCCCAAGCAATCACTTAGTATCTTCAAGTTTTCAGTAGCTGAATTTCTAATATCTACTTTACCTTTTGCCGCAGGAGGAGCTGCTAATTTATTCATATAAAAATCAGGCGCATTGAAAAGACCACCCGTATCAGAGGCAGCTAAAACCGCCATAGAACCTCTTTGATTATTAGCGCAAAGATTTGTTCCTTCACAGGGATCTACTGCAAAGTCAACCCCTGGGCCATTTCCACTACCAACCTCTTCACCGATATAGAGCATAGGTGCTTCATCTCTTTCCCCTTCTCCAATAACAATTTTCCCTTTCATTTCAATTTTGCCCATTCGCAATCTCATTGCTTCTACAGCTGCAGCATCAGCTTCATCTTTTTGACCAAGTCCTGTTAGTTTTGCTGAGGCAATAGCTGCTTGCTCGACAACTTCGAGAATTTCTTGAATTAAAGTTTGATTCACAATTAAATTTTGAGGATTTTCTTAAAGGTTTTGAGTATGATCTCATAAAAAATGTCATTTTTTATAAGAATTATTATGCTAGTAAGCTTTTTTTAACTCTTTACAGGTGATACTTTATCAGGCCGTGACTTGAAATTAGGAATAAACAACTAAATATAGTATCTTTATTAAATATTTTAAAAATTAAATGACTGAGTCAAATCAAACAATTTTAGCTGGTGTTAATAGACCAATTCAAATAATTCCTTCAGTTTTACCAGCAGATTGGGCAAATATGGGGGCATGTGTGAAAGAGCTCGAGGAAGCTGGGGTAGATAGAATTCAATTTGATGTAATGGATGGGAATTTCGTGCCAAATCTTACATTCGGTCCTGAAATGATTGCGGCATGCAGGAAATATTGCAATGTCCCTTTTGAAACTCAATTAATGGTGAGTCAATACAACTGTGAAACCATGCTTGAATCTTATGTAAACGCCACGAAGGGAGCGAATGGTGAACCAGGAGTAGTAATAGCTCATGCCGAAGCAAATATTCATTTGCATAGAGTTCTCGGAAAAATAAGAGATTTAGGAGGATCTCCTTCTGTTGCATTAAACCCTCATACTCCTTTTGAAATAATTAAAAACATTATGGATATGGTTGATCATGTTTTAGTTATGACAGTTAATCCAGGCTTTGGTGGACAAGCTTATATACCAACAATGCTTAATAAAATCAGAGAAATAAGAAACTTTGTTATCGAAAAAAACTTAAATGTCGACATTGAAGTTGATGGGGGAATAAAAGCAAATTGGACTATTTCACAATGTGCAGATGCTGGAGCTAATTGTTTTATTGCAGGTAGCGGAATGTTTGCTTACCCAACATTAAAAGAGGGATGTGATGACTTGAGAAAAGTTGCACAAGAAGCTCAAAAGGGGAATGTTCTTTCTGAACCTCAATAAATATTCTGAGAGATTTACAAATCACCCAAATATCCAGCCATAACTATGTAAACCTATTCCTAAGAAATTAACTCCTAAATAACATACTAAAACTACTAAAAAGCCTGTAGATGCTAATAATGCTGGCTTGCGTCCTTGCCAACCCTTGCTTATTCTCATATGCAAATAAGCCGCATAAAATAACCAGGAGATAAATGCCCATGTTTCTTTTGGATCCCAACTCCACCATGTGCCCCAGGCCTCATTAGCCCAAACTGCACCTGAAATTAATCCGAGAGTCAAAAGAACAAAACCTACTAATATAGAACGATAACTTAATGTATCTAATTCTTCCGAATGAGAAAATTCAATAGGTTCAACTAGATCATTTACAGGATTACTATTTGAAAGTTTAAATCCGCCTATACCTGTAGAACTACTTCTGATTTGAAGCGGCTTATTTTTATTAATAAACAAAACGGACATAGAAAGTAAAGAACCTATTATTAATGCTGCATAACTAAGCATTACGACGCTAACATGCATTACTAACCAACTAGACCTTAAAGCTGGAACCAAGTTGGATGATAATTTCAAATCCTCAGGCAAAACAAAACAAGCAAAAGCCACAGTCAGTAACTCAATAGGTATGGCAATTGAGGGAATTATTGGAGCTTGGTATTCTCTTTCAACCAATAGTTGACCTAATGTGATGCCCCAAGTAAGAAAATAAAGAGATTCATACAAATTGCTAATAGGAAAATGACCAGAAATTGACCACCTAAAAAGTAATTGTAATGTTATTAAAAAGTTTACTAAAATAGTAATAAGTCTTACAGCAGAAGAAGATTTTTTTTTAAAAACTGCTCCCAAAGAAATTGGTAAGTTAATTAATAAAAAATAAAAAACTAAAAGACCTAAAACTGAAACCGGTTCATATAATAAATTTTTAAAAAAATTATCTAGTATCATTTCTAGAAATTTCTCAAGTTTTAATATTCAATGACAAACAAATAATAATTTAAATCATTCTTATTTGAGTAAATCTTTAATAATAAAGTTTTAATTTATTTTCAAAAAAAGCTTTTCAAAGTTTGAAATTATCTCCTAGATAATACTTCTTGACTATTGGATTATCAGCCAATTCATTTGATGAACCATAAGCTAAAATTTTTCCTTCACTTAATACATATGATTTGTTAGTAATTAAAAGGGTTTCCCTCACATTATGGTCTGTAATAAGAATCCCCACCCCATCACTACTTAATTTAAGAATTAGTTTCTTTAGATCATTAACAGCTAGAGGATCGATCCCAGCAAAAGGTTCATCCAATAACAAATATTTAGGTCCTTTTCTCCCTACAGTTAGTGCCCTAGCTATTTCACACCTCCTCCTCTCTCCACCTGAAAGTTGATAACCATAATTATCTACAAAGTTATTCAAATTAAATTCATTAATTAATTGTTCTCTTCTATTTCTAATTGCCGCTCGACTATAAGATGAATTCTGCAAAGCCAAATCTATATTATCCTTAACAGTTAGGTCTCTAAATATACTTGCTTCTTGAGTTAAATAACCTAACCCAAGTCTTGATCTAATTGGCAGAGGAAGTTTGGTTATATTTTTTCCATTCATTAAAATTTCACCTTTATCAGGTTTTATATTCCCAACTGCGAGATTAAAAGTGGTAGTTTTCCCTGCACCATTAGGTCCCATCAAACCTACAACTTCCCCTGGATTTACAGTTATAGAAACATCATTTACGATTAATCTTCCTTTAATTGAAAGGGATACATTATGAATCTTTAGGTTCATTTTTCTTGAGATCGATTAGTTTTCTTGTTTTTTAAAAAAAATAATTGAATAGAAAATAATAATTTCATTGAAGATAAAGATATATTCATAATCATGAAAGAGGTTTCAAAAAAGGCTTATCGCTCTCATTTAATAACTCTTTATATTGTAATTTCCTCAATAAATCTTCCAAACATTGGCAGAAGGATTCAAGATCAATACCTAAATTAATCTTGGTTCTTGTTTTTATCCTACCTAAACCCTCTCCAAGCAAAATAGTGGCTCCATTTAAATTACCCTTACTTAAGTGAAATTGAGAAACAGATACTTGTAAAATTCCCTGGATAACTTGTCTTTCGTCTCCATCAACGGAATTCCATATTTCTTCAAAAGCATCATGAGCCTCATACCATTGATGATTATTAAAAAGATTTAAAGCAGTAAAAAGAGAATCTTTAAAACTTTTTGTACTTTCTTCGTTCATGAAATTAATTGTTAATTTCTTTTCTTTTTATTTATTTTTCTCATTCTTATTGAATCCGGTGTTACCTCTAGCATTTCATCAGGGCCAATATATTCGAGTGCTCTTTCAAGGGTAATATCAACAGGTGACTGCAAAGTATCAAGTTCTTCTGCCCCTGCAGACCTCATATTGGTCAACTGCTTAGTTTTACATATATTCAACTCAAGATCTTGAGGTCGATTATTCTCTCCAATTATCATTCCCTTATAAACTTTGACTCCAGGTTTAATGAAATATACTCCTCTATCTTCAGCATTCTTTAAAGCATAAAATGTGGCCACACCTTCCTCAAAAGCTATAAGAACGCCATTCCTTCTTGTTTCAAAGTCTCCTGTTTTAGGTTTATATTCATAAAAAGAATGACTCATGATACCTTCACCTCTGGTTATCCTTACAAATTCCCCGCGAAATCCAATTAATCCTCTTGATGGTATAAGAAATTCTAATTGAGTTCTACCATCTGAACTTGTCTGCATGTTTTTCATCTCTGCCTTTCTAGATCCAAGTTTCTCGATGCAAGAACCAACAGATACTTCAGGTACATCTAAAACCAAAGTCTCTATAGGCTCACATTCAACATTATCAATTTCTCTGAAGATTACTTGAGGTTGTGAGATTTGAAACTCAAACCCTTCTCTTCGCATAGTTTCAATCAATATCCCTAGATGTAATTCTCCTCTTCCTGAAACTGAGAACCTGTCAGGAGAATCAGTTTCTTCAACTCTTAGGGCAACATTTGTTAAAAGTTCCCTCTCCAATCTATTTTTTAATTGTCTACTAGTAACAAATTTCCCTTCCTTACCCGCAAATGGTGAATCATTGACAACAAAAGTCATATTTAAGGTAGGTTCATCAACTTTGATTAATGGAAGAGGATGAGGAGAATCGGGACATGCTATGGTCTCACCAATATTGACGTCATCGAAACCAGAAACAGCAACAATATCACCTGCAAATGCTTCATTTATATCAATTCTTTGTAATCCTTCAAATCCTAAAAGTTTACTAACCTTACCTTTAATAGTTTTTCCGTTTTCTTTAATTAAACTAGCCTGTTGACCATTTTTTATAGTCCCATTGTGGATCTTTCCAATTACTATTCTGCCTAAGAAATCAGAATAGTCCAAAGTAGTTATTTGTAGCTGAAGAGGCTTATTTGAGTCACCTACTGGAGGAGGAACGTGTCTGATAATGGCTTCAAAAAGAGGCATCATATTGTCACTATTAGATTCCATTTCTTCTTTTGCAAAACCAGATAGGCCGCTTCCAAAAAGATAAGGGAAATCACATTGATCATCATCAGCTCCTAATTCTAAAAACAAATCAAGAACCTTATCAATCGCTATCTCTGGTACTACTCTTGGCCTATCAATTTTATTTACAAAGACTATAGGCCTAAGTCCTTTTTCTAATGCTTTTTTTAAAACAAATCTTGTTTGAGGCATCGGCCCCTCATTTGCATCAACGATTAGCAAACAACCATCAACCATTCCCAAAACCCTTTCGACTTCTCCCCCAAAATCTGCATGTCCCGGTGTATCTATAATATTAATTCTGGTGTCTTTATAGTTAACTGCTGTATTTTTTGAGAGTATTGTTATTCCTCTTTCTCTTTCAAGATCATTAGAATCCATTACACATGTAGGAATAACTTCATTGTCTCTAAATATTCCTGATTGAGATAACAATGCATCCACAAGAGTTGTCTTCCCATGGTCTACATGAGCAATAATTGCAACATTCCTAATTTCTTTTGTTGAAGATGACATTTATAAAATTTATATAAATAATAGATTGACTAAATAAAGGCTAACTCAAAGAATGCTTATTATGAGAATTTACTCTTGAAGACTTTGAAAAACATAATCATAATAATTAATATTATAGATTAATTAAATTTATAATTCTCTATTTGAAGTTTCAAAAATTTTTAAAGCTTCAATTGAGCCTTCATATCTCCAATGCCAGGGTTCGTAATCTATATATTTATTATTTTTGTTGAACGACAGCTTGAAATGATACTTTGCTGCATTCTTTATTAACCATCTAAAGGCATCAGTATTTTCGAATTCGACCTCAAAGTCTGTTTCTCTTTGGGTCCCATCACCAATATCAATTGCGAAACCAGTACTATGCTCAGAATATCCAGGCGGGGCTGAAACTCTTGCTCTCTCTGAAGCTTCTTGATTTCTAATAGATTTTAAAGAATAAAAAATATCGTTTTGCAAATTTATTGATCTAAAACCACTCAAGAAGACCAAATATATCCCATCCTTAATCGCCTCTTCTCTCATTTTTAATAGAGAATCACGCATATCAATATGAACTTCAATATTTGGCTCAATTAAAACTAGTTTCTTCTTGGGAATTTCGTTATATGGTAGATGGCCCAAAATCCTATGGTCCTGATTTCTCTCAGCCTGAAAATTACGATTATCAAGAGGTGCTAGTTCTATATTTCTAATCATTCTTAAGGCAATGATAGAAAAAAGAATGAATAGAAATGGAGATAATATTAATAATTTTTTGAAAAATATTGAATTAGATTTATATAAGTAAGTTCTTTTGGCGAGGGGTATATCAAATTGATTAATATCTTTGTCTTGTTCCAATATTTAGAGGTGAATTTGGAAAACATATTTCGATATTAACTATTATTTTAAGAAATGCACTTTTATAAGCAAAAAAGATGTAGATTTGAATATAGTGTTATTTTTTTTCGTATGTTGAGGGTCGCTGTTATTGGAGGGGGTCCAAGTGGTTCATGTGCTGCAGAAATACTTGCTAAATCTGGAATAAAAACTTGGCTCTTCGAGAGAAAATTAGACAATGCAAAACCCTGCGGAGGAGCTATTCCTCTTTGTATGGTAGAGGAATTTGATTTGCCAGAGTCGATTATTGATAGAAAAGTAAGGCATATGCGAATGATCTCTCCTTCAAATAGAGAAGTAGATATAAGTTTAGATAAGGTTTATGGCAAAAGTGATAATGAATATATAGGAATGTGCAGAAGAGAAGTAATGGATGCTTTCATGCGCAACAGAGCATCAGATCTTGGTGCCACATTAATAAATGGATTAGTTACTTCAATTGAAACCGGAAATAACAACCAAGGTCCATATAAACTTACATATTCTGATTATTCATCTGGAGATAAAAAAGGAGAACTGAAAGAACTGACAGTAGACCTTTTAATTGGGGCAGACGGAGCTAATAGTAGAGTTGCTAAAGCTATGGATGCAGGAGATTACAAAGTAGCTATAGCGTTTCAGGAAAGAATTAAATTACCCAAAGAAGAAATGAGTTACTATGAAGATCTTGCTGAAATGTATGTAGGAACTGACGTCTCTCCTGACTTTTATGGTTGGGTATTCCCTAAATATGATCATGTTGCCGTTGGAACAGGAACAATGCAGAATAATCAATCATTAATAAAGGGGCTTCAGGAAGGAGTAAGGAATAGAGCGAAAAAAAGGCTTGTAAATGGAGAAGTTATCAAAGTAGAGGCACATCCTATTCCTGAGCATCCCAGGCCTCGAAGAGTTGTTGGTAGAATGGCTTTAGTAGGAGATGCTGCTGGTTATGTTACGAAGAGTTCTGGAGAGGGAATATACTTTGCTGCAAAAAGTGGAAGAATGTGTGCAGAAGAAATTGTTGAAGCTTCAAAAAATGGAGAAATTATACCTTCAGAAAATGATTTAAAAAATTACTTAAAAAAATGGGATAAAAAATATGGAGCCACATATAAGGTTCTAGAAATTCTACAAAATATATTTTATAGGAACGACTCTGCTAGAGAAGCTTTTGTAGAAATGTGTGATGACATGGACGTTCAAAGACTCACTTTTGATAGTTATTTATATAAAAAAGTTGTTGCAATGAAACCAATGCAGCAAATTAAACTTACGTTGCTTACTCTTGGATCAATTTTAAGAGGGAAAGCACTTGCTCCCTTAAAGTACAAACCTGTTGATAGTGCGGTGAGAGAAGAGAAAGAAGTTGAAAAAATGCTTGAAAATTACTCAATTAAGGGTGGGATTAAAGTTAAGAGTTCAAAAGTGTAAAGTCAGCGATCTTTAGAGAATAATTTCTAATTAGACTCAATAAATTGAGTCGATTATTTCTTATTTTTATATCCTCTGACATTATCAGAACTCCCTTTTCATTATCAAATAAATCCTCAATAGTATTTATATTAATCTCGAATAAATTTAGAAGTTTCAAATAATTGCAATAACCTGTTGAAAAAAGTTTTTCTAATTCTCTAATAAATTCAAATACTTTTAATTCACATTCTTTTTCAAAAAGTTTAGTGTTTACATAATGTCCTGTTGAAAGAACTTCTGTAGATAGATTACTATTATTGGCTAATTTGCTCGCCCTATTAATTACCTTCTGGATCACAAAAAAAGTTTCTTTTTCTTTAAAAATGACAATAGATTTAATCCTATTCTTTAGATCAACAATATTCAATAATCTTTTTTGAGAGAATTCATTGGAGGAGCAAACGGCCTTTATTAATTCTTTACTAAGTGATAATTCTTCGAGATGACTAACAATTCTTTGAACTAAGAATTCATTTAAATCATTAAATACTTTTTCGCTTGAGAAGTTTAAATTCGGAAATGAGGTTTTCCAATAATCAATAAGTTCGTTAAATAATTTATCTAAAGGCAAATCAAGTTCATAATCCCAAATTATTTTAATCACTCCATTCAAATTTCTTCTTAAAGCATAAGGATCAGATGATCCACTGGGACGCTTACCAGAAATAAATATACTAATTAAAGTTTCGACCTTATCTGCAATAGAAACTATTGCACCATATTTTGTGGAAGGCAAAGCATCTTTATAAAAAGAAGGTAAATAATGTTCAGCTACAGCCAAGCAAACATCCTCACTAAATCCCTCATATTTAAGATATTTACCACCCATTATTCCTTGCAGCTCAGGGAATTCGAAAACAATTTCGCTACATAAGTCGTTTTTACAGTATTTAGCAGCTTCTATTATTTTTTTTTCTTCTAAAGACTTATCATTCAAAAATTTAAGAATTTTTTTAGTAACTTCTTGTATCCTTTCTACCCTCTGAAATATATTTCCAAGTCCTTTCAAATAGGAAACAGATTTGAGCTTTTCATTTCTTTCGATTGAAGCAACTTTTTTGTCACTTTCTACGAAAAACTTTGCATCTGAAAACCTTGCTCTCAATACTTTCTCATTACCTTTGGCAATATTATTATTTGACTCTTCAAGACCATTTGAAATAACGCAGAAAGTTGTACTAATATTTTTTTCAGAGCTTAAATCTAGTTTAGAAAAACTTTTGTTTTTCAATAAAAGAGGAACGTATCTCTGATGACTTTTCATGACTGTTGAGAGAACTTCAACCGGAAGATCAAGAAACTCATCACTAAATTTACCAATAATTAAGTCTGGCCATTCAACTAAATCAGTTAGTTCATTTAGTAATCCTTCTGAAAGGTCAGGTTGCAGATTTAAAGATTTAGATGCCTGTTTTATTAAACTTTCAATTTTTTCTTTTCTTTCTTTTCGAATACCTATTACTCTATTTCGTTTCAATAATTCAAAAAAATCATCAGGACTATGAACTTCTAAAACTTCATGGATTAACCTATGACTTTTTGTTTTATTACTTATTTTGATCTTTGGATCACATTCATCAAATTCAAAATCAAGAATTTCATTATTATAAATAGAGGCAATCCACCTAATAGGTCTTGAAAATTTTATGTTCCCAGCCCCCCATTTCATAAATCGAGGCCCTTGAAGACTCTTGACTAATTTTGGGATAATCGAAGACAAAGTAATTTTTGTTGATAGTCCTTTCTCAATTTTCTTTCCAAATACAAAATCACCCTTTTCTGTATTTTTTATTTCTAGCTCACCTACATCAATATCTAAGCTATTGGCAAAGCCTAAAGCAGCATTAGTAGGTGACCCATTTAAATAAGCTGAATTTGCTTTAGGTCCTTTTCTTTCTATTACCTTATCTTCTGCATAATCAACTAAACCTTCGAGAAGTAGAACTATCCTCCTTGGTGTGGAGGTAACAACTATATTGTCAAATTTGATTAACTTTTTATCCAATTCAAATTCTATTAGGGATTTAAATTGCTCTAGAACAGAATTTGCAAATTTTGCTGGCAATTCTTCTGTTCCTATCTCAAGTAAATATTTAGACAAGAAAAAAATATGACTACACTTACTATAATTTACTACCAGTTAAATAAGCTTTTCGCTAATGTATAAAAAGAGATATGTTTTGGTCCTTTGATCAAGGTTGAGAAAGTAAAGAAGAAAAAAGATTCTGCCAAGGAAGAAACTGTTTGTTTGGCAAATGGACTAGAAGTTTCTAAATTTGAAAATTTTAAAAGAAGTAGCCAATTTCTTAAAGAACCACTTGCTACAGAATTAGTAAATGAGAGCGACCATTTTACTAATGATGCAGTTCAGTTATTAAAATTCCATGGTAGTTATCAACAAGATAACAGGGAAAATAGAAGACCGGGCAAAAGTAAAGATTGGCAAATGATGCTTAGGTTAAGGAATCCGGGCGGTGAAGTCCCTGGGAAATTATTTTTAGCATTAGATGAATTATCTGACAAACTAGGTAATGGAACACTAAGGGCTACTACAAGACAAGCCTTCCAAATGCATGGAATCAGAAAGGAGAACCTAAAGGAAGTAATTCAAACAATAATAAATTCTATGGGCTCAACATTAGCTGCATGTGGTGACATAAATAGAAACGTTATGGCCCCTGCGGCTCCATTTGATTCACCAGACTATAATATTGCGAGAGCATTGGCAAAAAAAGTTGCAGATCTTCTCACCCCAATGGCTGGCCAAGGTACTTTTTTAGAGCTTTGGGCTGATGGAGATTTAGAGTACACCATAAAGCCAGACAAAGATATTGAAGCAATAAGGAAACTCCAATTCAAAGATAATGTTTTTAGTGGAATAAAAGATGAGCCTCTTTATGGTTCAACGTACTTACCGAGAAAATTCAAATGTGCGGTGACAGTCCCTGGGGACAATTCTGTTGATCTTCTTACCAATGACATAGGAATAGTTGCCTTTACTTCTAAAGATGGAAACTTAGAAGGATGCAACTTCTATGTTGGAGGTGGTATGGGTCGCACACATAATAATGAAGAGACCTTTGCCAGAATTGCAGATCCTCTTGGATATGTTGAAGAACCTGATGTTTATGAATTAATACAAAGCATTGTGGCTATTCAAAGAGATTATGGTGATAGAAAATCAAGAAAAAATTCGAGAATGAAATATCTACTTCATAGAAAAGGTATTAAATGGTTCAAAAAGATACTTTTTGATAAGTATTTCAAAAAAGAAATTAAAAAAATCAGAAAAGAACCGGATAAGGTTCTTATTGATTACCTAGGTTGGCATAAACAAAATAAAACCTCCTATTTTGTAGGTTTACCATTATTATCAGGAAGATTATCTGGAGAGAAGAAGAATACCATCACAAGTATTGTCAAAAAATATAATTTAGATTTAAGACTCACACCTAATCAAGATATCTTACTTTGTAATATCGCCAATAAAAACAAAGGTGAAATTCAAAAATCTCTATCAAAAATTGGATACGAAAATTTAGAAAACATTAATGAAAT
>QCPG01000013.1 GCA_003212615.1 Prochlorococcus sp. AG-436-E22
GAAGCAGAATAACGGAAAAAAACTTAAAAAAATTTTTTATGCATATACCTTAGATCGAATTTTAATTAATTAATATTAAAGATGTAAACAAATCAACTTTTTAAATATTGTCAAAGCTATTTAATACTAAAATTAATTTATTTATAAATTATTTTTGAAACAATTTATTCCTTTTATTTTTATGACAATTCTTTCATTAGGTTGTTCTAATAAACCAGTTGAAAAAGAAATGAAAATGCCGATGTTATTTGATACGAAGGAACAGGCTGAAAAAGAAGCTTATAAATTTGGTTGTGAAGGAGCCCATCAAATGGGAGATAAATGGATGCCATGTATTATGCATAAACATAACCATTAAAAAAAGGGGGTAATTGCCTTTTATTCATTGGATCATATTGAAAGACATTTTTATTATGTATGAAAGATGAGTCATGATTAATCTCATAAAGAAAATCTGAAGGCTTATTTTAAAAGTAATTAATCCCTAAAGTGAATAAATAATCAAGATTATTACTAAGTGAACCTTTCAATTGTTGATTTTCTGTGGAAGATAATCCTCCTTCACTTCTAATCTTTTCTCAACAAAATTGAATCTATTGTGTATAGACATCAAATCTAATTTAATTATTATGCACTCGCTAAGAAATTTATGACCGAAAAAGTTTAAAAGCTATCTGGTAAAGTCTCAATGAATGGATTATTTGCTCTCGAGGAGGCTTACTATTTTAAAGGTAAAATTTTACCATGCATTTTCTATAGAAAATCTCTTTTTAATTTTTATTTGGATCTTCCTAAGCCTTTTTCTTGTTTTTTGCTATTTGAATGCTTTGATGAAGATTTCCAATCACAACTCTCTTCGCATTCTTCTAATGATTCTTCAGAAGAACTCTTTAGTTCGCAACTTCGAAGACAATCGTAAAATGCATACTTGGGATCTAATTCATTTTTGAATTGTTTATTTCTAAAAGTATTCATACGTTAAGCCCCTTTGCTTGTTTTTCGAGTTGATTAATTAATTTGTCCAACCACAAAGTGTTGTTAATCTTTTTTGTTTTTTTAAAGTATTTCGTTTTGTACGTACCCATTAAGTTAAACCTCAATCAGTGCAACCAACTTACATTTGATAATTGAAATTCTCAAGAGCAAAAATACTGATTATAAATATAGTGAAATAATGAACAAGATTTATTTAATAAAAGAAACTTAATTATGTGTATATGAGATCAGAAGAAGTGCAAGTAGTTTAGGTAAGCTACCTATCATGATGCCCAACTTTATAAATAATATTCCCAGCGATAAAGTATCAGTAACTCCAAGTTCAGGGAAAAAATCTTCGATGAATCCAGTCATTTCATTAAGATGAGTTATCATAATTAGTCTTAGAACTGGGGATAGCTTCTGCACTTTCCCAGATACCAAGAAAATATTAATCATGAGCTGTATTTTAGCAATATATATTTTTGTAATAACTTCAAAATTTGTTTTATCTATTACTTCAAAAGACTTCTATAGATAGTCTGACTTTAATTTAAAAAGAACAACTTTCATGAAATTTTGGGCAGTCAAAAAAAAGAGAGCTTTGTTCCTCTAACTCTGATCGACTGTTAATCATTTAATTTCTTTTTCTTCTCTGGAAGCATTACCTGTAGCTCTTAATACCAAAGTAATTGCAAGTGCAGCACTAAGTATTAAAGCATCAATTAAAAGGTGAGGTGAAATATTCATTAGCTAATCAAAGAAATAAGAAGAGTCATAATTTTTTCAGCTAAAAATCTTTTATTCATTGCAAAAGTGTTTTTTATACTTTTAATTTTAGGCCAACTTTTAATCAAAGAAATACTTTAGGGAAGAAGGGGCTAAACAAGCCCCACTTGGTGAAAATCTTCCAAAGAAGCACATTCATAAATTTACTTTAAAGATGCAAATTCAAAAAAATTGACACAATCAAAATTAAAAATTTAAGCTGCTTTTTTAAAAGGTTTCATATTCTTAAAAAAGTTATTACTTTTGTTGTCTCTCATTTTCCTATATTTTTTATTTATCTCCAAGATATACTTTCTGGCTTTTTTTTCACTTTCAATTTTCTGTTTTCGAAGACGTAAAGCCCTTAAATCTTCTATTGACATGAGGCCATCATCTTGATTGGAATTAAAATGATCAAATTGCATCAGTTTAAGAAATTAAGTATCTTCTTTAAATGTCACATTAACAATCTCATAGTTATTTGCAATAGAGATAATTAGCTAATTTAAATTAAATAATTTGGTGGATTTTCAGTAAGCTATGAATTTAAATATTAAAAGCTTAAAAGAAATAAGTTTTTAAATCAATATAAACTGCTTATAGAATTAGATGGAACTTTTACTGATACTAATGATTCGCCATAATGTGATGCGGCTGATCTCATTAGTAACCAGTAAAAAAAATTAACTAAAGCTTTTTTCACGTGGATTTTAGTCACTAATCCAAATAACCTTAAAATTTTTGTAATAGCAAGATACAAAATAAATTTATCCAGCAATCAAGATATTTATATTAAAATAAGTATGAATTCATATTAATCAGGTCAGATAAATACTTTTAGGCCGCGGAGTAAATCCTCGTGGAGTATTGTAATTGAGCTCACTCTATCTTTTGAGCAAACGAAAAATTGCACTGCAAGTTATCTAGATCACTAATTACTATTCTTGCTTTACTTAATTATTTATTAAATTTTTAGAAGTTTAGCTTAATTAAAAGAAGTCTTTTTAATAAATATTTATTTTAAAGAATTAAGAGTACTTTTTAAACTTATTTTTATGTTTATGCAATAATCAATATACGATAAAATGAAAATGTTTAATAAATTACTTTTAACTTCTTTTTTACTGGTTAGTTCATTCATAACCATTTATCCTTCAAAAAAAGAAAATACTGAATTGTTAGATTATTGTTATTCCCTAGAAAAAATACTTGCAAGAAATTCAATAGAAAAAAGTAAAATTTTATCCAAGAAGGTTAAGCCTTATGCAAAAGATATTACTGTATTTGGAACAAATAACACTGAAGGGGCTTTAGCTAATAAGATTATTGATCAATATAAAACTTCTAAAAAATTATTAATTATAACTTTTGTTCCTAATCAATTATATTGTTTTTTAGGATATTGGATTGAGAAGGTAAAGCCAGGAACTCTTACATCAATTTTTTATGAGAAAAGTAAACAGAGAATTAATGAGTATAAGGATACTAAAAAAGAAGTGGATCAATTAATTAAAGATATTAATTCAGAATATAAAACGATAAAAAAAGAAATTAAAAATATTTTTTAAAAATTAAAATTCTTTTTCTATATTTAAAAATGTATTTGTTATGTTTTCTTTACTTTTTTGGGATGAAGAGATAAAAAACATGAAAAATCCAAAAATAAATATAAAGCTGAAGATTGACAAAGAATAAATTAATTTTTTTGTAATACTAAATTTTAATTTGGTTTTCGTAAGTTTTTGAAGGAAACTAAATTGTTTATATGATACTGAATCATTGTGCTCATAAATGTTTTTTATTAAATTATTAGAAATGATTTCTTTTTCATGTACTTTTAAATCTGATCGCAGGTTATTTTCAGAGGCACCAATTTTGTAATTTGATTGCTCATAAAAAAAATCATGTAAGCTCGAAATGTTTTTAATTTTTTTTTGTTGAATATCAAGTTTGGTTTTTTCTAATTGATCATCAAACCATTCGTCATAAACTATAAAGTGAGGTTTAGCAAAATAAGACAAAATTCAATTTAAAAAATTTACATATAAAAGATAAATTAAAAAATAAAAAAGAAGTTATTTTTGTTGGTAAATTTCATAAATTGTGTTTGTGAATCATCATGAATGTTCAATGACTTATTCCATTTAATTTTATACTATTTCAAATCTTTTAATTATTTTATTCCTCTTTGCATTTAGGTTGGGGAATTACTGATGATTTTGATTACCTCGATCCCCCATAAGAATATTTACTATGTTTTGAAAGAATATATCAACATTCTTTACAGCAGAAAATCCAGTGATTATGAATTACGGATTTAACCCTGTACTGAACTTTATCTGACTGATCGCAAATTTCTCATTGTTTCATTAATTTAAACTTTTCTCTAATGAAATTCTTAAAAAAACAATTTTGATTTAGTAAAATTCACGGATAATTTTTTTTAATGCCATTAGTAATGCACTTTGCATCTACTAAAGCAAAGCAGTGGTTATGTTGGGTGCAGACTTTATCAAAACCCTAATAATTTTTAAGCTTAATTTATCAATAGTCTTTAATTTAAAATTTGTTACTACCTATATTTAGGTTTTTGTTATTATCGAAATTATTTTTTAGTTTTTTAATTAGGAATGTAAAATCAAATATGTCATTAAATTTCTAATAGGTAGCAGTGCAAAAAATTGAGGAAGTTTATCTTTTTTTGGTAGTTCTTGGAGGGAGATCAAATAAAGCTAATGTAGAATTACATGATGTTAGATGGGTTATAGGCTCAAGAATTCAGGATACATATGATGTTCTTAGAAGGGAGTGGTTCGGGACTCTAGAAGGATTACATATTGACAGCTATAAAAAAATAAATTACGTAGATAATCATAAAATAAATCTAATCAATATTAGAAATAAGAAATTAACAAAAAATAAATTATCTAATGAAAAGAATACTAAAAAGAATTTGTGGTTTGTCAATATTGGAGGCTATCAACCAAATTCTATGCAAGAAAAACATGAATTTGGCCTTGTTGTAGCTTCCAGTTCTTTAGATGCAAAAAATAAAGCCAAATTTAAATGGCTAAATGGTTGTAAAAAAAAGCATAAAGATGACATTGCTTCTCTAAAAAATTTAAGTACTTTAGATGATTGTGAAGTGATAACAAAAATTGGTCATTGGCAAATAGAATTAACTCTAGAAAAAAAATTTTTTGAAGAAAATAATTATCCTGATTGGTATGGTTATAAAAGAATAGATAAGATGTAAAATATTCAAGACCCTCTAAATAAATAAGTCCGAAGATATTTTAATATTTATATTATTTTTTACTAAATAAAAGATTATAAAGAACTTGATTTTCTTAAGAAATAAATTCCACTTGCTAAAGAAATTAATACAGGTAACCAAGCAGCTAAAATTGGAGTTAATAGACCTTTTACTCCAAATGAACTGAATATAAATGACATTACATAATAAATTAATATAAGAATTACGCTTAATCCAAATCCCTGACTTTTAGAAGATCTTAAATTAGATTTTGATCCCAAACTGCTTCCTATTAAGCCAAATACTAAGCATGCACAAGGTAAAGTAAATTTTTCTTGTATGCGGACTTTAATTCTCCTTAACTCTTTCAAGTTGCCAGTTTTTTTATATATCTTTTCTGCTTGTAAAGCCTGCTTCAAAGTCATTTCATTGGCATTTTTTGGGACTTTTGCTAAATCCAAGGGACCCTCTACGAATGGATATGTATACTCATTGAATTGAATATTCGTAGTTTGCCCGCTTGGAGAAATTGATACGATACTGCCTTCAGAAAATATCCAAGAAGAATTTTTCTTGTCAAATTTTGCAGTTTTTGCCTTTAAGACTTGTTGAAAATCTTCTCTGGAAAAGTCTAATACGGTCACCCCTTGCATAATGTTGTTTTCGAACCATGAAGCATAAAATATATGTGTAAGGTAAGTATTTGTTTTTGTTGGCTTTTTAGTTGATGCTTTTATCCTAGAGCCATATCTTGAAAACATAATATTGTCTTTTCCTGTTTCGCTACTGAATGAACTTCCTATTCCGGCTCTTAATGTTGTTTCTGCCAATTTATTACTTGCAGGTACTAAATTGTCATTAAAGTAAAAAGTTAGTCCTGTCATAAATATTGAAAGAGCAATAGCTGGAGATATAATTCGTGAAGTTTTTATACCCAAAGATTTCAACGCCAACAATTCAGAATTGCTTGACAATTTCCCATAGGCTAACAATGTTGACAGTAAAACTGCCATAGGGAATGATAAAACTAAAAAACTAGGTAAACTAAAAAAAAGAACTTTTAAAGCTAAAAATAAAGGCAAACCAAATTCAACTATTTTCCTTATAAGATCAAACATTACCCCGACAGATAATGAAATAACAGTAAAAGCAGAAATGGCAAATATCATAGGAGGTATTATTTGCCCTAATAACCATCTATCGATTAAAGGTATTGAATACCAGGGAGTAATTATTTGATGAATGGTTTTCTTAATAAGTGAGTGATTTGAAAGTTTCAAAAGGAATTTATTTAATTTTTACTGTTTTTTTGCATTATAAAATATCAATGATTTAGAGACCAAGAAAGAAATGCTCGTTAAGAAGAATTTTTCTTTAGTCAACCTCTAAAATAAATAAAAATAATTTATTGATACTTGCAATAAAACAAAAAATTTGGTTTCTTAAAAAAAACAATAAACTAATGAAAAATAAAACTTTATTCAAACAATGCAAGTGCATACACTGCAAAAAAAAATTAGATCAGATTAATAGTTCAAGATTATATTGGGACAGATTAATTTTAAGTATAAATCTACCCTAAATCCTTTTGTTCAATCTCTAAACGTTAAAACTAATTCTGAACTAGTCAGTTTAAAAAAATTATTATGAATTGATTAACAATAAAGTTGCCAAAATTTGTCTTTAGACCTTCCTTGGAATTGATTATTTACTTAGCTTTTTGGTTCTTTTTATAGATTTTATTTTCTCGATTTAAAAGAAAAAGGATAATAAAAACACAAAAAGGAATGAGAATAAAATCTAAAGACATGCATTATAATTAAGTCTATTTTTTATTTAGCAATAAAATAAACTAATGTCATTCTTTTAAGAACTCAAAGACTTTAATTACATAAGAAAAGGTGTCAGTAATTATTTATACTTATTCCATTGCTTTTAAAATTAAAAGAGCTTGCAAGTATCCCACCGGCAAGCTCATGACGAACTAGTTAAATACAGATTTCCTGAAGCTAACCAGCTAAGCACTTCCTAAATGCCCCCTTCATCCTACTAAGTAAAATTACTTAACGTGAGTATATATGCTTATTTTGGGTAGCTTATTTATAAATCAGATAAAAAGAAATGATTAAATTAAAAACCACTTCAAGTATTCAATTTTCATGACAAAATTGTCACATATTAATCAAGAAGAATTCGCTACGAAATCTTTTTAAATTTATAAAATAATGCTTTAAAACAATACATCAAATACTAATTTTCTCAATTGGTCAACTAATCAATTAATAATTAAATTATATAGTTTTTAACTTACTAATAAAAATTCTAAATTTGATTTAATTTAATTTTGAGAATAAAAAAAACCAAGTAAAAGCTATTGCATTAAGTCCAAATATTACTCCAAGAAATATATAAGCAAATTTTTTACCAATAAATGCTGTCTCTGGTTCAAGCTTTACTCTCATTTAATTTTATAATTATCTTGCTTAAGATAGCATTATTTTTAAAAATAAATTTAAGTATTACAGAAGAAAAGAATTAAATTCATGTTTTGTCTGATCTTTTTTATTTAATGTAAGTATTTTGCACTTTCCTCAACTTAGTTGGAGAAATTTTAATATTGTTGTTTAAAACTTTTTTTGGTTTTTGTTAGTATCGCGCCAATGTAAATAAGTAAAATTAGCCAAAATACTATTTCCAAAACTAGGTTAACCATCTGATTTACATCTAATCAATAAAATTACTCTAATTCTATTTTGATTATTTCGGTAGAGTTTTTATACTGATTCTTTAGTAAATTATTTATATTTTTTAAAAGAATATTTAAAATTCATATATTTTCGACAATTAACATCTATTAAAAAAACTTTAATAAGCAAAAAAAGAGTATCAAACTTATTTCTAAATTAGATTCTTTAGATAAATTTTAAGGAATCGTTTAAATAAAAACTGGAATGATTTGACCAGTTGTTACATAGGAACCAACAGCTGCTACGAAGCCGAGCATTGTTCCCACCCATTAAATCTTTCTGCTTCAGGATTCATAATTCAAGAAATTAAATATGTAAAGTATTATGACATATTTATTTATTTATTTATGTAAAAAAAATCATCGTAAACTGACTTTTAAACTCATACGATATCAGATATGCTACAAGTATGGCACGAATTAACTCTATAAGCGATATAGCTTTTACTCGAATTTCTAGAAATTTGAAACAACTAATATAAGCTAGAAGTTTGTCTTTTTAGGAGTAAATCCTAATTTAGAGGTAATTTAAATTCATATATAAACAATAGTCAGCGAGTAAGGATACAGGCCGACTCTTTTTAGTTAGAATTATTAGTCTTTAGAAAAAAAGTAGTTTTTAGAATTCAAATAATTGCTATTAATAAATTAGTTATTTAAAGACAAATGTCATTTTCTACCTATTACATGCATTTTATTTTTGCAAGAATTCCTTCTCTAATAACTTCTGATTTAATTCTCTATGTCTTACCTGCTCTTACAGTTTCAATATTATTCTTTAGCCTTAAAATAATGTTTTTTAAGACTCCTAAATTGAGAAAAGTGCAATAAAGAGTATCTGAGAATAATTATTTTTTGGCATTTC
Source organism: Prochlorococcus sp. AG-436-E22 (assembly GCA_003212615.1). Taxonomy (GTDB): domain Bacteria; phylum Cyanobacteriota; class Cyanobacteriia; order PCC-6307; family Cyanobiaceae; genus Prochlorococcus_A. Next base: position 8,611 of record QCPG01000013.1, read on the forward strand.
CCACTGTAATTTATTTTGGATTACATACTTTTCTTGAATGATACTAAAGGAAATAGTTCCTTAATTGGTGATGTATTTTCTAGAATCTTAAAAAAAGGTTCAATATTGGAAATTTGAAGTGGGACTGTAAACATGGAGTTTTTAAAATAAACACTTTCCTTAAATAATTTGGCAAACAAGTTATCCAGAGTTAGTGGATAGAAAAAGTATAAGTTTTTGAATCGAGTATGAAAAATTAATTAGAAAATGATTCAACCTCTTGTGATTAATGTAGATAAATTCCTTGAAAAATTAAATGAATTTAGCAGTTTCTTTGGAAGGTATAGTTTCTATAAATATGATTCATATAGCACATGGACTTGTACGTTAGAGCTCTATAGGTATTAAAGACATTAATTAAAGAGTTAGTATTTTTGATACTATACGGGCTATTTAAAATTGGTAATAAGTTCAGAAGTCAAAGTAATTATTTCTTTGATAATTCATTAAAAATACATAATGATCTTTGGGGTAATAGAAATCTTGAGAAAAATATTGATGAAGGTAAAAAAAATGGCTTTTTCAATAAGATATTATTAATATTCGGGCAAATAATTTTTCAATAATTTATTGAAAATTGTCTAATTAATTACAATGAAAAAATAAATAAGTATCAAAGAGTATTTTAATAATTGATTAGTCAGAGAGTTTTCTGCTCCATTCTTTATGTTTTTCATCTAAACTTGAAACTTTTTTTCCTAAATTCAACTGTCTTTCTAATAATTCCACTTTTGTCAGAGTTATTTCCTCAGAATAAAATTTAATTGGTTGTTTCCCATGTAAATTGTCTCCACTCATAGTAAAATTTTTAAATTAGATAATTTTCTACGATAGGAAAAAGGATATTACTAATTCTTTTATATTTTTTTCAGATTTGCGTAAATTAATGTGATAAAAAAATTAAAAATATTTATGTTTTTACTGCTTTTTCATTGTATGCAGATTGCCAGATATATCTTCGACCCTTGATATCTGATTTAACAGCAATGCAATTGCAAGCAATATTCCAGAGGGCTTTGGGTATTGGATCAGGATTAAAAAGATAACCTTTTTTAAAAGCTTTTTTAATTAAGAAAGTAGCCTTTTTAGCGTGATAATGAGGAATTGTTGGACATACATGATGAACGACATGACTCGAACCTATATTATGGTGAAGAAAATCAAGGATTTTACCGTAAGGCCTATCAATAGATAGAAATGCTCCTCTCATAAAGCAAAATTCCGTATTTGAAAGATGAGGCACATCTGAATCTGTATGATGAAGCCATGTATAAACTACTAACCAACAATTAACTACTAATAAAGGACCAATATACAGTGCAAGTACTTGGAATAAACCATACTTAAAAACAAAGAAAAAAATACTCAATAAAGTTAAAGCTACTCCAATATCGGATATCCAAACTTTCTTAGCCCATATTGACGGCCATAACGCCTGGGAAAATGGTTTTATTGGCCAAAAGTGATTTGAAGTCCCATATTTAATACCTCCTGTACTACCTGTAAGTAAATAAGCAGGCCATCCAAATATTAGATGTAAAACGATTTGAAGAATTCCGTAATTTTGCTTGCCTATGGAATTTGAAAAATGCAATTCTTTCTCTCCACCAACCTTCTCTGTAATTCCATTTCCCTCAATAACTAAAGGAACGTGAGTTTCACCATTGGTTACATTATTTGTAAATCTATGATGAACTGCATGAGAACGCTGCCAAGAAAAATAAGGAACTAGTAGTAATGAATGTAATAAATATCCTGTTATAGTTTCCAATGTCTTGTTCTTAGAGAATGCTCCATGTCCACATTCATGAGCAATTACCCAGAATCCCATTGCAGTGGTACCTGATAGTAATGAGTAAACTATCCAAATTGGGATCATTTTTAGAGTGAATGGAATAGATAAACCTATTGCAAATACAAATGATTGAATTAAAAATGTTTGTAAAAGATACCTCAAAGAAGTTTTTGTATTGCACTTGAAATAGTGATCTGGGATAACATCCTTAAATTCTTTTATGCTTGGAATATCTTTGTCATCTATTTCAAGCGCTTGGCCTTTAAGACCTGAAAATTTTATATTACTCAAATTTTTGTTAGGTAAGAATTTAGTTAAATAAAAATTAATTTACATATTCTATTATCAATCGCATTATCTTTTTATGAAAATAATATATAGTTTGTCTTTTTCAATAAAATTTTTAAAACAAATTTTTTATCCTCAAGCAAATTGATTTGAGTCGATTAGTTTTAATTTTGTTATGTATGTGAATCTCTGAATTTATCAATGCAATTAGTTTTTGCAACTCTTATCATTATCTTTGATGTTTTTAAAGCTTATTTAATTTAAAGACCGCGTACATACCTCTTTGATATACCTGTTTGTTTACGTGGTTTTACTAAAATTGGTAAAACAATTACTCCTACCGTAAAAAGACAAATTGGAGCTAATACCATCAATATAGATTCTAAAGACATGAAATAATTTTTAATTTATTAATAAATAGCAGGATTTCTTTTTAAAGTCATGCGTATTTATATCTATTTAGAGTGAGTTCTTTCAAGACTTCTATCAATTGTTAAGCAAAAAAGAAAAAATGATTAAAAAATATCAATTTTCTCATAATTTATCGTATTTAATAATTCAGTATTTGCCTTAAAGGAGAGGTTATTTCTCATGAATGAAGAAAAAACATGGATGCTAATTACTTATTATTGTCCAACTCATGGCAATTTAGGTATTGTAAAACCGATTGAAATCACAAAAAACGAAATTAGTAAAAAATTCTTAAAAAAAGGCAGGAGTTCTGAAAATTAATTATTCATCATGTACTTATAGCCTTAAGAAAAGGGTATAAATTCTGAATAAAATCTTATTTAATTAAAGTATTAAGATATAGTTATTGTTTATTTGCGTAATTAATAATTTATTAATTTAAAACGTTCTGGTATTTAATGATTTTTAAACTTGATCAGAATCGCATGTCAATTTACATTGATTAAGATCACTAGAATCTATCTTCTCTAAAATTCTTAACATATCAAGTTCTGAGAGCTCTCCATTTGCATTCCACTTTAAAGTTGTTTTCCTTTGTGGGGGATTTCTTTTATTCATTTTGATTCCCTCCCTTTAAATGTATTTCTAAACATCGCGTAATACATTCTTGATGACCATCCACAATACTGCATTCAGTAATACATTCAAAATATGAATTAATAGAATCTATTTCTGTATTCTGGTTAGTAGAAACAACTGAATCACTCATGAATTTGGAAGATTTATTTGAATTAGAGATATAGCACGAAATTATGGCTAATAATTTAATTTATTAAGTTTATTAGAAAAAATAAGTATTATTCACTAAATTAAAATTCCACCTGGTTTACCTTCAGAAAGGTAGTCATGATCTTCTTTTAAAAGTTGATAAAAATAACAATTTTTATTATTAAATATTAATTGTTAATAAAGCAAGCGTTTAAAAAATCAGCATAAAGACTGATTTACTTTTCCGTCATTTAGTTAGATTATAAAAAAGTACACTTTTAGATTTTCAAATGAAATCAGTAATCAATTGGCTTTCGAAAATGTTAGAGAGTATGGCAAACGCTTTTATGCATCCTCTAAAGAATAATTTGCCCCCATCTATTGGTACACATGCATATAGCAGTATTCCTCTCAAAAGAAAATTCAGAAGAAAGTTTAATTAGGTATCAACTTATTGGGATTAATTTTTCATTTTTATTATCCCAAATGATATATTTGAAGCAGTTTGGGAAATCACTTAATTTTAAAAACTTTGATTGATTAAGCAAATGAATATTTGCTTTATGACAAGCTCTTAAATTGTAGTTTGGTATTCTCTCGCAGAGATGATGAATGCTATGAAAGGATATATCTGCTAAAAACCAATTGAGCCAATTCGGTATATTTAAATTGCTACTACCAAGAATAGCCCCATCGATGACGTCCCAATTTTTTGTGTTTTTAGCATATGCATTTTTATAGTTATGTTGGACGAAAAAAATACATATTAGAATTGCTGCTGATAAGGTTGATATAACTGAATAAAATGTTAGGAAAAAAACTAACCCAAACCATTTAGACATAAAAAACCAACCTGTTATTACTATTAAGTTATTCATTACTAATTCAAATAGTTCACTAAAGTTATCGCCGTAATCAGAAAAAGGTGGTTTAACTCTTGATTTGATAGCTAAAAATTCAGAAAATTCTCTTTTTTTAATTTTGATAAAAAACTCTTTAACTATATCTTTACTAAAATTAAAAATAATAATAATCAATCCTAATCTAGGTTTTAGAACTAAGTAATAAAAGCCACCAGGGAAAAGCATGATCCAATTACGGCTTATTTTATAAAATATCTTTTCTTTTTTTGATAGAGAATTATAATCTTCAAGACTTAAAACATCTATAGGCCCTTTGTAGATTTCCCAATTCCCATTATTTCTATGATGAAATGCATGGTCAATGGACCATGATTTATGAGGAATGCCATTTACTAAACCAAGCAAAAATCCAAAAAATTTATTTAAGTTACGTTTTTTAAAAAGAGAATTATGGCCGCAATCATGCATTAATGAGAAGGTTCTAGAAGAAAGTAGCGTGAGCAGACAAAGAATAGGAATCAATAAGAAGCCTTTTATTGCTAATAAAAAAGAATGATTTATTACTTGGTAAACAATTAACCAAAGAGATATTATTGGGATGATGGTAGCAATGATTTGATAAAAAGCCCTCAAATTATTTCTTTTTAGAAATGGCTTAATTAAAAAATCACTTCTTTTTACTGTTGTCATATTTTTTATACTGTACAGACGAACATAACAAAAAAAAAAATTTTTTGATTAGTAACTAAAAAAGTTTGTTTTATTGATAAATCACTAAAGAATAAATTCTTTAGACATAGTTCTCAATTGATCTAGATTTAATCTCTTTAAGTAATTCTTAAAATCACAAATTTTATGAGATGATTCTGAGTCTTTAATCTCATAAAGAATGCTACTAGAAATTAATTCAATAAGATGATCTTTATCCATAGTTCCTTATAGTCCATAATTCCTGTGATAAAAAATTAAGGTCTTGAATTCGAGATCTTTAAGTAATTTCTAATTTTTTTAACTCTTGTTCTTTTTTACTGAATCTTTCGTTTAATTCATGTTGTTAAAAGGTGAATTGAAATATTTTTGATATGCCATAAAAAAATTTCTATTGCTAAATGAATAATAAGAGCAACAATAATTAAAATTGGAGATGTAGGAAATTCATACAATGGAATTGAAAATGTTTTTATGAAAATTCAATTTTAGTTATCTCTTTAATAAAAAAATGAGTAATTTTACAGCTGTCAAAGAATCAATAACTAATGATGATTAAATTAGTCAAGATTCTTTCATGAAGAAAATCAAAAATAAAAAATATAGTAAAAATGAACCATGGTTTAAATGGCTAACGAGAGAACTGAATTCTTATGAAGCTTTTCAGGATTTCGCCTCAGGTAAAAATCCAGAGGATGTTGCAGATGATTTTATCTCTAAAAATAGGTTTGCTATTTCAGAAGTTTTCGAGAACTTTGATGAAGACGATAAAGATACACTCGATCAGTTTCTTAAATTAACTGAATGCGAATTTCATGTGTTTAGAATTCTTGAAAAGCAAATAGCTTCAAGAAACAAGATAAGATTTGTGGATTTTAAGAAAAGAAAAAGATAAAGAGTTGGTTTAAATTCAATTAGCCTATACATGTTTTTTAGATAAGGGTTAATGAAAAACTTCATTCACGCCGATTTTTGATAAAAAGGTCATCAAAAAATAAATTTTTTCTATAAGGTAAATGTAGTTAATCTAATAAGATATTTAGATTATTTTTGAGAATTTATTAGTTTCTATTTAAAGTTCTTTGTTGCTATTAAAGGTCTCACCAAATCCTAACTAGATGAACCAAAAGATCAATTGGAAAATGACTATGAAATTGATAAAGACCCATTTACAATCTTTTTAAAATCTTTAATTATCCTCTTTTCAATAGCTATTTGAGGAAGTATGCAAACAATTAAATAAGCATTAAAACTAAACCTTTGTAAAAATATTGGGAAAGTTAGCAAATAAATTATTAGATTTGCTAATTTAAAAAACAGCAGTTAGATCTATATATCAATCTTTTAAAGTCTCTAGCTTTAATCCAAAAATCTTGATATGCATTGTAAATTTATCTAAAAATAAATTAAGATTCAAAGATTCCAAAAATTTTATCTTAAATTTCTCAACATGTTTTTATTTACTAAATAGGATCAAATAAATTCGTATCATTTTTATTTTGTTTTGAGAACTCTTCTTGATTTGGTAATGAGCAGAATCCGTCTTTGCAAATTATGTTTTCTTTTTCAATATTTGTAGTGTCTGAGTATGAATTTTTTTCATGGTTATTTGAAGACTCTTTTAGCATTTATAAAGAAAAATTAGATCCAATATTAAATTAATAACTTAATTTTGTTTGATAGGCAAAAAAATTAATATTAATTATTTATTTACTTTTTTTGATTTGGTAAGTCTCTCCAAAATAGTGCCATTACATAAATGAATAAAAAGATAGAACAAATATAAAGTAAAGAATTGAGATGCATTTTTATTTATGAAAGTAATTATTGAAGGATAAGCCTCTGCAAAAACTAGAAAAAACTTTAAATTGAGAATTGTTTAATTTAGCATTCTTGTAAATTCTAATATTTCTTTATTCTTTTTATGATTTTCCCAAACTTCCAAAAGTTTTAATAATTATTTCTTATGAATATATATATATATTTAAGTTACTAAACTTATTAACACTAAATATAAATAATTCTAATCCAAAATTATAAATTCCTCAATTTCTTTTGAGATATTTTTTTAATCCTTATTTCTTTCTTTAAGAGCTTTTCTACCTTCTTGTAGAGTTCTTAAAACTAGCCACGAAAGAGAGGAAATTATAAAAACAGTTAGTAAAATTAGGGAAGCAAAAATTTTATCAATTTGGGTTGACATTTTTTTGAATTTTATAAGAGGTTAAATTTTAAATTTCGAATTCAAATTTAAACGTTATATCTTGAGTAAGCTGGTATTAGCATTCCACCATCTTGATCGTCATTATTGTCATCATCGAATCCACCACCAAGAAGTATTTCAATGATAACAATTACAGCAATTGGGTAAAGACACCAAAGTATTGCTATTAAAGGACTTATTGAAGAAGACGCTGAATACAAATCTGTCATTACTAGATACTAATCAAAAGAAACAACAATTGTGGATTCTTTGATTAGTGGTGTTCAAGATTTCTATAAATCTTCTTTAAAACTTTTTTCTGTATTAGATAAGAATAAAGCTTAGGTATATATTGATATTTTTATAAGTAAATATGAATTTGAATAATAATTCACTTCTACCTACTAATAAACTAATAATGACATAATGAATCGTGTAATTGTAATTTTTTATACTTAACAATATTTGTACAATTTTGATTCAAAAACTATTATTTATTTTGATTTTATAAATTCTATGTTTTCTTTCACGTTTGATCCTTTGGCTGCGATATTTGGTATATCAGGAATTGTAGGCTTCTTTTTCTTCGTTACGGCTGCTAAGGGGACGTCAAGTATTAATACTAACCCAAAAAAGGAATTAGACTAGAACCTTTTCACTCAGAAAAATAAATTGCGAGTTTAAATCTAGTACTTCTAAAAGGTTTGTTTATTATTACTTATTCCATTGTCTAGAAATAAATTCAAGAAAATCTTTCAGGTCCTCTTCAGGACAATTTGTTTGTTTTTTTAAATCATTGCAAATTTGCTTAATATTTTCATAGGCTTCTTTTACTGTTTCGTTTTGCTCGATAACCTCGAAATATTCTTGATCAGTAAAAGGCATAATATTAGTGTTCCTTTTGAAAATTATGTGTTAACTATATTTTATAGTCATTGACTTAACAATAAAACAAGAAAAAATCTTTTTCCTTACATTTAGCTACCCAACCGATAATGTTTTTTAATACTCTTGGTTATCTCCCACTCGCAGGAAAGTCCCGCTGGAAATTCAACAAGATCTCCTGCTTTAATCAAATAAATACAACCTTTTTGGGTATTTATTCTCGCTTGGCCTTCAATAATTAAGCAAATTTACTTATCATCGTAATTCCATTGAAATTTGCTTGGCTCACATTCCCAAATAGGCCAACTTTTGATTCCATACTGAATTATTACGCTTGCACTACAAGAGGAAGTGATTAGGACTTTCACGAAATAGTTTGAATATTTTTTTTATTTTACAAATAAAGGAAATTTATATTTTCAAGAATGTGTATTTGTTTACTGTCTTTTATTTTTTTTTGTTTATCATGAAAAAAATTTAAATTTATGGATGAACTTTCTGTATTGTCAATTTCATTATCTATAGCTTCTCTTGGGATATTTTTTTTATTTTTTGCGTCCAATGATGATGATGACCAAGATGGAGGTAAGTTGATTAAATCATTCGAAAGAATTAATTAATTTTAAGTAAATAGAAAATTTAATAAAGATTTATAACTCATAACGCCTGCATAAATGCAGCTTAGAAAAATAACATAAACCTCTAATGTACCAAGTCTTTTTTTCTTGAAAATTTTCATTGTTCTGAGTTTTTATAGGATAATTTTATTTAATCTAATTTCTATTAACATGAGTATTTTTTACATTAAATCTGAGATTAAAGAATTATTAATGTCAAGCCAAACAATAAAAAACAAGTAAAAAATATTATTTTTTTGGTAATTTCTCTTTCTTCATTCTTAACAAAAAATAAGGAAATTACTGGAGATGTGCTTAATAACGCCCACCCTACTCCTATGGGAAGGGTTTTAAAAACAACTTGTTGTAGCAATATTCCTATATTGGTTCCAAGAAGTATTGAAATCAAAAATCTTTTTTGTTGTTTTTTTTCTATGTTGTTTAAGAAAAAATTAATATTAAATCCTTTGAGACTAATCAAAAAAATTATTGCACCTAATAATCTAATTTCAGTTGTAAGGAAAGGAGATAAATTGCTTTGAAGGAAAACTATCCTTGAAAAAAGACCTCCAAGCACTGCACATAAAATTGACAAAAAAGGAAAAGCAAAAATCTTAATGTTATTTTTTTCTGAGAAAGGTGCGTTTCCCTCTTTCAAATTATTACCTTTTTTGAGAATTATGAATAGCGAAATCGATACTATGATTATTCCAACCCATGATTTAGTTGTTAAATTTTCATTAATAAAAATTTCTCCTGACAAAGCAGCTATTAAGGGAGAAAGCGTTTCTATAGATAAAGTTTTTCTTGTGCCAATTGTTTGTAGTGACTTTAAATAGAAAGTATCACCTAAACCAATACCTATTATTCCACTTATTAGTAAGATCAATATGTGTTTCAATTCTGTTATAGAATTTAGATTAATAAAAGCAGGTATAAAAAATAAAAAAGCTATTATATTTTTTATTAAATTTATATCTATTGATTTATATTTTTGAGTTTGCGAGCGCCAAATAAAGCACGCATAAGTCCAAGATGTAGCGGCTCCAAAAGCAGAAAGGATTCCAATCAAAACGAATAATTTTTAGAAATTTTATTTTATAAATTGAGTAAATACTAAAAAGGATACATAAACAAGAATCAAAATCCCTGGTAAGTACTGAATTATTGATTTGAAATTATTTTTTTTCATATTTACTTAAAATAATTTGTTAATTCTAAACAGTTTTTTTATTACTAGGGTACAAATTCTCTAACTTCTTTCTTCTTTGAACTTTCGCATTAATTCTTTCTTCTTTTTCTTTTTTCTTGATCTCATCATTTATCTTGTTTTGTCTGTAACCAAACCAAAGTAAAACCCAAATAACAGAAGTTATTAAAAGAAGAGCCGTATATTGACCAGTCATAGGAAAACTGGCCTCAGAATATTTGACGTAAGAAAATATTAGACTCATTTAATTAAGTTAAAGCATAAAAATAATGACTGCGTTGATTTTTTTTTGATATTTAAAAATTAGTGAATTGCAGCTATTTATTATGAAGTTTTTATTTATTTTTTTGATAGTTTTTGGAATAATTTTTCTTTAAAACTCCTTGCTATTATCAGATAGAAGCATATTGAATGATAAGTTTTTGGAACCTTTTGATTTAGCAGTTGTAGGAGGCGGTGCAGCTGGTTTTATGACAGCAATAACTGCTGCTGAAAATGGAGTAAAAAAAATAATAATTCTTGAAGGCACTTCAAAACTTATGGAGAAAGTAAGGATTAGTGGAGGGGGAAGATGTAACGTCACTAATGCGACATGGATACCGAATGAACTAGTTGAGAATTACCCCAGAGGCGGAATTCAGCTCTTGGAATCATTTAATCGTTTTGCTGCTGGAGATGTATATGATTGGTTTGAGAAAAAAGGGTTAAAATTAAAAATTGAGGAAGATCTAAGAGTTTTCCCAGTATCTAATTCTTCTTCAGATGTTATTGATTGTTTGAGAAAAAGTGCTTTATCAAAAAACGTAGAGATATTAACAAAATTTTTTGTAAAAGAAATTTCAAAAACTCCAGATAATATATTCAATATTTTTAGTCTTAAAAAAGCAAAGGTAACTGCAAAAAATATTATTCTTTCAACTGGAGGTAATCCAAGCGGATATAAATTAGCTCAAAATCTTGGACACACCATTGTTAAACCTGTACCATCGCTTTTTACTTTTTCTACAAAAGAACCAGATTTGGATGAATGTAGTGGGGTATCGATAAAGGGCATAGATATAGAAATTAAATTAAACAATAAGAATTTTCAAAATAGAGGCGATTTACTAATAACGCATTGGGGGTTTAGTGGGCCAGCAGTATTAAAACTTTCATCAATTGCAGCAAGGGAACTTTATAGCCAAAAATATAAATTTAATCTAATCATTAAATGGTCTTCTTTAAGTTATGAGGAGTTAAAAGAAAAGGTTAATTATTTAAGATTAAATAAAGGCAAGGTGAATCTTATTAATAGTAGACCTGTTCCACTATTAACAAAAAGATTATGGATTTTTTTATTAAAGAAAATAGGTATTGATAAAGAGAAAAAGTGGGCTGATTTACTGGCAGATGAAAGAGAGAAAATGATAAATACTCTAATGAGGGATAAATATATAATTTCGGGCAAAGGTCCATTTGGAGAGGAATTTGTTACTTCCGGAGGCGTAAAAATTAATGAGGTTAATTTTAAAAGTATGGAGAGCTTAATTTGTCCAGGGTTGTTTTTTTCTGGAGAAGTTTTGGATGTAGATGGGATCACTGGTGGATTTAATTTTCAACATTGTTGGACAAGTGGATGGATCGCTGGGATGGCAGTCTCAAAGTTAAATCAATCAATAATAAATTAATAAGTAATAAATCAGTAAGTAACAATTCAATAAGTTTATCTTTTTTTTATTAAGTATTAGATGGAAAAAGTCTTTTGAAGAAACTTTACTTTTAAAGTTTTAATTATATTGGTTGAAGATTAATGGAGAATCTTGTATCAAAAAAAGAAGATGAGGAAAGAAGATTAAAAGCTCTAGCAGAATATAGAATTTTGGAAACCAGGCCAGAATCATGTTATGACGATATTACAAAAATTGCTGCTGCAACTTGTAATGTGCCTATTTCTTTAATGACTTTGGTTGACAAAGATAGACAATGGTTTAAGTCCAAAATTGGACTTCAAATATCAGAAACTAGAAGAGATTGGTCTTTTTGTACCCATGCAATAAAAGAAAATAGTCCACTAATTATTCATGATGCTTTTCAAGATGAAAGATTTATAAATAATCCATTGGTAACAGGAGACCCAAAGATTCGTTTTTATGCAGGTTTTCCCCTTAAAACTAGTGATGGTAATAAGCTTGGAACTCTTTGTGTAATAGACAGAAAGCCAGGAAATCTAACTACACAACAATTCAACATTATGGAATTATTATCCAAGCAAATAGTTTCATTCTTAGAGCTTAGAAAAAAGTCATTAAACTTGCTAGATGCATTGTCTAATTTGCATAAACAGGAAGGGATTTTATCTGTATGTTCATATTGCAGAGAAGTAAAAAATAAGGAGGGAGATTGGATGCATTTGGAAAAATATCTTTCAAAAATTAGTGATATTAGATTTAGTCATGGGGTTTGTGATAATTGCATGGAAAAACATTTCCCAGATGTAATCGAAGTATGGAATAAAAAGGATTTTTTGAAGATGGTCAAAAAAGGTTTTTAGATTCCTAGAATCAATAACTTGCTTTTTATTGTTTAATCTATTTTCTAAACAAATTCTTTATTTGGTGGTTAGTATTGTATAAATTTTGACTAGAAAATGTTATTAGGAACTTTATTAACAGGTGAAATTGCTAAAAGTGCATTAGTAGCATATGTTCATTATTTAGGAATTATATTGTGTTTCGGTTCTCTTTTGTTTGAAAGATTGACTCTCAAAGTAGGTCTTAATAGAAATGAGACGATTTCAATGATAATTGCAGATGTGGTATATGGTTTGGCAGGAGTTGCAATATTGGTTACTGGGATTTTGCGTGTTAAGTATTTTGGTCAAGGAGGTGATTTTTATACAGGTAATCCTGTGTTTTGGATAAAAGTTTCTCTTTACATTCTGGTGGGATTACTTTCTTTATATCCAACAACAACCTATATCTTATGGGCCATTCCATTAAGTAAGAATAAATTACCTGAAATATCTGAAAATCTAGTTAAGAGGTTCAGACTCATAATTACTACTGAATTATTGGGTTTCGCAACAATACCTTTGTTTGCCACTCTTATCGCTAGAGGTGTAGGTTTGGGTTGAAAAATTTATTTCTAGAAAGAAATTGTTTAATAAGTGCTAACAAACTATATAGATGGAGTTTAAGTTATAAGATTTCTAAATCTACAAAGGAAATTATTTTTATTGGTTTAAATCCATCATTATCTGATGAAGTTTTCTTAGATAATACAACAAAAAAGATTATCAAAATTTCGAAAAACAATAATTATGGCAAAGTAAAATTAATAAATTTATTTGCTCTTATTTCAAGCAAACCAGAAAAACTTTTTAATCATAAAAACCCTGTGGGTTATCGAAACAATAATCATATTTATAAAAACTTAAAACACTGGTCTGAAAATAAAAATTGTGATTTATGGTTAGGTTGGGGTAACAAAGGGAAATTTCTAAATAGAAATAAAAGAATATCAAAAAAAATAATGCAATATAACTCAATTAGGAAAAATAATTTTGATAATCCTCTGGGACCGCTTTTAATTAAGAAAACAATCAAAGATAATCCAATACATCCTCTATACTGTTCTGATAATTCCATCCTCGTATCTTACTTTTAGGTAGTAAGGCTAAAATGCAAACCAGTATTTTTAGCTATTTCATTAAATATGTGTTAATTTCTATTTGTTAAGCTAACCTTATATGAAAGTTTCAAAGCAATTAAATAAACTAAAAAACTTGAATGTTGAGGCAGAAAAATGTTCTACAAGAGAAGAAGCAAAAAAAATAATTAATAAAGCAAATAAAGCACAAAGTAAAATCAACAAATAAATAAAAAGTAATTTCACTTATTCATAATTTATAATTTTCAAAAATATTTAATTTACACAAATACACCATATTTATTTCTTAGTATTTATGTCTTTGAAAATAATTAAAATAAGGAAATCTCACGAAAGATTTAGATCGACTAGAGAATGGCTAAATTCGATGCATTCATTTTCTTTCGCTGAGCATAGAGATCCAAAATGGGAGAATTTTGGGAAAATTAGAGTTATAAACGAAGATATTATTTCTCCTAATGCAGGATTTAATACACATTCTCATGCAAATATGGAAATAATTACTGTCGTAACAAAAGGAGCAATAACTCATAAAGACTCTTTAAACAATCTTGGAAAAATTCACAAAGATGAAGTACAAGTTATGTCTGCAGGTACTGGAATCTCTCATAGCGAGAAGAATGAAGAAAATGAGAACTGTAAGTTGTTCCAGATTTGGATATACCCTCAAAAAGAAAATATCAAACCTCGATATGATCAAATTTCATTAAATGAAAAGTTGTGGGACAATCTTATTTTTAATTACAAAGACGGTAAAAATAATAAGCTTTTTCTAAATCAAAGTATCTCTTTATGGCGTTGTAAATATAAGCCAATTAAAGAAAAAAAGTTGCCATTAAAAATCGATAAATATAATTGGATACAAATAATAGAAGGTAATCTTTTATTAAAAAGTAAAGACTCTAATTCAAATATATTTCTCGAATCTGGAGATGGCTTGGGTTTTGAAGTTAATTATTATGATGATGTCTCTATAGATACTGAAAAAGACTTAGATTTCCTCTTGTTTTCGATGCCTTCCTTATAATTTATCTGTTAATTTTACCCATCAACTCCTTTATTAAATGCATTTAAGGCTTGCAAAGCCATATTAAGGTGAACTTCCATAGCACCAAGTGCAATTAAAGAATTTGGTGATTTATCTTTTAGTAAATTCTCTTTTCTTTTTGATAACTCATTAACTACCTTCTTAGTTGAAGCTTCCCAATTGTTTATTAACTCTTCAAATTCTCTTTTTTCGGGGCTTTCTATTTCTGCTAATTCACCAGAAAAATGAGCATCCTTTTGTGCCTTAAGCATCAAGTAACTTAATTTTTTATGACTTATTGCTTGAGGTAAATTGTTAGATTCACTCATTGCTAGTAGTTAACTTATAGTCAAAATCTAACTAATTAAGTGAATATTTGCTAGAGGGTAAACGGTTGTGATGACCGACCTGAAAATTACGAAATGATACTTGAACAAAAAATGGATTTATTAACCTTTAATTTTTCACTTATTAGTTTCTTGAAATAATCTCCACGCTCTTCATAATTTTTAAATTGATCAAAACTAGAGCATGAAGGTGAGAATAATAATGTTCCAACCCTATTATTTTGTAAATAATGAAAAACAAAATTTAAAAGCTCCTTTAGTTCTGAAAATTCAAAAATATTTTTTTTAAATCCTTCATTAATAAGCGCCATTTTTAGGACTTTTGAGCTTTCTCCAAAAAGGAAAACACATTTAACTTTTTTCTTTAAAACTTTTATCCACTCACTATATTCATTGCCTTTTAATCTACCCCCAGCAATGATTATTATGTGACCTTCAATGGAACTTATTCCTGCAATAGATGAGTCAAAATTTGTAGCTTTACTATCATTAATGATTTCCAGATCATTATTTTTATAAATTGTTTCCATCCTATGGGGTAATTGTTGGTAATTAGATAAAGAATCTTTAATCTTCTTGCCAGATAATCCAACTTTTCTTGCTGCTGCAATTACCAATAAAAGATTTTGAAGATTATGCATTCCTTTTAAAGAAAAATGTTCAAGTTTGAATAATTTCTTCCCTCTCTCAACAATGTATGCTTGATCATCTATCCAATAATCGCAATGAATAAAATTTGATTTATCGGAACTAGTTGTTATCCAAACCCCTCTTGATAGCGAACTGTAGTGATTTCTTAGGTTTTTATCGTCATAATTATAAATTCTAAAATCAGATTTTTCTAACAAGCTTTTTTTTATGTTGAAATAGTTTTCAAGTGTTTTATGTCTTTCAAGATGGTCTTCTGTGAAGGTTGTCCATATTCCAATATTAGGTTTTACTTCTGGAGATATTTCTATTTGATAACTGCTTAATTCAGCTACAACCCAATCAATTTTTTCATGTTTTTTGGAGTGAGCATATTTACATAAAGGTGTACCAATATTTCCAGCAAAAGGAGCATATAATCCAGTATCGCAGAGTATATGGCTTAGTAGATGAGTAACAGTAGTCTTGCCATTAGTGCCAGTAATACCTATCCAATTTGTGTCTTTTAAAATTTCCCATGCAACATTAATTTCTCCAATTACTTTGATTCCCTTTTTTTTTAATTCAAAAATAGTTATATGGTCATAAGGTATTGATGGACTTACAACAACAGATTCGATCTCTTTCACAAAAGGTTGAATTTCTTCAAATACAAATTCTTTATTTAGAAAAACTATTATATTAAGCTCTTCTAATGCTGTTTTTCTTTCTAAGAATTCTATTCCATCTTTACTTTCCCAAACAATTACTCTCTTATTGATGCTTCTCAAATACTTGGCAGCCCAAAATCCAGATTTACCTAATCCAATTACAAGATTAATATTTCTTT
>QCPG01000014.1 GCA_003212615.1 Prochlorococcus sp. AG-436-E22
AATTAAAAATTATTTGACTATCTTTGTTCTATAAGTATTTGATATTGCATTAAGAAATTGGATAGCAACAAAATAATTTTAAAACCTGGATTAGAGGGTGTCCCAGTTACTAATTCATCTATCTGTGATATTGACGGCAACAAGGGTAATTTATTGTATAGAGGCTACTCCATAGAGGAACTTTCCAAAAAAAGCAGTTTTTTAGAAACTGCTTATTTATTGATTTGGGGGGAATTACCTACAGCTACTCAACTGAGAGATTTTGAACAACAAGTGCAGATGCATCGCAGGTTAAGTTTTAGAGTCAGAGATATGATGAAATGTTTCCCTGCGACAGGTCATCCTATGGACGCTCTTCAGTCTAGTGCAGCTTCATTAGGACTGTTCTATTCACGTAGAGCAATCGATGATCCTAATTATATCTACAACGCAGTGATAAGACTCATAGCAAAAATACCCACAATGATTGCCGCGTTTCAACTTATTAGAAAAGGACAAGACCCTATTCAACCTCGAGATGATTTAACATACTCCTCAAATTTTCTTTACATGCTTACTGAAAAAGAACAAGATCCAATAGCTGCAAAAGTTTTTGATAGGTGTTTAATTCTACATGCCGAACATAGTTTAAACGCCAGTACATTTAGCGCTAGAGTGACTGCAAGCACTCTTACAGATCCATATGCTGTCATCGCCTCTGCAGTAGGAACTTTGGCTGGCCCGCTTCATGGAGGAGCTAATGAGGATGTGATTGCGATGTTAGAAGAAATCAAAAACCCAGAAAATGCAGCTTCTTTTTTGGATAACGCGATAAAAAATAAAAGTAAGATAATGGGCTTTGGTCATAGGGAATATAAAGTCAAAGATCCAAGAGCAATTATTCTTCAAAAACTAGCAGAAGAGCTGTTTATTAGATTTGGAGCAGATGAAATGTATGAAGTTGCCAAATCATTAGAAGCAGAAGCAATACCAAGACTTGGCCCAAAGGGTATATTTCCTAACGTAGACTTTTATTCTGGTCTTGTTTATAGGAAACTTGGTATTCCTCGTGATTTATTTACTCCAATTTTTGCTATATCTAGAGTTGCTGGCTGGTTAGCTCATTGGAGAGAGCAACTTGGAGCAAATAGAATTTTTAGACCATCTCAAATCTATACTGGTTCAGCTCCAAGGGAATGGATCAGCTTAGAAAATAGAGAATAATATTTGCAGCTTTTCATAAAAAACACACATATCGTTTGTGAAGAGTTAATGTATTAAGTAAATAACATCAAAATTTTGGAATACGGATTAGATCTCGAATATAGTTTTAATGAATTCTTAAAAGGTTTTGGCATTTCTAGTGAGGTAGCTCATATAATTTGGCTCCCTCTACCTATGCTCTTAGTTTTAGTTGCAGCAGTTGTTGGAGTCTTAGTAACAGTTTGGCTTGAAAGAAAGATATCTGCTGCTGCTCAACAAAGAATAGGCCCGGAATATGCCGGAGCACTTGGTGTACTCCAACCAATTGCAGATGGTCTTAAGTTACTGGTCAAAGAGGATATTATTCCTGCTAAAGCAGATGGGATTCTCTTCACTGCAGGACCTATTTTAGTTCTTGTCCCAGTGATTCTATCCTGGCTAATTGTTCCTTTTGGACAAAACCTTCTTATAAGTAACGTTGGTATTGGCATTTTCCTATGGATTGCTTTAAGCAGTATCCAGCCAATTGGACTACTGATGAGCGGATATGCATCAAATAATAAATATTCATTATTAGGCGGATTAAGAGCAGCTGCTCAATCTATAAGTTACGAAATACCTTTAGCTTTATCTGTACTGGCTATTGTCCTAATGACAAATTCTCTAAGTACTATTGACATCGTTAACCAACAAAGTGGGGCTGGAATCCTCAGTTGGAATATTTGGAGACAACCAGTTGGTTTTATAGTCTTTTGGATTTGTGCTCTTGCAGAATGTGAACGACTTCCATTTGACTTACCCGAAGCTGAAGAAGAATTAGTTGCAGGATATCAAACGGAATATGCAGGAATGAAATTCGCTTTGTTCTACCTTGGTAGCTACATTAATCTAATTCTTTCAGCATTATTGGTATCAATACTTTATTTGGGAGGATGGGGTTTTCCTATTCCAGTTGAATTAATATCTAAGTTACTTAATTTGCCCATTAATACACCATTCATACAAGTTTTCACTGCATCAATAGGAATTGTAATGACTGTTTTAAAAGCATATCTTTTAGTTTTCATTGCAATATTATTACGATGGACAACCCCTAGAGTAAGAATAGATCAACTATTAGATCTAGGATGGAAGTTTCTTCTTCCAATTTCTCTTGCTAATCTTTTGTTAACTGCAGGATTAAAACTTGCTTTTCCACAATTCTTTGGTGGTTAAATTTGAGTAAATATACTTAAATTAAAAATTAATCCACTAAAATAAAATAACTAAGTGAATTATTCAAAATGAACAATTTCCTTCAACAAGTAAATAGCTATATTAAAGAGGCTTTTAGTGCTGGCAAATACTTATACAATGGCTTATCAGTAACTTTTGACCATCTTCGCAGAAGACCTGTTACTGTCCAATATCCATATGAAAAACTAATACCTTCTGAAAGATATAGAGGCAGGATACATTATGAATTTGATAAATGTATAGCTTGCGAAGTTTGTGTAAGAGTATGTCCCATAAATCTGCCAGTAGTAGATTGGGTTATGAATAAAGAAACAAAAAAAAAGGAACTTAGAAATTATTCAATAGATTTTGGAGTATGTATATTTTGCGGAAATTGTGTTGAATATTGTCCAACTAATTGTCTATCAATGACCGAAGAATATGAATTAGCCACTTTCGACAGACACAATCTTAATTTCGATAATGTCGCACTTGGAAGACTACCTACAAACGTCACAACAGATCCATCAGTAAAACCACTAAGAGAACTTGCTTATCTCCCAAAAGGAGTAATGGACCCTCATGAAATCCCAGCTTCAGATATTAGAGTTGGTAAATTACCTGAAGAAGTTTATGATTGGATGAAACCAGCCGCGAATGAAAATAAAGATACAATTTCTAATCCAAACAATTAATTTATGTCCATTGCAATAACAACTCAAATTATTTGTTTTACAGTTCTATCTTTAGTTGTTCTGGTTGGAGCAATTGGTGTTGTATTGCTCGAAAGTATTGTCTATTCAGCCTTTCTTCTTGGAGGAGTTTTCATGAGTGTTGCAGGATTATATCTACTTTTAAATGCAAGTTTTGTTGCTGCAGCACAAGTTTTAGTTTATGTTGGTGCAGTGAATGTATTAATAATTTTTGCGATAATGTTAGTCAATAAAAAAGAAGATTTAAAGCCTATCAATGATATTAAATCAAGAAGAATCATATCAACATCGATATGTGTAACCCTACTAAGCCTTTTAATAAGAGTTGACTTGACAAATGTATGGAGCCTAGCAAGTCCTCAAAACTCTATAGGAGAAGAATCAACTATAAGGATTGGTGAGCATCTATTTAGTGATTATTTACTCCCATTTGAAGTAGCATCAGTTTTACTTTTAATGGCAATGATTGGAGCTATAGTTTTGGCTAGAAGAGATGTAATGAGCAAGGATATTGCCACTGGATTACCTGTTGATCAAGAGTTAATTGAAAAATCATCAGAACCATTACTTACAAATAAAAATTAACCTTTCACCTTTCTTATTATGAATTTAGAATCAATTCCTATTCAAGCTTTTTTAATAGTATCTTCAGCACTGTTCTGTATTGGTATTTGGGGATTATTAAATAGCAGAAATGCAGTAAGAGTTCTTATGAGCATTGAGTTAATGCTTAATGCCGTAAATATAAATTTAATGGCGTTTTCTTCCTATGTTGATAATAATTTAATTCAAGGACAAGTTTTTACAATTTTTGTGATTACTGTAGCTGCCGCAGAAGCAGCAGTTGGATTAGCTATCTTGTTATCTCTTTATAGGAATAGGGTGACTGTAGATATGGAAAGTTTTAATTTATTAAAATGGTAAAACCACTAAATGAAACTTTCATTGGTGCTTATTGTATATCGTTCAGATAGTTCTATTGCTCAAGAGGCTTCTATATTCTGTGAAGAAGTCCTCAAAGCTAAAAAAATAAAATCCAAAAGAATTGAAAGTGATTTTTATAAAGATGAAATTGAAAAATATTTTTGTAATCTAGAATTACAACCAAATATTGGCATAGTACTTGGTGGAGATGGAACCTTCCTAAAATGTGCAAATGCTTTAGCTGATTATGATATTCCTTTGTTGAGTATTAATATTGGTGGTAATCTTGGTTTCCTTACGCAAGAAAAAGATTTTTTGTTTGACAAATCTTTTATTGAAATCCTTGAAAACGAAGAATATAAAATTGACTTTCGTAATAGATTAAATTGTAATGTTTGTATTAATGGGACAAGTTCTGAGAAAAAGATTATAAAAAGTTACGATGCCTTAAATGATTTTTATTTTAAATCTGTTGCAGAAGACGTTTCTCCAACCAACCAAATACAAATTGAAATAGATAACGAGAAGGTTAATGAATACAAAGGTGATGGATTAATCATATCTACATCTACTGGATCAACAGCCTACTCAATGGCCGCAGGGGGGCCAATAGTGCACCCTAGTATTGATGCAATGATAATTAATCCTATATGCCCAATGAGTTTGTCTAGTAGACCAATAGTTATACCTAATACAAGTAAGGTAATCATAAAACCCATAAAAAAAAGTAAAGGGGAAATTAAATTATGGAGAGACGGTTCAAAATGTATGACCATTAAGGAAAATTATTATTGTGAGATCAAAAAAGGGCAATCGCCCTGCAAAATAATAAAGTTTAAAAAAAGCACAAGTTACTATAAAACCCTAATTAAAAAACTAGATTGGAAAGGTGATGTATCTCAAAAAAATTTCAAAAATTAAATGGGCCTAGAAATAGAAAGAAGATTTCTTATAAAAAATGATAATTGGAAAGAATTCATAAATAAAAAAATTTATATTGAACAAGGATATTTATCTCAAAGTTTAGATGGTTGGATTATTAGGGTAAGGCTTATAGGCAAAAACTCTAAAATTGCACTTAAGAAACATATCAAGGGCTTTACCAACTTTGAATTTGAATACTCCATTCCACGAAGAGATGCTGAAACAATAATGTCAAATCTTTCAAATACTATTAAAAAAGATAGATTCTTTCTAAAAATTGAAAAAAAATCTTGGATAATAGATTGCTTTAAAGAAAATAATTATCCACTTGAAATTGCAGAAATTGAACTTTCTAATGAAGAGGAAGATTTATTTCTTCCATCTTTCATTTCAAAAGAAATTACTGGTCTGACCCATTACTCCAACTTCAGTCTCGCTAACAATCCTTTTTCAGAGTGGAAAGAAGACTAATTAACAACTTTCACAAGTAGCTAGTCAAAGGAACCATACATCCTTTATATTTTCTTTATATTTAAGCTTAGTAATTATTATTTTCTTCAGATGTATGGTCTTTATGACAAAGAAGGAATATTGAGGTTTGTTGATTCAGACAAAGATGCATGTATTGCATATGCTGAACTCTTCGAATTAAGTTCTAAGAATTATTGTTTAATGAATTTGGCTAATGATATAAAAAAAGTAGAAGGCAAAACTAATCTTGATCAGAATCTGGGAGAGAACAACAATTAAATCCATCTCTACAAATCTTTCCGTTGTCCATTGCCCAATTCAAAAGTGCTACTCTGTTTTTAGAACCAGTTTTTGTAAACATATTACTTACATGATTATCGACAGTTCTTTTACTAATAGTTAGTTTTACAGCAATTTCTTGATTTGTAAGCCCATCAGCTACGAGATCAATGATTTCCATCTCTCTTGTTGAGAGACCCATCATATCAATGTTGTTTACTTCTTCGTCGACCATTTGCATTTAAACAGTTCCTTTTTTATATTAATTAAGTTTAGCAATCTCAGTACACTTGTTAACCACGCAGGAAACAAAAGCAATTGAAATCCAAACTTCAGCAGACTTTAGAAAAAAAATCTAAGGTAATAACGGCAGAATTAATGCCGCCAAGAGGCGCGAGCCCCATAAGATCTCTTAAGATAGCACAACTTTTGAAAGATAAGGTACATGCTGTTAACATTACGGACGGAAGCAGAGCTGTAATGAGAATGTGCAGCTTGGCAATGTCCAAACTATTACTGGAAAATGGAATAGAACCAGTAATGCAAATATCTTGCAGAGATCGTAATAAAATTGCTTTACAATCAGACATTCTGGGAGCAAATGCTTTAGGAATTAGAAACATTTTATGCATTACTGGTGATTCAGTAAAAGCAGGGGATCAACAAGATGCTAAGGCAGTTCATGAGTTTGAGTCAGTTAGATTACTTCAACAAATTCAGGCCTTCAATAAAGGAAGTGATCCTACTCTAGGGGAACTTTCCGATAAAAAAACCTCTATTTTTGCAGGTGCTGCAGCTGATCCCAGTTGCAGGAATAAAAGAAGTTTAGAAAATAGAATGAGAAAGAAAAAAGAGGCTGGGGCTGGCTTTATACAAACTCAAATGGTTATGGAGAAAGAAAACTTGATAGAATTTTGCGAAAAAATTAGCAATCCTCTTGAAATTCCTGTAATTGCAGGTGTATTTCTATTAAAGTCTTACAAAAACGCTCTCTTCATAAACAAATACGTTCCGGGCGCAAACATCCCTGAAAATATCTTAAATCGTCTTAAAGATGCTAAAGATCCTTTACAGGAAGGTATTAAAATTGCAGCTGAACAAGCTCATGATTTTATAAATATCGCAAATGGTATTCATCTTATGGCCGTAAAGGCAGAGCATTTAATTCCTGAGATTCTTGAAAAAGCTAATCTTAGTCTGGAATATTAATCAAATCAGTACCTAACAATTCCGCCATTGCCTTCTGCTGTGGAGATGGCTCAGTCAAATCAGATCTTCTTGAATCAGTTATCAACCAATCCAGAGATGCATCTCGCAAATCAAAGTGATCTCCATTTTTGCCTACACAATAACGGCCAAATACTAATTTATCTACGAGTCGAACACCCTTACCGATTTTGGAATAATCGAAAATAATTGAATTATCAATTGTTGCACCTTCGCAAATACAACAACTTGGACCAATCATTGCAGGGCCAATAATTGTTGCACCATCCTCTATTCTTGTCATTCCACCTATATATACTGGCCCCGTAATATCAACTTTGTCCCAATTTGCAGCAACATTTAATCCGGTGAAAACTCCAGGTTTGATTTCTTTACCAGGAATTTCTACTTGTCTAACCTTACCTTGCAACACATTACGAATAGCACTCCAATAATCAGGAACTTTTCCAATATCTACCCATTCGAAATCCATTGGTAGTGCGAAAAATGGTAAATCCATTTCAACAAGTTTAGGAAAAAGATCAGCCCCAATATCAAATTTTTCACCCGATGGTATGTAATTAAAAATTTCGGGTTCAAAAAGATAAATTCCTGTATTTATACAGTTACTTAAAGCTTGATCAACTGTTGGCTTTTCCTGAAAAGCCTTTATTCGGCCATTTTCATCAGAAACTACGACACCGTAACTTGATACCTGATCTTTAGTTACCTCCTTTGTTATTAAGCTCGCAATAGCTCCTTTCTGCTTATGTTTTTTAACAGCTTGAGTTAAATCTAAATCAACTAAAGCATCACCACATAAAACAACAAAAGTTTCATCAAAGAAATTTTGAAAATCCTGAATTTTTTTTAATCCTCCTGCGGATCCCAAAGCATCACCTATTAATTCTCCATCTTCAATTCTTCCCTCAAAACTATAAGCAATTTCTACTCCAAATCTTTGGCCATCCCTAAAATAATTTTCAATTTCTTCAGCCAGATGCGAAACATTTACCATTATTTCCTTAAAGTTATGTTCTCTTAAAAGTTCCAACAGAAACTCCATCACAGGTTTTTGCAAAATCGGAATCATCGGTTTCGGAATAACATGCGTAATAGGCTGAACACGTGTACCTTTACCTGCTGCAAGTATCATTGCCTTCATGAATTCAAATTCTCTTTAAAAAGATTATACGTTATTACTAATAAGCTGCTAAACAGCAGAACGATAGTTTTTTACCTCAAGATTATCTATTGGCAATTGAGCCACGCCTCCTTCGGGTATTATTCTTTTAATTTGAATTGGGCCATATAAGGAATTAATTTGTTTAATTTCAACTTTGTTTTCAGATGATAAAAATAACAAAGCCCAAAATACCCCAAGACGATCTTTATCTAAATCATTTTTTACAACTGTTTGCCATATTTCAACTAGATATTCAAAATCTGTCCACTGTAATGCTTTTTCCCACCCATCAAGAAATTCACCTAATGCTTTAGTGGTTTCTGGAAGTTTCTCTCGATGTGCTAAAGATTTCACTTGAGAAATTAAGGCCCTATCAGAATATTTTTTATTTCTTTTTCTCTTCATTAACAAAAGATCTTGTGATTCTATAACTTCAGCAATAGACTCTAATTGACTTACCAATTCTCCCAATGTAGTTGTGCGTTTGAGAATTGGTAGCGCTATGGATCTTCTCCGTAGATATTTTTCAGGGTATTTTGGGATATCAAATTCTTGATCAATCCAATCTTGATCATCTAAATCAAAATCATCTTCAGAATCTGAAGAATTTTCTTTGAAAATATCAGATTCCAAAACTTGAGCCTTTAAATTAACTAATACTGAAGCAGCAAAAAATGCCTCGCTTGTCTCAGATAAACCCTTATGATAGGAATTCTTACTATTTGAAGTTTTTTCTAAAGTATGTGAATATTGTTCTAAAAAGCTATCAATTACACTTATTACATCAATATCCCATGGATCAAGATCACCTTTCCCAGCTGCGTCTTGAAGAAATTTAATCAACAATCTAGGTCCTAATTGTTGCCTATCAATAGAATTTAAATAAGTTATTTTAAATTAGCTAATAACTACTCATAAGATATCTTCTTATTGCTTTAACGCAAAACAATATTGAATTAATTTAAGAAACTATATTGTTGGAGCCTTTAAAATCTCACTTTTTTTTGTTCCTGAGAAGATATTTGTTTTAACAGAACTTTTAACCGCAGTTAAATCTCTATCTACTAAATTATTAATAGATGCAAGATAACTTTCAGTAACTAATCTTGGGTATAAACCTATTCCAATTATTGGCAAAAGTAAACAAGCAATAATATAAATTTCCCTAGGTTCTGCATCAATAAGTTTTCTTTCTTCGGTTAATTTAGGATTTTCTTTACCAAAGAAAATTTCTCGTAACATTGAGAGTAGATAAATAGGAGTAAGTATTACACCTACAGCAGCTAGAGAGGCCATAACTATCCTAAAAGGAAGTGTATAAACTTCATCAGTAACAAATCCTGTAAAAACCATTAATTCGGACACAAATCCACTCATACCTGGCAAAGCAAGGGAAGCAAGGGAGCAAGCAGTCCAAAGAGCAAACATTATTCTCATTTTTTGTCCTACACCACTCATTTCATCAAGTTTGAGAGTCTTTGTTCTGTCATAGGTAGCTCCAACAAGAAAAAATAAACTGGCTCCTATTAATCCATGACTCACCATTTGTAGCATTGCTCCACTTGTTCCGAGGCTACTAAAACTACCTATCCCAATGAGAACGAAACCCATATGACTGATAGAACTGTATGCAATTTTTCTTTTGAGATTTCTTTGCGCAAAAGAGGTTAATGCAGCATAAATTATATTTACTACTCCAAGCACTATTAACAATGGGGCAAATTGAGCATGAGCAACGGGTAATAATTGTGCATTAAATCTTAAAAGAGCATATCCTCCCATTTTCAATAAAATTCCAGCTAGAAGCATATGGACAGGAGCTGTGGCCTCTCCGTGAGCGTCTGGCAGCCAAGTATGAAGAGGAACTATTGGGAGTTTCACTCCAAATGCAATTAAGAGCCCCACATAACAGAGAATTTGGAATTTTTGACTAAAATCTTGAGCTGCCAAGTGAGAAAACTCAAAATTAGGAATTTCTGTACCGTAGAAACCCATTGCCAATGCTGCAAGGAGGATAAATATAGAACTGCCAGCTGTATAAATAATGAATTTTGTTGCTGCATATTGTCTATTTTTACCACCCCATATAGCCAATAATAGATATACTGGAATTAATTCCAGTTCCCAAGTTAAAAAGAATAAAAGCATATCTTGAACGGCAAATACAGCGATTTGTCCACCATCCATGACCAATATTAAAAAGAAAAATAACTTTGGTTTGAACTTTACTGGCCATGCAGCTAAAACTGCTAAGGCAGTTATAAAACTAGTTAATAATATTAACGGCATCGAAATACCATCAGCACCAACAGACCAAGTAAGTCCTAAATCAGGGAGCCAACTAACATTTTCTTTAAGTTGAACATTTTCATTGTTAATATCAAAGCCATTTATATATGAACCTACAGTGATTAAAAAAGTTATTAATGCAATAGACAAAGCAAACCATCTAACCTCTTTCCCATCACCTTTATCTGGGAAAAAAGGTATTACAAACGCACTACCAATTGGGAACAAAATCGAGGCAGATAGCCAAGGAAAAGTAGACAATCCAGCTCCCAAAGTTCCTAAATTTTGTGTCGCAAAATTTGTAAGAAAATAAGTACTCAATTTAATAAGAAATTTATCTTAAATAAAGTCTAGAAATTATCTGTATTTTTTCACCCCAATGAACAGTGAAGACACACAATTGTAATTAAGTTACCTGTGGAGATTGAAAGCCAAATATAGCAACTAATAGAATTACCCCTCCAAACACAATAAGAGCATAAAATTGAGCTCTACCGGTCTCAAAATATTTTAAACCTTCTCCACTACCTAAAGTTACAAGTCCAGTAAGATTGACTACTCCATCAACAACCTTAGAATCAACTTCTAAAACTTCTTTAGCTAATTTTCTACTACCTTTAACAAAAAGTTTTTCATTGATATCATCTAGGTACCATTTATTTGATAAAAATTGATTAATCATAGGAAACTTTTCTGCAAATAAAATTGACAGATTAATATGTTTTACAAAATATGCTTGATAAGCAATAATAATTCCAGCTGATGCAACAACAACTGACGCTATTGCTAAAGGCAAAAATTCTTTTAACTCGAAGGCTTTTGCGGCAATCTCTGCTTCTTCAGGATCCAGTAAATATGCAAATTTACTATCCCATGGAATTCCCATAAAGCCTATAATTACAGAGGGTACAGCTAGAAATACCAAGGGGAATGTCATTGACCAGGGAGACTCATGAATATAGCCATGTTCTTCATGTTCTTCTTCATTGTCTCCATCAAGATTGACTTTGGAAGCGAGCATAAGTTCTTTTTGTAATTCTTTATTCTCTCCCCTAAAATCTCCTTCAAATGTTAAAAAATAAAGCCTAAACATATAAAAAGCAGTCATGCCAGCCGTTAAAAGTCCTACAAACCAAAAAGCTGGAAATGATATAAATGCATTTCCTAGTATTTCGTCTTTACTCCAAAAACCTGCTAATGGAGGTATACCACTAATTGCTACACAACCTATTAAAAATGTTGCTGATGTGTATGGCATTTTTTTTCTTAAACCACCCATCAATCTCATGTCTTGAGCCAATACAGGCTGATGACCCACTACTTCTTCCATGGCATGTATTACAGAACCAGATCCCAAAAATAGCATCGCTTTAAAGCAGGCATGAGTAACCAAATGGAAAATTCCTGCTATTGGAGCTCCACAACCCATCGCAAGCATCATATAACCAAGCTGAGAAACAGTACTGTACGCTAACCCCTTTTTTAAATCCATTTGAGTCAAAGCTATAGAAGCGCCTAAAAAACAAGTAATGGTACCAACTAAAGCAATAATGAACTGAATGGAGGGGAATATTGAATACAGGGGTTGCAACCTAGCTACTAGAAATATTCCTGCGGCAACCATTGTTGCTGCATGGATAAGTGCAGAAATTGGTGTCGGTCCCTCCATAGCATCAGGTAACCAGACATGAAGAGGAAACTGCGCAGACTTTGCCATTGGCCCTAAAAAAACTAAAAAACAAAGGATTAAAGCAGCCCATATAGGTATTGAATTGTCAGTTACTGATTGAGAAATTCCAGTGGCTATCTCATTAAAATCAAAACTCTTCGTTGCCCAAAATAGACCAAGGATGCCTAGTAATAATCCAAAATCTCCTACTCTATTAACAACAAAAGCTTTTTGAGCAGCGTGGGCAGCTCCATCTCTGTCGTACCAAAAACCAACCAATAAGTAAGAACACATTCCAACTAATTCCCAAAAAACGTAAATTTCCAACAAATTTGGACTAATTATTAATCCCATCATTGAACTGCTAAATAAGGCTAAATATGTAAAAAATCTGACATACCCCTTGTCATGCGCCATATAACCATGAGAGTAAATCATCACAAGCAAAGTGATAGTAGTTACTAAAGCAAGCATTACACTACCCAAAGGATCGATGACAAAGCCCATTGGGATTGTAAAATCCCCAGCATTAGCCCAGACAAATAATTTTTCTACTGATTGATAACCATTAACTTGCTCAATCAGAGCTTTAAAACTAATGACTGCAGAAATACCAACACAAGAAATCAGACCTATAGAAACAATTTCTCTAGAATTATTAATTTTCTTGTTAATACTTATTAGTCCTAATCCAGAAAGCACTGCTCCAATAAGTGGGAAAACAGGAATTAACCAGGCAATTTCTGAAGCTTGAGGCATCTTTTAAAAAACTTATATCTTAGATTTTAAACTGTCAATTGAAAAATTCCGATAAAAATGATGAATTAAATGTTTTAACAGCAATATTGATATACTGATGGGACCACCAGAGTACTCCTATTGCAATTAATATACCCAGTTGAGATAACCTAAAAAATTCTTCAATTTTAAATTCTTGCCTTCCTTCAAGAATTGCCATAAAGGGGATTATGGAAGTATTTTGTTTAAACTTTGCAAATTCCTCTCCAAATCTTTTCGCTAATCTCTGATCACCATGCCAAATAGCAAAAAGATGGTGCAAAATTAATCCAATAGAAGTTATTAATGTGAATGATGTACCAATCCATAAAGTATGAGCAAAACACCAAATTATCTGACCAAATGCTTGCGGATGTCTTGTGATTCTAATTATTCCGGTTCCGTAAATTCGCACTTTAGGTTTTAAAACTGAGGGAATTTCCAACAAATTGTAAGTGGCCGGATATAAAAAGAAAAAACTTATTGCAGTCAAAAACCAAACAATTACAAAAACAAAATTATTTCCCTGAAAATTCCATAATCTTATTCCATCATATCTGTGCGCCAAAAAATAACTAATCAAAATAATTGCCGATGGCAAACTTAAAAACACAAAACATAACCGCCATAATCTTGGTCCCATAATAGATTCCGCTTTAATTCTTAAAGCAGCTCCACCACTATGAATTACTGCAAAAATCAAAATCAAGGATAAGATTATTAGAGAAGTTTGATGAGTCTCCATAAATTTAGACTATGTCAAATAATTTAGTTCTTAACAAGAATACTTCTAAGTATTAGAATTATAAATAAAATTAGGCATAATAGATGCCCGAATTACCATTTACTCTAGACCAATTACGAATATTAAAAGCTATTGCAGCTCAAGGAAGTTTTAAAAAAGCTGCTGATCTTTTGTATGTAACTCAACCTGCTGTGAGTTTACAAATACAAAATCTAGAAAAACAACTTGAAATCACAATTTTCGATAGAGGAGGTAGAAAAGCTCTTTTAACTGAAGGAGGTAAACTTCTACTGGAATATTGTGAACGAATTCTGAATCAATGCGACGAAGCTTGTAAAGCTATCGAAGATTTAAATAGTTTAAAAGGTGGAACTCTTATCATTGGAGCCAGTCAAACAACGGGCACTTATTTAATGCCAAGAATGATAGGACTATTCAGACAAAAATATCCTGAGGTATCTGTTCAACTTCAAGTACATAGCACAAGAAGAACTGGATGGAGTGTTGCCAATGGACAAATTGACTTAGCCATTATTGGTGGACAATTACCAAGCGAATTAGAAAATTTACTAGATGTAATTCCATATGCGACAGATGAATTAGCACTAGTTTTACCCTCCAAACACCCACTTTCAAAGAAAAAAGAGCTTATAAAAGAAGACTTATACAAATTAGATTTTGTAACATTAGACTCTCAATCTACTACAAGAAAAGTAGTTGACAAACTTCTTAAAGATTCTGGACTTGACATTCAAAGACTAAAAATTGAGATGGAACTTAACTCTCTTGAAGCAATCAAGAATGCGGTTCAATCAGGTCTTGGAGCTTCATTTTTACCTGTTGTTTCAATTGAAAGAGAATTAGCCGCTGGAACAATCCACAAAGCATTTATTGCTGACTTAGAAGTTACAAGAGCACTAAAATTAATTACTAATCCATCAAGGTATACTTCAAGAGCATCCGACGCGTTTAAGAAGAATATACTGCCACAATTTGCTAGTTTAGAAAGCCCTTTAAGTCAAATATAAATTTGATCAGAACTGAATTGCTTCTTTATTAATACCTACTCCTCCATCTTCGGCTTGTCCATCGCCTTTGATTATAAATTTATTTTCATTTACATCAGTCTGATAAACGCACTTTACTATTGGTTTGTCTCTGATAGATCCAATATAAGCAAAAGTATTCATTCTTTGCTTACATTCTCTTACATCTTCATTACTGATTGCCCCTTGTTTTTGTAAGACTGTCCAATTTTCTCGACGAATTACACAACCTGGCTGAAGAGCTGGTTGTGTTACAAAACTCGTTGATGGATTCAGAGTTGTATACATTTCAACATCAATCACAAAGGCGCTTGCACCCCATTGTCTACAAAATTCAGGATCTGGAACAGCCATATCTAATTGTTGTTGACTAGCTATATTTCCTTGGCCGCCATCAGTTGTACTAGTAATCGCGCTTCCAATACCAACACCGAGAATTAAAACTCCCGCAAGAACAGCTACAGTTCCTGTACTAAAGTTAATCTTTTGTTCAGCAGCAGCAGTAGGCAATCTACTATTCCTTTGTCCATAAGAATCAATTTCTCTGGGATTTGAAGAGTAATTTCTTCTGTTCGAGCCTCTCCTTGGCCTTCTATTTGAGGGTGGTCTATTCACAGTACTTCATTTGTTTTTGGTAAACCCATTGAATAATTCATTACTCTACAATCAGGGTTATAATTTAATTGACCATTTTGAAGCAAAAATTTGATTAGACCTTCAATTTCTGTTCCTATTTTGCGAAGTTCATAATCATCTAAATCCTTTCCTGCTCTATCTTTTATTAGTTCATTAAATTTTGCATTTATTATACTCAAAGAATCTTCATTCCAAATAAACTCGTTATCGGGATCTAAATCAAGAGTCAATTTGTTTGGATGAAACTGCAATTCTTCATTAACTACTTCAGCAGTAAAAATTCTTACATGTCGAGTAGTTGATTTTAAAAGCATTTTTTCCATAATTTTGCGAAATAATCAACAAAAAAAACTATTATGTTCTAACTTTAATGTAGCTTATTAGTAAGTGTTAATCTATTTCTGAATTTAATAATGCGTGTTGTAATTGCTGGTGCAGGTTTAGCAGGTTTATCTTGCGCTAAATATTTAGTTGATAATGGACACATTCCAATAGTTCTCGAGGCAAGAGATGTTCTAGGAGGAAAAGTTGCTGCATGGAAAGATGAGGATGGAGATTGGTATGAAACTGGTTTGCATATATTTTTTGGAGCCTACCCTAATATGTTGCAACTTTTCAAGGAATTAGATATTGAAGACAGACTGCAATGGAAAAGTCATTCAATGATCTTTAATCAACCCTCTGAGCCAGGAACGTATAGTAGATTCGACTTTCCAGATATTCCAGCTCCCATGAATGGAGTTACAGCCATACTTAGCAACAACGATATGCTTTCATGGAATGAAAAGATTCTTTTTGGATTAGGGTTAGTGCCTGCAATGTTAAGAGGTCAAAAATATCTAGACAAATGTGATACCCAATCATGGACAGATTGGCTAAAAGAACACAATATTCCAGAAAGAGTTAATGACGAAGTTTTTATAGCTATGAGTAAAGCTTTAAACTTCATTGGGCCGGATGAAATATCCTCTACAGTTTTATTAACAGCACTAAACAGATTTTTACAAGAAAAAAATGGATCGAAAATGGCATTTCTTGATGGCGCCCCTCCCGAAAGACTTTGCCAACCAATGGTTGATTACATCACAGCACGTGGAGGAGAAGTGCATATGAATAGTCCATTGAGGCAAATCAACCTTAATGAAGATAGCACTGTTAAAAGTTTTACTATTGCATCTTTAGATAAAAACGAAAAGAAAGAGCTAACTGCTGATGCTTATGTGAGTGCAATGCCTGTAGATTTATTTAAATTAATAATCCCTAAACAATGGAAAGGTTTAGATGCTTTTTCTAAATTAGATGGCTTAAATGGAGTTCCAGTTATTAATATTCACTTATGGTTTGATAAAAAATTAACAGATATTGACCATTTACTATTTAGCAGATCACCACTTCTCAGTGTTTATGCAGATATGAGTATTACATGTAAAGAATACGAAGATCCAAATAGATCAATGCTTGAATTAGTTTTTGCACCAGCAAAAGATTGGATAAATAGAAGCGATCAAGATATCGTTGATGCAACCATGGAAGAACTGAAAAAATTATTCCCAACACATTTTATGGGTGACGATAAGACAAACTTAAGAAAATATAAAGTAGTTAAAACCCCAAGATCCGTATACAAGGCAGTTCCTGGATGCCAAGAGTTCAGACCTAGTCAAAAATCTCCTATAAAAAACTTCTTCTTAGCTGGTGATTACACAATGCAAAAATATTTAGCATCTATGGAAGGAGCTGTTTTAAGTGGTAAATTATGCGCGGAATCAATTAACAAAGAGTATTCCAAAACCCCTCAACATGTTTCTTAAAAACATTAAAAATTTCCAAATTAGCTAAAAAACTTTTTGAAAAAGTCAATTTCCCAACTAGATCAAGCATATGAGATATGCCGTAAAGAAACCCAACAATGGGCTAAAACCTTTTACTTGGGAACTCTTCTGCTACCACCAGAAAAGAGAAAAGCTATTTGGGCTATTTATGTATGGTGCAGAAGAACAGATGAAATAATGGATAGCGAAGAAGCTTCAACTAAATCTAAAGATGAACTTTCAGACAATTTAGATGCATGGGAAGAAAATACAAAGAATGTATTTAAAGGGGAGATAAAATCAGAATTAGATTCAGTTTTATTAGATACCATCGAAAAATATCCACAAAGTATTCAACCTTATTTAGACATGATAAATGGTCAGAGAATGGATCTTAATAAATTTAGATACAAAGATTTTGATGAATTAAAACTCTATTGTTATAGAGTCGCAGGTACTGTTGGTTTAATGACTCAGAATGTCATGGGGATTGATAACGCTTATACATCAGCACCATGGAGTGCCAAACCTGACCCCTCGGAAGCAGCGATAGCTCTAGGAATTGCGAATCAATTAACAAATATCTTGAGAGATGTAGGAGAAGATAGACACAGAGGGAGAATTTATCTCCCACAAGCGGATATTGAAAAATTTAATTATTCTGAAGAAGAACTTTTAAAAGGCGAAATCAATAATCAGTGGAAGGCGCTGATGAACTTTCAATTAACAAGGGCGCGCGAATGGTTCCAAAAGTCTGAAGATGGAATTAAATGGTTATCGTCTGACGCAAGATGGCCAGTTTGGACATCTTTACGTCTCTATAGAGGAATTTTAGATTCTATTGAAAGGCTAGATTATGATGTTTTTAACAACAGAGCTTTTGTAAAGAATTCAGTGAAAGCTTTTGAGATTCCAATATCTTTTTTAATTTCTAGAATTAAATAGTTAAGCAGGCGTCTTCTGGTTAGCCAATAAATCTTTTAATTTGGATAGTTCTCCAGCCCATCTTGGATCAGGTGCCTCAAGATTTGGAGCATCACTATGAACAATTTTCTTGAAATCTTTCCTCTTCTTGTTCTTGTTTAAATTTCCGCTATTTCTTTTATTTGAAGCAGAATCTTTCTTTTCTGACAATTCTACTCTTAATTTAGAACCATTAAATTCAAAACCATTTAATTTTTGAATTAATAAATTAGCATTCTCTTCATTGTTTGCTGTGGCGAAACCAAAACCTCTACATTCCTTAGTTTCCTTATCTAAAACTGCTTTAAATCTAATGGAATCAGAAACTGATTTTAAAATCTTATCAAATTCTTTTGGATTAAATCCTTGTGGTAAGTTGCCAATGTAAATACGAATACTCATAAATTTTTAAAAATGATTTTTAAGTCTGAACTTTTAAACAAAACTAAGCTATGTGTATTTAATCACATTTTGGCGCATTTTGTTCAATCCATTGCGTAGCTTTATAAATAGCTTCATCAAAATTATTCAATCTTTTATATGCAAGCTCCTTTGAGAGATACTGTAAAAGATCACCTAAAATAGGCCCATCCTCTATTTTTAAATTTTTTTTAATTACATCACCATTAATTAAATTTGAGGGATGAAATAATTTATCTTCCTTATCACGCCATCTATTTAACCAATCTAATCGCAAATTTTGAGGTAAATAAAAAATAAAAGAAGGAAGAAACATCTCTAATTCTTTGTGTAATTTAAATCTATCTGATTCATCGAAATCAGCGGTATTTTTGTTCTCCAAAAAAAAGTGCCATTTTCGCAGTAACTTAGTTTTTACAATTTCAGCTTTATTAAATTTAAGTTTCTCTAAAGATACAACATCTAAAATTTGAGCAATAAAAAATGATGGTAAAAATTTTTCTTTTTCTTCCTGATTAAGTTCTGAATAATTAATTTTCTCTAAATCCAAAAAAAAAGAATCTTCAGATAATTTATCATTACCAAATATATTTAATTTTTTTATCAACAATACTGAATCAAGAGCATTTGCTCCATGTACTATTTTCTGTATTTCATTATTAATCCTCTCTTTAGCAACAAGATATAATTTCCCTTTATTTTTTTTAATAAAATTAATTAAATTAAGATCAATTTTAAAATTCAATTCTGAAACAAATCGAAAACATCTTAATATTCGCAAAGGATCATTTAGTAAATTGTTTTCAGAATGAGTTCTAAGCAAAGAAATCTCTAGATCTTTAAGACCATTCAATGGATCAAACAAAGACTTCTTATCAAATAAAAAAGCAATTGAATTAATCGAAAAATCTCTAGAACACAAATCTCCTTCTATCGTAGATGAATCCTGATTAGCAATATCAATATAAATATGATTAAGAATAATTCTTACCACTTCTCTTTTTTCATCTAAAATTATAAATTTTGATCCAATATTATCTGCAATCTTTTGCCCAATTTCAATTGCATTAAAAGGTACCACAATATCAAAATCTACCTTTTCAGTCTCTCTTCCCAAAATAATATCCCTTATGTAACCACCAACCAAATATGATCCTTGAGGTAAAAAACCTAAGATAAAATTCAAATTATGAAATTTTATTCTAGTTTCTAATTCATCAATTATTAGTGTATGATCAGTGAGAATGCTACTTTTCATTTTTTTTATTTATTATGTGCATTTGCATCAACTGTAAATGGGTTGATAGATGTATCACATATCATGATGTTGAGAATAATCATGGTGTTGATCATATTTGTGATCTACCTGATTTTAAAGCAAAAAAACCATTCATACATGTCAATATAGTTAAAGATAATAATGGTGATTATAAAACTGATTGGGATGTTCAATCTTGTAAAAGTTTTGAGTATGAATTTGGTAAATGGTCTAAGTGTAATCCAGGTATGGAACTACCTGTTTAAAGGTAATAGATGACAAATAAACTCAACCAAAGAGAAAATTACCCTACATTAGCGATTCATAGCACAGACAATTCTTTTTGCTTTGGGTATAGAAAAAACAATAACCTTGAATCTGATGAATTTTATATCAAAAAATTTGATAATGACCTTTGCAATAACTTAATTAATGACCTTAACAAATTCATTTCCATAGAAAATTTACAAAAAATAAATAAGTTATCTGTCAGCATAGGGCCAGCAAATTTTAATGCTTCACGACTTATTGTGGTTTTAGCAAGAACTATCTCACAACAAATAAATTGTCCTCTAGACAGTTTTAGTTCATTTGAAATAATGGCCAAAAGAATTTCATCAAAAAATAATATCTTTACAAACAAAAAATCATTCTGGATTTACAAAAAATTAAAACGAAAAGGGTTTATTGCAGGTAAATATGAAATTTTTCATAACGAAAAAACCCCCTCAGATCTAGTCATTCGAGAAACAGTTTTACCAAAAGTTGTTAAAGAACTTGAGAGTAAAGAACTTTTTTTTGAGGCTATTTATAATGATAAAGAAGATTTAAAAGAATTATTAAATTTATCAAATAAAAATATATTAAATTCAAATATAAATTCCTGGAAAAAAGTTTTACCTCTTTACCCTATTTCTCCAATTAACTAAATATTCATCCAATCAAATTATTAATTTTTTCTTGAAGAAGCATTGTTACAGAATGCAGATCATCTCTTGATGAACTTTGTGGAGGTTGAACAGGTTTTCCCACTTTAATAACTATTTTTGAAAATAAAGGAATACATAATTTAAATCTTATAAGTCTATGTGAATTAACTATTGCCACAGGCAATAATAATTTTTGATTTTTAAAAGCTAGTAATGCTGCACCTTGTTTGGGCTTATTCACTCGACCATTTTTTTGACGAGTGCCATCAATAAAAATTCCAATAGAATTATCATTTGATAATTTTTTACATGCTGTTTTAATTGTATTTTTATCAGCAATTCCTCTTTTCACAGGATAAGCTCCACAAGCCTTGATAATAAAGCCCAGAAAAGGAATTTTAAAAAGCTCTGCCTTGGCCATAAAAGATATATTACGTCCAAGGGCATGGCCTAACAAAGGTGGGTCAAGTAAAGAACCATGATTAGAAACCATGATAAAAGAATCTGTTTGAGGAATATTGTCTCTACCTATTAAATGACCTTTAAATACAAATTTATAAATAGGAAAGACAAAAAGCTTGCTAACTAATTCATAGATTAATTTTTGCATAGTATGACTTTTCATTGAAAATTAATAAGATATTTGATCAGAAGATGAAACTTGAGAAATTTTTACATCTTTAAGATGTCTTTTTACTAAACCGCTTAGTACATTAGAAGGGCCAATTTCAACAATATGAAGATCACTATCTTTTGCCATTAAATCCAGAGTTTCTCGCCACCTCACTCCATTACACATTTGCTTTTCTAATCTAATCTTAAGCTCGTTTGAATCACTACAAAGTGAAGGTTCATAATTGCTTATGACTGGGAAAGAGGGTTTGTTAAATTTAATCTGTTTTAAATACTCAGAAAATTTTGATGAAGGTTCTTTCATAAATGGTGAATGAAATGCACCTGAAACATTTAATTTCAAGAATCTTTTACAAGAAATTTCTCTCGATAAATTATCTAATGCTTCAGTAGATCCTGATAAGACAACTTGGGAAGAGCTATTATCATTAGCAATTACAATATCATCAATTTTTTGTACTAATAGATCAAGTTGATTTCTATCAAAACCAATTACTGCTGCCATAGATCCTTTCCCAGCATTTACCATTAATTGAGATCTTTCTTTTATAAGAGAAACACAATCTTCGAATGAAAAAACATCCGCAGAATATAGTGCAGTTATTTCTCCTAGACTATGCCCAGCAACATAGGTTGGTTTAAATCCATTTTCCTTTAATGCATCTAATAAAATTGATTCAACTAAAAAAAGACAAATTTGTGTATTTATTGTGTTATTTAAATCAATAAGAGGATTTCTTGGTTCAGTATCTAACTCACAAATTTCAAATAAATTCCTCTGAAATATCTCAGATGCATAATTAAACCTATCTTTAGTGTTGGGCAAATTTTCAATTTGTTTTGCCATTCCAATTTTTTGCGAACCCTGTCCAGGGAATACCCATGCAACTGTCATAATGTTCCTATTTTTGTAGTTAACCCCATTTAATGAGGGCTGCACCCCAACTTAGCCCAGCACCAAAACCACTTGTAGCAATAATATCATTATGTTTAATTCTATTATTTCTAATAGCCTCATCCATCATGAGTGGAATTGTTGCTGCTGAAGTATTTCCATATTTTTCTAAATTACTAAGAATTTTTTCTCTCGGAATTTTCAACCTATCTCCTACGGAATCTAATATTCTTTGATTAGCTTGATGCAATACAAGCCAATCAACTTCATCAGAACTATAATTTGTGTTTCTAAACAACTTTTCGAGAATTATCGGAACTTCTCTAACTGCAAATTTATACACTTCCTGTCCATTCATCTGAATTGGAGAAAAACCTCCACTTAAAAAATCAATGTTATCAATTATTGAATCCTTATTATTTGTTGATGGAAGATTAAGAAAAGAACCCCTTTCCCCATCAGTTCTCATATCAAAACCAATGAAATTATCAAATTCATTTGTGGCTTCAACTGCTAATGCTCCCGCACCATCTCCAAAGAGAATACAACTTCTTCTATCATTCCAATCAACAAAGCTTGATAATTGATCCGCCCCTATAACAATAGCCCTTTTAAAGCTCCCCCCTTTTAAGAATTGGGTGGCTGTTATTAAAGCGAATAAAAAACCACTACATGCTGCAGTCAAATCAAAAGCTACAGCATTATAGGCCCCCAATTTAGCTTGAATAGAAGGCGCTGAACCAAATAAATCATTAGGCGTAGACGTAGCTAAAACAATCAAATCAATCGTTTTAATATCCCAATTAGCCATTTCAATTGCATTTAGTGCCGCCTCATAACCCATCTCAGTAACATTATCTTCTAATCTAGAAATTCTTCTCTCAGAAATACCAGTTCTAGATTTTATCCATTCATCACTTGTATCTACCTTTTGACTAATTTTTTGATTGGTTAGTACTTGATCGGGTACATAACTGCCAATTCCTTTAAATGATACTCCAATCTGGTTAACTTTTATTCCTTCCAAAAGAGTTTTTTTAGTTACTTATATAAGTCAAACATAAATTTGACACAATATGTTTTATGAATTTAAAACTTGAAGCTTTTGAAGTTGCTTTAAATTTGCCATTACGTCATGATTCACTGCCGAGTGAGCCAAGCGAAGAGCGCTAACTACTGATAAGGATTTACTGCTACCATGACCGATCACGCAAATACCATTTACTCCAAGTAATAAGGCACCTCCATGTTCGGCATGATCTAACCTTTTTTTAATTCTAATTAAATTACTTTTTAAAAAAGCTGAACCAACTTTCCCCCTTCTCCCTCTTGGAAGTTCAGATCTCAAAATATCTAATAAAACACCTCCCACAGACTCAAGAAATTTTAATAATATATTGCCGGTAAAACCATCACATACAACTACATCGAAACTACCTGACAATACATCTCGACCCTCACAATTTCCTCCAAAATCTAAACTTTTTTCAGTAGATAGTAATTCAAATGTTTTCAGGGATAAATCATTACCTTTGCATTCTTCTTCTCCGATATTTAAAAGACCAATTCTTGGTTTTTTAACTTGTAAAACATCTTTTGCATAAATATTGCCGAGAAGAGCAAACTGATGTAAATAAGAGGGTTTACAGTCAGTATTTGCACCTACATCTAAAACTAATACAGGACGAGTTTGATCCCTTGTTGGAAACAATGCGCCTATAGCTGGTCTCTCAATCCCTTTCAATCTACCAATTCTAAATATAGCAGAAGCCATCATCGCTCCTGAATTACCAGCTGAATAAACAGCTTGGGCTTTATTATTTTTTACTAAATCCATAGCAACATTTATAGTTGCGTTTTTCTTTTTTCTCACTGCAGTAGCTTCTTCATTCATCCCTATAGGCTCTCCACTATCAATTAATTCAAGACGATTATTTTCTATTTCTTTTTCAAGAGATTCTAATAAACCAATTTTTTCTGCTTCATTTTTAACTTTTTCAGTTTCACCAACAAACTTGATATTTATCGGAAATCTACTTATAGCTTCAAGGCAACCCTCGAGAATTGGGCCAGGAGCATAATCTCCACCCATACCATCAACAGCGATCCAAATTCTCTTAGATTGCGTGTCATACCCTTTATCTAGAATATTATCGCTATTTTGTAATCTTTTTAATGGATCAAAAACCAATGGCTGTAATGTATTCTTAGCCAATGAACCAGCATTAGAAACTACGGTACTTGCAGTATTCACAACAGATTCAGCGCTTGAAACTACATTACCTGCAACATTACCTGCGACATTACTAGCTGTGCTTACTACAGATCCAGCACCAGAAACTACGTTGCCAGCCACATTACTAGCCGTTACTGCAGAACTAGCTGCAGTATCTACTATTGAAGTTACAGCTGAGTTTCTTTTATACCAAATAACTAATCTTCTGATAGCTCTGGACTTATTAATTTTATGTACAGTTTCTTTTCCCATTTATTTACCATCAAAAGGCGCAATATCTACAATTCGCTGAAAAAGATATCCTGTACCTCTTGCGGTTAATATCAATTCAGGATTTGCTGGATCAGCCTCAAGTTTAGATCTTAATCTTGATATGTGTACA